>NZ_JBFTOX010000001.1:0-291993 GCF_056398185.1 Cupriavidus sp. 05L310
GCCTTGACGTTGGCGGGCAGGCCGCGCAGGGCCTTGAGCTTGGCCTTGTAGGCGGTGAGTTCGGCGCGGGTGGGGAGCTTGCCGTGCACCAGCAGGTGGGCGATCTCTTCGAACTCGCAGGTCTCGGCGATGTCGATGATGTCGTAGCCGCGGTAGTGCAGGTCGTTGCCGGTACGGCCGACCGAACACAGCGCGGTATTGCCGGCGGTCACGCCCGACAGGGCGACGGATTTCTTCGGCTTCGGGGCGGCGAGCGGTTGCGCTTCGGACATGGGGGAGTCTCCTTGGGGAATGCTGTGCTGACTGATGTTGCTTACGATCGTACTGCTGTGCAGTTGTGCTTACTTGGCCTTGCCCTGGGCAAACAGGGCATCCAGTTTTTGTTCGAAGTCGTGATAGCCAATGCTCTCGTACAGCTCGGCGCGCGTCTGCATGGTATCGACCACATTTTGCTGCGTGCCGTCGCGGCGGATTGCAGCGTACACGTTTTCGGCCGCCTTGTTCATGGCGCGGAAGGCCGACAGCGGGTAGAGGACCATCGACACACCGGCACCACCCAGTTCCCCGGTGGTGAACAGCGGCGTAGCGCCAAATTCGGTGATGTTGGCCAGCACCGGCACCTTCACGGCGTCGACGAACTTGCGGTACATGGCCAGGTCGGTCATGGCTTCGGGGAAGATGGCGTCGGCGCCGGCTTCCACGCAGGCCACGGCCCGCTCGATGGCCTTGTCCAGGCCTTCCACGGCCAGCGCGTCGGTGCGCGCCATGATGACAAAGTTCTCATCGGTGCGGGCATCGACCGCGGCCTTGATGCGGTCCACCATCTCGCCTTGCGAGACGATTTCCTTGCCCGGACGGTGGCCGCAGCGCTTGGCGCCGACCTGGTCTTCGATATGCATCGCGCCCGCGCCGAACTTGATCAACGACTTGGTGGTGCGGGCCACGTTGAAGGCCGATGCGCCGAAACCGGTGTCCACGTCCACCAGCAGCGGCAGGTCGCACACGTCGGTGATGCGGCGGACGTCGGTCAGCACGTCGTCCAGGTTGGAGATGCCCAGGTCAGGCAGGCCCAGCGAACCCGCGGCCACGCCGCCGCCCGACAGGTAGATGGCGCGGTAGCCTGCGCGCTTGGCCAGCAGCGCATGGTTGGCATTGATGGTGCCGACGACCTGCAGGGGGTGCTCATCGGCCAGGGCCTGGCGGAAGCGGGCGCCGGCGGAGCGGGCGAGGTCGGAAGTGGAGAAGGTCATGATGTTCGCTTTGGGAGTGGACGGGCTATTAGCGCAAGGGGTGTGCCAGGCGTGCCCGGCTACTTGCCCCGGGGAATCGCTGCGACCGCCGTGCAAGGCATCAGCCGTTGTCAGGCTTGGCCTGGCGGCGATCCGCAGCCATTTGCCGCGAGTCATTGCGATGAAACCGGTACGTGCGTGAAATTTCAGATTTGAAAGGATTGCATTTCAATATTGAAATGCACGTTGCCTGCGCGCACAATCTCAAGATTAGCTTGCTACTGGCAAGAGCACTGTTTTTTCCGCTCCCATGACGATTGGCCTTCCCGCTCCGATCAACGCCGCCGGCACCGGCAATGCCGCGCGCCCCCGCATCTGGGCCATCGGCATCAGCCGCCTGTCGCGCGCCTTTGCCGACCTGATCCCCGGCTATGCCGCCCAGGCGGAATTCCGCATCGTCGGCAAGGGCTACGCGGCCGCCGCCAGCGCCGTCGCACGCGAAGCGCGCGAGGGCCGGCTCGATGCCGTGGTGGCGGGTGGCTCCAACGGCGCCTACCTGCGCCAGCATGTCGATGTGCCCGTGGTGCTGGTCAAGGTGACTGGCTTCGATGTGATGAGCGCGCTGGCGACGGCGCGGCGCATCTCGCCGAAGGTGGCGCTGGTGACGCACGCGGCTACCTATCCGGAGGTGGACGAATTCGTGCGGACTTTCTCGCTGTCGATCCCGGCCTACACGTACCTGACCGAGGACGATGCCGCCGCCCGCGTGAAGGCCCTCAAGCAGGAGGGCGTGAAGGTGGTGGTGGGGCCCGGCATGGTGACCGACCTGGCGGACAAGATCGGCCTGATCGGCGTGTTCCTGTACTCCGGCAATTCGGTGCGGGGCGCGCTGGAGGATGTGATTGAAGCGGCCCGCCTGCGCCGCATCGAGTCGGGCCGGCGCGACTACGTGAACACCATCCTGGCTCACCTCAACGAAGGCGTGGCCGCGGTCGACGCGGAAGGGCGCATCCAGACCTACAACCCGGCCATGGAGCGCTTTCTCGGCACGGCGCCGGCCGCCGCCCTGGGCCGCAAGCTGCAAACGCTGGCTCCGGCGCTGTCGCTCGACGGCGTGATGCAAAGCGGCAGCAAGGAGCTGGAAGCCATCCACAAGCTCGGCGACAAGATGGTGGTGGTCAACCGCATCCCCATCGTGACCGAGAACGGCACCGCCGGCGCGGTGCTGACCTTGCAGGACGCCAATGCCATCCACCGGGTCGACCGCAACCTGCGCTCGCGCAGCCGCGCCCGGCCGGCCGGGGTGCGCTACAGCCTTGATGATCTCGCCGGCGCTTCCCCCGCCATGCATCACCTGCGCGAACTGGCGCGTCGCTATGCGGCGGTGGATTCCACCGTGCTGGTGGGCGGCGAAAGCGGCACCGGCAAGGAAGTGCTGGCGCAGGGCATGCACGACGCCAGCCCGCGCCGGGCGTTTCCCTTCGTCGCGGTCAATTGCGCCGCGTTCCCCGAAACCCTGCTGGAAAGCGAACTGTTCGGTTACGAAGAAGGCGCCTTTACCGGCGCGCGCCGCGGCGGCAAGGCGGGCCTGTTCGAATCCGCCCACAACGGCACGCTGTTCCTGGATGAAGTGGGCGATATGCCGCCCGCGCTGCAGACCCGCTTGCTGCGCGTGCTGCAGGAAAAGCAGGTGCTGCCGATCGGCGGCCTGGACGCGGTGCCGGTCAATGTGCGGGTGATCGCCGCCACGCACCGCAACCTGGGCGAACTGGTCCGGCAGGGCAGCTTCCGCCAGGATCTCTACTACCGCCTCAATATCCTGCGCATCGAGATGCCGCCGCTGCGCGAGCGCGCCGGCGACCTGCCCGAACTGGCGGAACTGCTGTACCGCCGTGCCCAGGAACGCCTGGGGCAGCCGGCGCCGCAGCCGCTGCCGCAAGCGGTGCGGGCAAGGCTGGCGGGCTATGCCTGGCCGGGCAATATCCGCGAGCTGGAAAACGTGACCGAGCGCATTGCCGTGCTGGTGGCGGGGCGCGAGCTGGCGCCCCGGGATTTGCTCGATGAATTGCAGGCGGCCGCGCCGGAGTTGTTTGGCACGGAGCCGCAGGGCGATCCTGCGCCGCTGGCCGGCGGCTTGCGGCGCGCGGCGGCCGGGGCGGCGGACGATGCGGCCGGGGCCGGCTCGCTCGCGGGCGTGGCCCGCGCGAGCCAGGCAGAGCATATACGGCGCGTGCTGGCGGAATGCGGGGGCAACCGCGCTGCCGCCTGTCATCAGTTGGGCATCAGCGCCACTACCCTGTGGCGGCGCCTGAAAGAGGCGCCGTAGCCATGCCAGGGCTCAGTGCCGTGCCACGAGGGGCTGCGGCGTCAGCCCCTTGGCCGCCAGCCAGTCCGCATTGAACAGGCGCCCGGCATACAGGTCGCCGCGGTCGCACAGCAGCGTAACGATGGTGTGGCCGGGCCCCATCTCGCGGGCCAGCCACGCCGCCGCCGCCACGTTGATGCCGGACGAACCGCCCAGCCATAAGCCTTCCTCGCGCAGCAGCCGGTAAACCGTGTCGACGCAGGACCGGTCGTCGATCCGGACCGCATCGTCGATCGGCGTGTCCGCCAGGTTGGCGGTGACCCGGCTGGAGCCGATGCCCTCGGTGATGGAGTTGCCCTCGGCCTTGACCTCGCGGTGCTTGACGAAGTGATACAGCCCGCTGCCGTGCGGATCGGCCAGCACGATGCGCACGGGCGGGTTGCGCTCCTTCTCCTTCAGGAAACGCGCGACGCCGGCCAGCGTGCCGCCCGTGCCGGTGGAACAGACAAAGGCATCGACCTTGCCGGCGGTGTCATGCCAGATTTCCGGGCCGGTGGTTTCGTAATGCGCCTGGCGGTTGGCCAGGTTGTCGAACTGGTTCGCCCAGATGGCGTTTTCCGTCTCCTGGGCCAGGCGCCCGGCCACCTTCTGGTAGTTGTTGGGGTCGGCATAGGGCGCCGCGGGCACCGGGCGCACCTCGGCGCCGAGCAGCCGCAGGCGGTCCATTTTTTCCGGGGACTGGGTGTCTGGGATCACCACGATGCATCGATAGCCGCGCGCGGAGCAGATATGGGCCAGGCCGATGCCGGTATTGCCGGCGGTGCCTTCCACCACCGTGCCGCCGGGCTTGAGCACGCCGCGCCGTTCCGCATCGCGGATGATGAAGAGCGCCGCGCGGTCCTTGACCGAACCGCCCGGATTGAGGAATTCCGCCTTGCCCAGGATTTCGCAGCCAGTCTCCGCGCTCAGTCCTGCCAGCCGGATCAGCGGCGTGTGGCCGATGGTGCCGACGAAACCATCCCTGACGTCCATGATGTACTCCGGGTGATGCGCTCCGGATGCGCTGGAGCGTCACTCAAAGTGATAGATCGGCGTTGGGGGAATAACAAGCCGTGCCGGAAAAACCGGATGGCCGACGGGTTCGGCTTCGGCCGGAAAAGCGGGTTTTGGGCCACTTCGGGATGGCGGCCCTTGGGCGGCCGTCAGGCAGCGTTCAGCCACCGGAAATTGATGTCACCCTCAAGAAATTCCTGCCGGGTGTCGTGAAAATCACGCACATATTCGCTGTTGAGATGCGATTCCAGCGCGTGCCTGGAATTCCACTCCATATAAAGCACAAACACCTCGGCATCCTCGGCGTCTTCTCCCACGTGGTAGCGCAGGCAACCGGGTTCCATGGCGCCGCGCAGGCGCAGCGCGGCCAGCTTGGCAACCAGGACTTCACGGCGGTGAGCCTTGGCGCGCGCAATTCCGACAAGCGTGTACGTTGTGGACATGGTGTGAACGGCAAGCGTGTGGCGCGCCATTGTAGCCGTGCTGCCGGTCCTTGGGCCGAATGCCCGAGGGCGCTGGCCGGATATTTGGGCGGGTTGACAAGTGGGCCCGAGGGTGATGGCGGGGTGCGGCGCCGGCACCGGTGGGCATAGCGGGTTCGCATGCGCCTCATGCGCCTCAGGTCCCGTATGCGCCAGCCGGCATGTGCGTCGCTAAGCCGCAACGCCCGGAACTCGTGGCCGAGATCAAGGCGGTGGCGGCGGTCCGTAAGCAAGCGGCACGTTTCCCGCGTTATGGCGTGGCTTGCCGTGTGATCACCTGCCCGTTGCGCGCCCCGCTGTGCGCGCCGTGCCGCCACGTAATGGCACCGTTGACGATCACGGTGTCGATGCCTTCGGCCGGTCGGGCAGGGGTTTCGTAGCTGGCGGCATCGCGCACGTTCGCGGCATCGAAGACGACGATATCGGCATGGTGGCCCACCTCCAGCGTGCCGCGTTGATGCAGGCCGAAGTTGCGCGCCGTCAGCCCGGTCATCTTCCACACCGCCGTCTCTAGCGGGAACAGCCCGATCTCGCGGCAGTAGTGGCCGAGTACGCGCGGGAAGGTGCCCCACAGGCGCGGATGCGGGCTTTCGCCGACAGGAATGCCGTCGGAGCCGATCATGGTTTCGTCGAACGCGAGGATGCGCTGGACATCGTTCTCGTCCATCAGGAAGTAGACCGCGCTGCCGGGCTGCAGGCGGCGCGCGGCCTCGTCCTTGGGCACGCCCCATTCCCTGGCAATGTCGTCGAGATCGCGGCCCGCGCATTCGGGGTGCGGCTGGCTGGCGGAGATCAGCACCCGGCCTTCGAGCATGCCGCGGTCGGTGCGGATCATGGTGGAGCCGGCCGTGTACGGGTAGCAGTCGAGCGAGACGCACTGGTGCTTCATGGTTTCACGGATGAATGGCAGCGTGACCTGGCTCTTGCCGAAATTTGCCGTGTTCTGCACCTTGTGGTGCGACACCACCACCGGCACGTCGAGCTCGCGGCCGATGCGGAAGGTTTCTTCCAGCGACTGCATGACATGGTCGGACTCGTCGCGCATATGCGTCACGTATAGCGCCTTGCGCGCGCTGAGCGGCCGGCAGACCTCGATGATCTCCTCGGTCGTCGCCTTGGCGGCGGGCGGGTAGAAGGTGCCGGTCGACAGGCCGATCGCGCCGGCCTGCATGGCTTCCTCGACCAGTGCCCGCATGGCAGCAATTTCCTCGGCATTGGCGGGCCGGTCGAGCGCTGGCATGGTGACCGCGCGCAGGGTCGAATGCCCGACCATCGCCGCCACGTTGACGGAGCTTGGCGTGGCGCGCAACGCGTCGAGATAAGCCGCGAAGGTGGTGAAGCGGCCCTCGGCCGGCGAGTCGATCAGGCTCAGCGGCATGGGCAGGTCCATGTCGGCGCGCAACGGGGCGGCACTGATGCCGCAATTGCCGGCAATCACGGTCGTTACGCCCTGCGAGATCTTGAAGGGCATGGTGGCCTGCGACAGCACGGCCTGGTCATCGTGCGTGTGCGCATCGATGAAGCCGGGCGCGACGATCTGGCCCGCCGCGTCCAGCGTCCGGTCGGCCGTGTGCCCGGTCAGGTTGCCGATCGCCGCGATGCGGCCGCCGCGCACGCCGATATCGGCGCTGAAGCGGGGTGCCTTGCTGCCGTCGATCACCGTGCCGCCAGCGATCAGCAGGTCGTAGTGCGTGGAATTGGGATCGGACATCGGATTCCTCATTTTGGTCTGCAGCGAGTCGGTCAGCGGAAATGGCAGGCCACCTGATGCCCACCGCCGGCGGATGGCCGTTCGGTGAGGGCGGGCGCCTGTTCCTTGCATACGGCTTGCGCCAGCGGGCAGCGTGTGTGAAAGCGGCAGCCCGCTGGCGGGTTGGCCGGGCTCGGCGGGTCGCCTTGCAGTAGCAGGCGCCGGGCCGGCGTGCGCGGATCGGGCACTGGCACCGCGGACAGCAGGATCTCGGTGTACGGGTGGCGCGGTGCGGAGAACAAGGTGTCGCGGCCGGCCAGTTCGACGATCTGGCCCAGGTACATCACGGCGACCCGGTGGCTGATGTGGCGCACCACCGCCAGGTCATGCGCGACGAACAGGTAGGCGATGCCGAACTCGGCCTGCAGGTCCATCAGCAGGTTGACCACCTGCGCCTGCACCGAGACGTCGAGCGCCGACACCGGTTCGTCGCAGACGATCAGCTTGGGGTTGAGCGCGAGCGCGCGTGCGATGCCCAGCCGCTGCCGCTGGCCGCCCGAGAATTCGTGCGGGAATTTCTTCGCGGCCTCCGGCCGCAGGCCGACCTTGCCGAACAGCCACTGCACGCGTTCGCTGCGCTCGGCGCGCGACTGCACGCCGAAATTGCGCAGCGGCTCGCTGACGATCTCGCCGGCTGTCAGGCGCGGGCTTAGCGAGGCATAGGGATCCTGGAAGATGATCTGCAGGTCGCGCCGGCGCAGCCGCATGGCGCTGGCCGGCAGGCCCACCAGTTCCTCGCCGTCGAGCTGCACCGAGCCCGAGGTAGGCTCGATCAGGCGCAGCACCGACTTGGCGGTGGTGGTCTTGCCGCAGCCGGATTCGCCGACCAGCGAGAGCGTTTCGCCGCGCTCGACGGTGAAGGACACGCCATCCACCGCCTGGATGGGCGGCTTGCGCGGCGCCAGCCAGCGCTGCGGCGCGACGTAGTGCTTTTTGAGCCGGTCGACCTTGAGCAGGGGCGATGGCGTTGCGGAGTTGGTGCTCATGCGATGGCTTCCTGGGCTTCCCGGGCTTGCTGGTTGCATTCGATACGGCCTTCCTCGACCGCGAAGCAGGCCACCGCATGGTCTGCGCCGTGGCGCGTGAGTTGCGGGATCTCGCGCGCGCAGCGCGTGTCGGCATGCGGGCAGCGCGCCGCGAAGGCGCAGCCCCGGCGCGCTTCCTGGGGCGATGGCACCAGGCCGGGGATTTCGGCCAGGCGCTGGCTGCTGGTATTCATCGAGGGCATCGAGGCCATCAGCGCGCGGGTATAGGGGTGCAGCGGGCGGTCGAACAGGTCGGTGACATCGGCTTCCTCGACCTTGCGCCCGGCGTACATCACGATCACCCGGTCGCAGCACTCCGCCACCACGCCGAGGTCGTGCGTGATCATCACCACGCCCATGCCAAGCTCTTTCTGCAGGCGGCGGATCAGGTCCAGGATCTGGGCCTGGATGGTCACGTCGAGCGCGGTGGTGGGCTCGTCGGCGATCAGCACTTCGGGGTTGCAGGCCAGCGCCAGCGCGATCATCACGCGCTGCCGCATGCCGCCGGACAGCTGGTGCGGATACTCGTTGACGCGGCGCTCGGGCTCGGGGATCTGCACCAGGCGCAGCATTTCCACCGCGCGCCGCATCGCGCCGGCACGGCTTGCACCCTGATGCAGGCGCACCGTCTCGGCGATCTGGCGGCCGATCGTGAGCACCGGGTTCAGCGAGGTCATCGGCTCCTGGAAGATCATCGAGATGCGGTTGCCGCGGATGCGGCGCATCTCGCGCTCGCTGATCTGCAGCAGGTCGGTGCCGCGCAGCCGCACGGCGCCGCGGATGCGCGCCGGCGGCGTCGGCAGCAGCCGCATGACCGACAGTGCCGTCACGCTCTTGCCGCAGCCCGACTCGCCAACCACGCCAAGGGTCTGGCCGGCGCATACCGTGTAGGAGACGCCGTCGACCGAGCGGGCGGGGCCGGTGAGCGTATCGAAATGGGTGTAAAGCTCGTCGACTTCGAGCAGCGGCTCGCCGGTGGCCATGGCGGCGCGGGACATCGTCATCGTCATGAATGCGCTCCCTGGTTCAGAGTTGCCGCGCCAGGCGCGGATCGAGCGCATCGCGCAAGCCGTCGCCCAGCAGGTTGATCGCCAGCACCGTCGCGGCCAGCAGGATGCCGGGGTACAGGATGATGTGGAAGGCCACGGCCACGAAGTTGCGGCCCTCGGCCATCATGTTGCCCCAGCTTGGCGTCTGCGCCGGGACGCCTACGCCGAGGAAAGACAGTGCCGCTTCGGTCAGCACGGCGGCGGCGGCCACGAACGTGGCCTGCACGATCAGGGGCGCCACCATATTGGGCACCACGTGGCGCGCCAGGATCACCGGCAGGCGGGTGCCTACCGCATGCGCCGCCTCGACGAAGAGCTGCTCGCGCAGGGTCAGCGCCAGCGAGCGCACCAGCCGCACCACGCGCGGAACCTCGGGGATGGTGATGGCGACGATCACGGCGGTCAGGCTGGCCTGCGTGACGGCCATCAGCGCGATCGCCAGCAAGATGCCGGGGATAGCCATCAGGCCGTCCATCACGCGCATCACGAAGGCATCGGCCCAGCGCACAAAGCCCGCGGTGAGGCCGAGCAGCACGCCGAGCACGGTCGCGAGCAGGCCGACCGAGAGGCCGACGATCATGGAGACGCGGCCGCCCCAGACCGCGCGGCTGAACACGTCGCGGCCCAGCGCGTCGGTGCCGAACCAGTGCTCGGCCGAGGGCGGCTGCATGCGCGCCAGCGGGTCGATGTCCTGGGGGTCAATGGTGGCAATCCAGGGCGCGCCGATGGAGAGCACGGCGATCGCGATCAGCAGCAGCGCGCCGATGATCAGCGTGGGATGCTTGCGCGCCCAGTGCCAGCGCGGCAGCACGAAGGGCGCGTCGTCGGCGGCCACCCCTTCGGGGGCGGCGCCTTCGGTCACGGGCAGGGAAGTGGTCATGTCAGCAGGTCTCGCGGCGAGGAAAGGCGCTCAGTACTTGATGCGCGGATCGAACAGCCGGTAGCTCAGGTCGATCATCAGGTTGATCAGCACGTACACGCCGGCCGAGATCAGCAGCACGCTCTGGATCACCGGGTAGTCGTGACGCTGTACCGAGTCGACCACCAGGCGGCCGACGCCGGGAATGGCGAACACGGTCTCGGTAACGACCACGCCGCCGATCAGCAGCGCGATGCCGACGCCAATCGTGGTGGCGATCGGGATCGCCGCGTTGCGCAGCGCATGGCCCAGCACCGGCAGCACGCCCAGGCCCTTGGCGCGCGCGGTGCGGATGTAGTCCTCGTGCAGCACTTCGAGCACGGTGGCGCGCGTCATGCGGGTCACCAGCGCGATATAGACCAGCGCCAGATTGATGCAGGGCAGCACCAGGCTGCGCAACCATTCGCCGGCGCCGTCGGCAAAGCGCGCGTAGCCCTGTACCGGGAACCACGGCAGCTGGATGGCGAAGGCATAAACCAGCAGGTAGCCCACCAGGAACACCGGTAGCGAGAAGGCCAGCACCGCGAACAGCATCACCAGCCGGTCGATCCAGCTGCCGGCGCGGTAGGCCGCCAGCGTGCCCAGCGGCACCGCGACCAGCAAGGTCAGCAGCATCGTCAGCGCGGCGATGGAGACGGTGGGCTCCAGGCGCTGCGCCAGCAACCGGGCCACCGGTACCTGGGTGAAGATCGAGGTGCCGAGATCGCCGGTGGCAAGCCGGCCGGTCCACAGCGCGAACTGCCGCCACAGCGGCTGGTCAAGGCCCAGCGCGCCGCGCAGCCTGGCGATGTCGTCGACCGTCGCGAGGTCGCCGGCGATCAGCGCCGCCGGGTCGCCCGGCGACAGGTGGATCAGCAGGAATACCACCACGGCTACCACCGCCATCACGGGTAGCGTCGCGGCCAGGCGTCTGAGCAGGTAGCCCATCGTCGTGTCTCCTCGGTGGGGTCGTTCTTCGTTCTCTTTCTTACTTGTCGAGCATCCAGACCGTGGGCATGCCGGCCCACAGCTTGTCGATGCCCTTGAGGCTGGCGCGCGCCGCGAAGGCCGCCGAGTACTGGCCGGCGTTCACGTAGGGCACGGCCTCATAGGCGCGCTTCTGGAACGCATCGAGCAGTTCCTTGCGCCTGGCCGGCACGGTCTCGCGGATCCAGGCTGTGCGCAGCTCGTCGAGCGGCTTGTCGCAGGGCCAGCCGGGCAGGCTGTTGCCGCAAGCGGCGCTGAGGTAGGCATTGGTGATCGGTGAATTCGAATCGAACTCGCCCGCCACGGTCACGTACATATTCCAGCCGCCGGCCTCGGGCGCGTCGCGCTTGGCGCGGCGCGCGCCGATGGAGGCCCAGTCCATGTTCTGCATGTCCACGTTCATGCCCATGCTGCGCATGGTCTGCGCCGCCATCAGGGCTTCGGCGTTGAGCTGGGGCACGTCGGTCGGTACCAGCACCACCACCTTCTCGCCCTTGTAGCCGGCCGCGCCCAGCAACTGCTTGGCGCGGGCCAGGTCGGCCTTGCGGTAGGGTTCGGCACCGGCCGACGTATCGTTGGCGCCGCCGCAGATGAAATAGGTGGCGCAGTAGTTCATGCGCATATCGAGCGGATACCCCATGGCCGCGGTGAAGCGGTCCTGGCTCACTGCCTGCAGGAAGGCCTGGCGTACCTTCGGGTTGTTGAAGGGCGGATGGAGCTGGTTCATCACCAGCACGCCCTGGTAGGCGCCGCCCGAGCCGATCTTGACGCTGGTGTCGGCACGCAGCGGGGCGATATAGTCGGGCGGCACCTGTTCGACCAGATCGACCTCGCCGCGCTTGAGCGCCGCGATGGCGCTGTTGGCGTCCGGCAGGTAGAGCCATTCGACGCTCTCGAACTGGCTCTTCTTGCTGCCGGCGAGACCGCTCGCCGGTTCGCTGCGCGCCACGTAGTGCGGGTTGCGCACGAATACCGCCTTGTTGCCCGGTACCCATTCGTCGCGCTTGAAGACGAAGGGGCCGGAGCCGATCACCTCGGGCAGCGGCGCGGTGGCTGGCATCCTGGCCAGGCGCTCGGGCAGGATCACCGGGGGAAATCCCGAGGGCTTGGCCAGCGCGTCGAGCACCATGCCAAAGGGCTCCTTGAGCGTCAGCGTGAAATTGCGCGCGTCGACGGCCTTCCACTCCGCGCCGGCATCGCCCATGGCGCGGCCCAGGCTGTCGCGCGCGCCCCAGCGCTGCAGCGATGCGACTGCGTCGGCGGCAGTGACGGGGCTGCCATCCGAGAATTTCAGGCCGGGGCGCAAGGTGAAGCTCCACTGCTTGCCGTCCTTCGAGCTGCTGTACTTCTCCACCATCTGGGGCTGCGGCTTGCCGCTTGCATCCTGCGCGAACAGCGTGTCGTACACCATGTAGCCGAAGTTGCGCGTGATGTAGGCCGTGGTAAAGGTCGGGTCGAGGATCTTCAGGTCGGCGTGCGCCACCACCTTGAGCGTCTTGGTCTGGGCCAGCACGGGAAGGCTGGCACCAGCCAGGGCGAGGGCGCTCGCCGCGAGGGCGGCGGACAGCGGGGCATTCAGTTTCATCTGCGAGTCTCCTTTGTCGTCGTTATCGTCGTTATCGTTGTAGACAGGCGGGCGGTGCTCAGGCCGCGGCGCTGTCGAGCGGCCACTTGGGACGGCGAACCTTGCGGTAGGGCAGCGTTGTGAGATCGAGCGTCACGGCACCGGGGGCGCCCGCGTAGATCACGTGCTTCGCCACCTTCGAGAACGACGCGTAGAAATGCTGCGAGGACTTGACCACGATGATCTTCTTGCGGGCAAGGTCGCATCCCAGCTGTGTGAAGAGGTCCGTGCCCATCGCCTGGTTGCGCAGCGTGATCAGCACGATGTCGATGCCGTTGGCTTCCACCAGCGCGCAGTCGCCCATCTGTACCGGGGTGTTCGACAAGCCGGTCATGACCATGTCGGCTTGCAGCGCCTTGACCGTGCAGTCCAGGTCCAGCGGATCGCCCGAGAGAGGGCTGATCTTGCCGCCGATTCGCATCGCCAGCCGCGCGCCGACGCCGGCGTCGAAGGCGATGCGCGCCGCGATCGGGTCCCACATCGGGCCGATCGCCGCGTTGCCGATGCCGCGCTCGATCATGCGGCGCAGGATGAAGGTGGAGTCGCTCGCCGCGCCGCCGCCCGGGTTGTCGGCGCCATCGGCCAGCACCACGGGTCCGCCGTCGAAGGCCAGCGCCTCGTCGAGCGCGGTGTCGATGTCCGGGTAGGGCACCGTGAGCGCCTCGCGCATGCCGATCAACTCATCGGCCAGCTGGCGGGCCAGCGCATCGGCCCTGGCCTGGTCGCCATCGGTGTAGACCAGCACCTTGGTGCCCATGCCCGGCACGTCGCCCCAGGAGAAGCCGTGCGCTATGGAGACCGACAGCACGCCGTCCCGGCCTTCCAGCGACTGGATGCGGTCCACGAAGCCGCGCGCGGGCTCGCGCGAGGTATGGACGGTGACGATCATCTCGCAGTCGACCACCGACGCCACCGGCCGGACCTTGCCTTCCACCTTGGCCGCGCACAGGTCGACCAGTTCCAGCGCGCGCTCCAGCACGTCGGTGTGCGGGTATTCCTTGAAGGCGATCAGCAGGTCGGCGTGCGCCACCATCTCCGGCGTCAGGTGGCTGTGCGGATCCAGCTCCGCGCCGATCACCACGCCGGGCCCGACCATGGCCCGCACGCGCTGCAGAAGGTCGCCCTCGCAGTCGTCGTAGCCCTCGGCCACCATCGCGCCGTGCAGGCCGAGCAGCACCATGTCCACCGGCAGTGCCGCGCGCAGGTCGGCCAGCAGTTCGTCGCGCAGGGTTTCGTAGGCATGGCGGGTGGTGGTGCCGCTGGGCTGCGCGCCGGCCACCATGCCTTCGGACAACTGCCAGCCGCGCTCCTTGCCACGCAGCCGGGCGGCCCACAGCGGGCCGGAGAAGAAGGTCATCTGGCCGGGATGCTGGCCGGCGGGGAAGTAGCCGCGGTCCCGGAAGGAAGCGAGGCCCGTCGGCATCGGCGCGAAGGTGTTGGTTTCGGTGGCGAGGGAGGCACTGAAGACACGCACGGTGGTGAACTCCTGGTTGGGCGGTTGGAGGACAGATGCGATTCAGGTCGATGCTGCAGCGCGGGCCCGTTCTCGGGTAAGCCCGGACGAGGCGGGAAGCGCGGGCGCCAGCGCGGCGCAGGTTTTGCCCCAGCGCCGCCAGTGTCCGGATGCCATGGCCGCCCTGGCCCGCGACCCGGATGACAGGACGCGAGTGCTTTGGAATGCGAGTGAGTGTATTCAAGAATTTGCGAATATGCAAATTGCGAATACGCAAATTTTCCACTAGAGTGAGCAGCATGGGATGTACCCGGCGGTGCCGTCTGATAGCATCCGGCCCAACGGAAAAAAGGACGCAGGCTTGAAAACACATATCGCCCCGGGGCGCGGCAGCGACGACAGCGACGAGTCTGGCGACGACTCGCGCACGCTCGACCGCGAGACCTTTGGCAAGCGTCTGCGCACGGCGCGCAAGGCCTTCGGCTGGACGCTCGCGCACCTCGCCGAACTCTCCGGTGTTTCCATCACCACCATCTCGCGCGCGGAACGCGGGCAACTTGCATTGGGCTACGAGAATTTTGCCGCGCTGGGCAAGGCGCTGCAGATGGATATGGGCTCGATGTTCGCCGGCGCGGGCGTGAAGACGTCGCCGTTCCAGGGGCCCGTCGTGACGCGGGCCGGCGAGGGCGTGACCTACCGGGGCTCTTCGTTTTCCTATGAGTTTCTTGGCACCGAGGCGGTGGGCAAGCAGATGAGCCCGGTGATCGGCACCGTGCATGCGCGCCGCATCGAAGGCCCCGAGGACTTCGCCCGCCATCCCGGCGAGGAATTTGTCTACGTGCTCACCGGCGAGGTCGAGGTGCATTTCGACAACGGCGAGAAGGTGCACCTGGCGCGCGGCGACGCGCTGTACTTCGATGCCCGCATGGGCCATGCCTACGTCAGCGTAAGCCGGCAGCTCGCCAGGGTGGTGGGCGTGACCACCAGCGAAAGCAGCTTCATGAAGTCAGCCCAGGCCGGGGAGGCGGAGGCCGCGCCAGCGCGTGTCGTCAGGCGGCCCCGGGGGAAGGCCGCTGCCGGCAAGGGGCAGGGCAAGGGCTGAGGTGCCCGCGTCAGCGCCGGCTCCGTGGAGCCGCGCGGCTTCGCCCCGGATCCATCCACCGTAATCCCTGCTGCCCTGTGAGGCTTATGTTCGGCCTCGCCGCGCCCGGGCCGGAAGCGTCGTGCGTCGATGCGCCGGTTTCCCGGCTAAGTCCGTTCCTGGAAACTACCGATTGTGGGCAAAATCATAGCCATCCCGCATGGCGGGGCTGGCGTTGGCGGCACGGAAAGAATCCGTCAGCCCTAAAGTATTCCGGCTTGCTGCCGTTAAGCGACCACGCCTTATTCAATCTGTACGCGAGGAGCTGGCATGCTGAAGCGGATCAAGACCCGGCAGCTTCAAGTTGGAATGTTCGTGGCCAGGGTGGGCGGGCCATGGATTGAGCATCCCTTCTGGCGGTCGCGGTTCCTGGTGAACAGCCAGGAACAGATCGACCAGATGATTGCCTCCAAGGTCGAGGAGGTATGGATCGACCTGCTCAAGGGCAAAGGCATTCCGCCGCCCGTGCAGCTGGCGGCAACCGGATCGCTGAGCGTGAAACCCGTGGCCGACGAGCCGGCCAGCGCCGTGCCGCAATCGGCGGTATCGCTGGAGGTGGAGTTCGGGCTCGCGCGGGAAGTCATGAAGAACGGCAAGGCGGTGGTCGGCTCGATGTTCACCGACGCCCGCATGGGCCGCGCGCTCGAAGTGGAGGGCGCCCTGATGCTGGTCGACTCCGTATCGAATTCGCTGACGCGCCATTCGCAGGCCCTGATCGCGCTGGCGCGGCTCAAGGTCCGGGACGACTACACCTATCTGCATTCCTTCGCGGTCTGCGCGTTGATGATCGCGCTCGGACGTACCCTCGGGCTGGACAATGGCGAGGTGCAGCAACTCGGCCTGGCGGGCCTGGTGCACGATATCGGCAAGATTTCCATTCCCACCCAGGTACTGCACAAGCGTGGCGACATGACCGCCGCGGAGATGGCCATGGTGCAGCGCCATCCGTCCGTCGGCTATCGCATCCTCAACGAGGCCAGGCTCTACAGCAATATCCCGCTCGATGTCTGCGTGCACCATCACGAACGGATCGACGGGCGCGGCTATCCGTTCGGCCTGCATGGGCATGAGATCAGCGTGCACGCCAAGATCGCGGCGGTGTGCGACACCTATGACTCGCTGACCTCCAGCCGCCCGGGGCACCAGGCCTGGACGCCGGCGCGGGCGCTCGAATACATGGCGGTGCGGGTCGATACCTTGTTCGACCGCACCGTGTTCCAGGCTTTCACCAGGTCGATCGGCATCTATCCGCTGGGCACGGTGCTGCGCTTGCGCTCCGGACGGCTGGCGGTGGTGTTTGCACAGAACGACAACGAGCCGCTGCGCCCGCGGGTCAAGGTGTTCTACTCGCTGAGCGAGGCCACGCAGGTGGGCCCCGAAACACTGGACCTGAGCGAGGCGGAAGACACCATCGTGAGCTTCGAGGACCCGGCGCAATGGGGCTTCCGCGACGAACAACTGCTGGAACTCTGCGCAGCCTGACCGGCGATCCATCCTGCGAGGCGCATCTTGTCCGCAAGGACAGCGTCAGGCGGCCCAGGCCTGTTCGAGGATGCGCGCGGCATCGCCACCGCCCGCGCTGATGCCCATGACGGCACCCCATTCCGGGTCGAAGCGGCTGGCCAGGAAGGCGCCGGCGGTGGCCGCATCGGCATGCTGGAGCATCAGGCAGGCCTGGGCGGTCAGCACCAGCCGCGCGGTGGTGCGGCGGGCCTCGGCCTGCTGCTCTTCCTCGGGCAGGCGCAGCGCCGCGCGCAATGCCGCCACGCTGGCCTGGATGCGCGGCTCGCCCGCGCCCACGACGCTCATCTGGTCCAGCACGCGCAGGTAATCCTCTGGGTTGCGGCCGATGGCGCGCAGCACGTCCAGGCACATCACGTTGCCCGAGCCTTCCCAGATCGAGTTGACGGGCGCTTCGCGGAACAGCCGGCCCATCGGGCCTTCCTCCACATAGCCGTTGCCGCCGAAAACTTCCATTGCCTCGCCGGTCATTTCAACCGCGCGCTTGCAGATCCAGAACTTGGAGGCGGGCGTGAGGATGCGGCGCCATGCGAGACGGGCGGGATCGCCGGTGGCTTCGAAGGCGGTGGCCAGGTCCATCGCCAGCAGCATCGCGGCTTCCGCCTCCAGCGCCATGTCGGCCAGCAGCCTGACCATCAGCGGCTGGCGGATCAGCGGCTTGCCGAAGGCGCTGCGGTGGCGCGCATAGTGCAGGCACTGCACCAGCGCCTGGCGCAGGAAGCCCGCGCTGGAGAGTGCGCAGTTCAGGCGGCTGTAGGTGGCCATCTCCAGGATGGTGGGAATGCCGCGGCCCTCGTCGCCCACCATGATGCCCCAGGCTTCACGGAATTCCACTTCGCTGCTGGCGTTGGAACGGTTGCCCACCTTGTCCTTCAGGCGCTGGATCTCGATGGGGTTCTTGCTGCCGTCGGGCCGCCAGCGCGGCACGAAGAAGCAGGAGGAGCCGGCTTCGGTATTGGCCAGTACCAGGTGGGCATCCGACATCGGCGAGGAGAAGAACCACTTGTGGCCAGTGATCAGGTACTCGGCGCCACGTCCCTCGCCGCGGCCGGGTACCGCGCGGGTGGTATTGGCGCGCACGTCGGAGCCGCCTTGTTTCTCCGTCATGCCCATGCCTACGTTGATCGACGGCTTTTGCTCGATGGGGATGTCGCGCGGATCGTAGGCCGGGGTCAGCAGCTTGCCGCCGAGCTGCGCGAACAGGTCCGGCTCCTTGCGCAGCACGGGGATGCAGGCCTGGGTCATGTTGGTGGGGCAGAGCGAGCCGGACTCGATCTGGCAGTGCATGTAAAGCGAGGCTGCATACGAGGCCCAGGCGGACGGGCGCGTATCGGCGAAGGGCAGGTTGGCCAGGCCGCTCCTGCGCGCGATGGTCATCATCGCGTGCCAGCCGGGGTGGAAGCGGACCTGGTCGATGCGCTCGCCGATGCGCGAGTGCGTATGCAGCTCGGGGTGGTGGCGGTTGGCATCCTCGGCGTGGCGGATGGTTGCCTCGGCGCCGAGTACCGCGCCCTGGCGTTCAAGCTCGGCTTCGTTCCAGGCCGCGCCGGCGCGTTCCACGGCACGCCGGATGCCGGGGTCGCTGGTGTAGAGGTTGTAGTCCTTGAGTTCGGGGACCTGGTTGGTGATGGCATGGGTGGCGTTCATTGCGGGCTGTCTCCTTGGGCCGGACTGGCAGGGCTCGCTGCCGCCCGTTAGATTCGAAAGGTCATTCTAGATACAATGCCCAGCCTGCATGTTCGGCTTTCGGAGCACCATGAACCCACAGCAGAAAGGCCCGGAAAAACCTCGCCGCAAGCCGGTGCAGTCGCGCTCGTGGCAGACCTCGCTGGCCATTCAGGAGGCCTTTGTTCGGCTTTTGGCCGGGCAGGATTACGGGCAAGTGACGATTCGCGCCATCGTCGACCTGGCCGGGGTGGGGCTGGGTACCTTCTATGAGTACTTCGGCAGCAAGGAAGAATTGGCCCGTGTTTGCCTGCATCTGCGTGCCAAGCGCATCGTGCAGTCCATGGACGAATGCCTGGCGCAACGCCGGGGCGAGCCCATCGCAGTGATCGTGGACGCGCTGATTGCCGTCAATGTCGGGCACCACCGGGAGACGCCGGAGCGGTGGGGGCCGGTCTACCTGCTGGAGCGGCACTATTCGGGGCGCGCGGCGTATCGAAAGATGTATGGGAGGTTCGTGGCGCTGTGGAGCCGGGCGCTGCAAAGCGCCGCCGACGCGCCGCCAGCCCCGGTGATCGAGGAGGCCTCGGTGACGCTGCAGGCCATCGTCTACGGCCTGATCTCGCATGCCTGCATCGACGAAGGGGAGGAAATCGATTTTCCGCGGCTGATGCGGCGGCTGCGGGGGGCTGCGCATGGGTATCTGGGTACGCTGGGCGAGCCGCCCGAGGTACTGAACGAAGCAGGCAAGACGCGCCAAAACCGTCTGAAATGACGACGGCTGTCACTCCCTCTCCCCCGGCTTGCTCTCCCACAAGTGGGAGAGGGGAGCAAACATGCGGTTGAAGTAAGCCGCAGCCGCGGGCCACAAAAACAAAACCGGCGCCATCGGCGCCGGTTTCGTCTTACTGCCAGGGCTGAATCCAGCTTACTGGATCTTGGCCTTTTCCTTGAGCGACTTCATCATCGCCTGGAACTGCTCGCGCTGCCAGTTCTGGTCGCCCATCAGCATCTGCACCAGCTGCGGCTTGACTTCTTCGAAGGTCGGGATCTTGGCGTCGCGCACGTCGTCGAGCTGGATGATGTGCCAGCCGAACTGGGTCTTGACCGGGGTCTCGGTCATCTGGCCCTTCTTCAGCCCCGTCATGGCGGCGGAGAATTCCGGCACGTAGCTGCTGCTGTTGGCCCAGTCAAGATCGCCGCCGTTGGCCGCGGAGCCCGGGTCCTTGGACGAGGCCTTGGCCAGGTCTTCGAACTTGGCGCCGGCCTTGATCTTGGCGATGATGGCGCGCGCGTCGGCTTCTTTTTCCACCAGGATGTGGCGGGCGTGGTATTCCTTGCCGCTGCCGAACTGGGACTTGATCTTGTCGTATTGCTTGCGCAGTTCTTCGTCGCTGGCGCCGTGGGTCTTGACGTAGTCTTCGAAGACGGCACCGGCCAGCACATTGAGCTTGGCCTGTTCCAGTTGTTCCTGCAGGTCATCGCGCTGGGTCAGGCCGCGCTTGTTGGCTTCCTGCAGCAGCAGCTCACGGTCGATCAGCATGGTGCGGGCACGGTCGCGCAGTTCTGCGCTGGGAGGCTGTCCGGTGCCGGCTATCAGCTTGTCCAGCTTGGCCGAGGGGATCGCCTTGCCATTCACGACGGCGGCGTTCTGGGCGAGGGCGGGCAAGCTGCCAGCGGCAAGCACAGCCGCCAGGCTGAACGAGAGGACTGTGGTCTTCATGGAATCAGGTCTGAGAGTTGCTCGAGGAATCGCGGGAGGTTTCGCGGGATTCAAGTTCTTGGTCGGTCAGCGCCGTCACTGCCAGCGCATGGATTTGCGTGGGGAACAGATCGCGCAGCGCATCATACACCATGCGGTGGCGTGCCACCCTGGTGCTGCCGGCAAATTGCCCGCTGACGATGGTCACGTGATAGTGCCCGCCGCCGGAGGCGGCGCCGGCATGGCCGGCGTGCAGCGCGCTGTCGTCGCGCACCTCTACGCGGGAGGGAGAAAGGGCTGCTCGCAGCAGGGCTTCGATTTGTGCGGGTTCTGCGGCCATCGGCGTTTGTGCTTGTCCTGGTGGGAGTCCGGCCGGGGCCGGACGGTCAGTCTTGGAAGGCGCGGCGGGAACGGCCCGCCGGGGCGCTTACTCGGAGGTGTTTTCCTGCATGTGGCGCGACAGCCAGACGCTTTGCGCCAGGATGAACACCAGCATCAGGCCCATGCTGCCGAACAGCTTGAAATTGACCCAGGCATCGGTGGAGAACTGGTACGCCACGTAGAGGTTGACCACGCCCATCACGGCGAAGAAGGCGGCCCAGGCGGCGTTGAGCTTGCCCCAGGCGGCTTCCGGCATGGTCACCTGCTTGCCCAGCATGGCGCGGATCAGGTTCTTGCGCCAGATCAGCGCCGACAGCGTCAGCGTGGCGGCAAACAGCCAGTACAGCACGGTGGGCTTCCACTTGATGAAGGTCTCGTTGTGCAGCAGCAGCGTGGCGCCGCCGAACACCGAGATGATCACCAGGCTGACCCACTGCATCGGCTCGACCTTGCGGTGGCGCAGCCAGACCCAGCCGATCTGCACCACGGTGGCGGCGATGGCCACTCCGGTGGCGGCGTAGATGCCCGCGAACTTGAAGGCGACGAAGAACAGGATGACCGGAAACAGGTCGAACAGGAATTTCATGCGGACTGGATTGAGCGACGCAAGGTCGAGGACAGGGTTGGCGGCGAACCGCCGCGCGGGCGGTTCGGGCTTAGCGCGGCGTGTCGGGCGATGTCGGCGCGGCGTCACCCGCATCGAAGTCGGCGGGGTCGCGCTCATCGAATTTTAGCGCAGCCGAGTTGATGCAGTAGCGCAGACCGGTGGGCGCAGGGCCATCTTCGAAAACATGGCCGAGATGGCTGCCGCATTCCTTGCAGCGGACTTCCACCCGTACCATGCCGTGGGTGCGGTCGGTGTGCTCATCGATCACCTCGCCGTTGATGGGGCGGAAGTAGCTGGGCCAGCCGCAACCGGCGTCGAACTTGGTGCTGGCTTCGAACAGCGGCGTGCCGCAGCCGACGCAGCGGTAGGTGCCGCGCTCCCAGTGGTCCCAGTAGCGGCCGGTGAAGGGCCTTTCGGTGGCCGCCTCGCGGGCAACGCGGTATTCGATGTCGGAGAGTTGCTCGCGCCACTCGGCTTCGGTCTTTTGCGTGGTCATATCCGGCTTTCCTTTCTGGTTGGCTGGGAAACGATCGCTTTTCGTCACCCACGGCCAGTTGGTCGTATCTCGACTGCCAATCCTTACAGCGTGGCCGCGTGCTTATGACGAACAGCTCACTTCCAGCCCCGCGGCCCAGTCCGGCGGCAACGCGGCATAGCCTTCCGCTTCGGGCTGCTCGTCGAAAGGGCGCGACAGCACAGCCAGCAGGCGGTCAACCTCGCTGAAATCGTTCTCGCGAGCACGGCGGATGGCGGTTTCGGCCAGGTGGTTGCGCAGTACGTACTTGGGGTTGACCGCCAGCATGGCCACCGCCCGCGCGGCGTCGACGGAGTTCTCGGCACGCAGCCGTGCGCGGTACTTGTCGGCCCAGGCATCCCATGCCGCGCGATCCAGGAACAGGTCGCGCACCGGCGCATCCTGGCTGCCATCGACGGAAGAGATGCGGGCGAGATTGCGCCAGAACAAGGTGTAGTCCACGCGCTGTGTGTGGAGCAACTGGAACAGGTCGGTCAGCAGCGGTTCGTCGTCCTCGTCGCCGGCGCCCGTTGGACGCAGGCCCAGCTTGTCGCGGTATTGCCGGAAAAAGGCCGCGGCATAGCGCTCGCGGAACGGATCGAGCGCGGCGCGCGCGGCTTGCACCGCGGCATCGGTGGCGGCCTTGCCGGCTTCGCCTTCGTCCTTGCCATCGCCCTCGCGCCACAGCGGCATCAGCGCCTGGGCCAGGCAATGGAGGTTCCAGAACGCAACCTGCGGCTGCTGGCTGTAGGCGTAGCGGCCCTGCGTGTCCGTGTGGTTGCAGATGTGGTTGGCGTCGAAGGCATCGAGGAAGCCGAAGGGGCCGTAGTCGATGGTCAGGCCGAGAATCGACATATTGTCGGTATTCATCACGCCGTGGCAGAAGCCTACCGCCTGCCAATGCGCCATCAGGTCCGCGGTGCGCAGCGAGACTTCGCGCAGCAACGCCTGGTACGGCTGCTTGTCCTCGCGGCATTCCGGCATGAAGCGGTTGATGACGAAGTCCGCGAGCTGGCGCAGCGCGCCGATATCCTCGCGCGCGGCGAAATGCTCGAAATGGCCGAAACGGATGAAGGAGGGCGCCAGCCGTGTCACCACGGAGGCGGTCTCGATGGTTTCGCGTCGCACAGGAGCGTCCGAGCCGACGATGCACATGGCGCGGGTGGTGGGCACGCCCAGCGCGAACATGGCTTCCGAGCACAGGTATTCACGGATCGAGGAGCGCAGCACGGCGCGGCCGTCTGCCATGCGCGAGTAGGGCGTCATGCCCGCGCCCTTGAGCTGGATTTCCCAGGGGCCGCCGGCGGTGCGCGCTTCCGCCAGGCGGATCGCGCGCCCGTCGCCCAGCTGGCCGGCCCAGACGCCGAACTGGTGGCCGGAATAGACGCTGGCAAGAGGATCCGCCCACTCGGGTACGTGATTTCCTGCAAAAATTTCGATGAAGCTACGCTGTGTTGCATCATCCGCGTTCCAGCCCAGCAGGCCGGCGGCCGCCGGCGATACGCTTACCAGCCGTGGGGAGGGTAGCGGCGTCGGGGCAAGCCGGGTAAAGAAGCGCGCTCCCAGGTCGGCAAAGCCGGGCACGGTCGTGAACGGCGGGACGGCCGCAGCCGCGTCCAGTTGGGCGGGGCTGGCGGCTTCAGGCAAGGCGCGGGGGGCGCCGGTTGGCTCGGGAGAGTTCACTGAGGCATCACTGTGGGTGGCTGGGCACTGCAGCGCCAGCATGTCGAATTTCTCGCAAGTGCGCTTGCAGGCTAGGGAAAACGACATGTTGAGGTGCAACATGGCAGGCGGTATTGTACTTCCACGCCGTCGTTCGCATCTCTGACCGCCGTTGCCACCACAATGTTTCCGGTTATTCCTTAAGTCCCGTCCCCGACGCACCGCGATGGGGCCGGAGTGCAGCAACCCAGCCTTCCGGATATGGCGCTGCACAAAGGATTCCCGTTGACGTTTCATCAATGGATGGCAACAATCGGCCAAAAAATAGAACGGTTGTTCGTTTTTCTAACGAATCTCAAAAAATTTCAGGAGACTATTCCATGGCATTGATGGGTCAAATGATGAGCGAACCCCTGCTCATTTCCTCCATCATCAAGCACGCCGCCCGCCACTATGGCGGCACGGAAATCGTCTCGCGACGGACCGAAGGCGATCTGCACCGCTATACCTATCGCGACTGCGAGCTGCGTGCCCGCAAACTGGCCCAGGCCATTGCCGCGCTGGGCGTGCAGTCGGGCGACCGTGTCGGCACGCTGGCCTGGAATGGCTATCGCCACCTGGAGATCTACTACGCGGTGTCGGGTTCGGGGGCGGTATGCCATACCGTCAACCCGCGCCTGTTCCCTGAGCAGGTCGCCTACATCATCAATCACGCCGAGGACCAGTACGTCTTCTTCGATGCCACCTTCCTGCCGCTGGTGGAAGGCGTGGCGGCGCATTGCCCGGGCGTGAAGGGCTGGGTGATGATGAGCGACCGCGCGCATATGCCGGCCGACGCCAAGGTGCCGCTGCTGTGCTACGAAGACCTGATCGACGCGCAGGACGGCAACTACGCCTGGCCGCAGTTCGACGAGAACACAGCGTCCAGCCTGTGCTACACCTCCGGCACCACCGGCAACCCCAAGGGCGCGCTGTATTCGCACCGTTCCACCGTGTTGCATTCCTACGCATCCGCGCTGCCGGATGCGCTGGGGTGCTCGGCGCGCGACGTGATCCTGCCCGTGGTGCCGATGTTCCACGTCAACGCGTGGGGCCTGCCGTATTCGGTGCCGCTGGTCGGGGCCAAGCTGGTGCTGCCGGGCGCCAAGCTCGACGGCGCCTCACTCTACGAATTGTTCGAGCTGGAGAAGGTGACCTTCTCGGCCGGCGTGCCCACGGTGTGGCTGGGCTTGCTGCAGTACGTGCAGGCCAACAAGCTCAAGTTCTCCACGTTCCATCGCACCGTGATCGGTGGCTCGGCGGCGCCGCCGGCCATGATCCGCACGCTCAAGGAACTGGGCGTGGAAACCATCCACGCCTGGGGCATGACCGAGATGTCGCCGCTGGGCACGTCGTGCAGCCTGCTGGCTAGCCACGACGGCCTGCCGGAAGACGAGCGGCAGAAGATCCAGGAAAAGCAGGGCCGCGTGATCTACGGCGTGGACATGAAGATTGTCGACGGCGACGGCAACGAACTGCCCTGGGACGGCAAGGCCTTCGGCGACCTGCACGTGCGCGGTCCCTGGGTGATCGAGCACTACTACCGCAACGACGCTTCGCCGCTGGTGGATGGCTGGTTCCCCACGGGCGACGTGGCCACCATCGATCCCGACGGCTATATGCAGATCACCGACCGCAGCAAGGACGTGATCAAGTCCGGCGGCGAGTGGATCTCCTCGATCGATATCGAGAACGTGGCAGCCGCCCATCCCGCGGTGCATATGGCGGCCTGTATCTCCTGCTATCACCCCAAATGGGATGAGCGCCCGCTGCTGGTCGTGATGAAGCGGCCCGGTGCCGAGGTGACGCGCGAGGAGTTGCTCAAATACTTCGAAGGCAAGGTCGCCAAATGGTGGATCCCCGACGATGTGGCTTTTGTTACCGAGATTCCGCTGACCGCCACCGGCAAGATGCAGAAACTCAAGCTGCGCGAGCAATTCAAGGACTACCGCCTGCCGGCGGCCTGACCCCAAGCGAAGGCGGCCACAGAGCCGCCAATCCTTGCCGGCCATACGGCCGGCGCCTGCACGAAGGTTCGAGGCGCGCCGAGGTTTCGGGAGAGGGCGCCGCCGCGAACCGGAAATTACAGCCAACAATATACAGCCAACAATAAAACCGAAGGAGACAAGCATGATCAGATTGCGTCCGCTCGTGGCCGCCACGGCCATTTTCGCGGCAATGGGTTCCGGGGTCGCGGCTGCCGATACGGTGAAGATCGCCTTTATCGATCCGCTGTCCGGCCTGATGGCGCCGGTGGGCCAGAACCAGCTCAAGAGCTGGCAGTTCGTCGCGGACATCGCCAACCAGAAAAACTGGGGTGGCGGGCACAAGTTTGAAGTGGTTGGCTTCGACAACAAGCTCTCGCCGCAGGAAAGCCTGACCATCCTCAAGCAGGCGGTGGACCAGGGCATCCGCTACATCGTGCAGGGCAATGGCTCCTCGGTGGGCCTGGCGCTGGAAGACGCGGTGGCCAAGCACAACGAGCGTAATCCGGGCAAGGAGATCGTCTACCTGAACTACGCCGCGGTGGACCCGGACATGACCAACAGCAAGTGCAACTACTGGCACTTCCGCCTGGACGCCAACTCCGACATGAAGATGGAAGCGCTGACCACTTACCTGGCCAAGGATCCCGGCGTCAAGAAGGTCTACCTGATCAACCAGAACTACTCCTTCGGCCACCAGGTGGCGCGCGCCGCCAAGGACTACCTGAAGCGCAAGCGTCCGGACATCCAGATCGTCGGCGACGACCTGCACCCGCTGGCCCAGGTCAAGGACTTTGCCCCGTACGCGGCCAAGATCAAGGCCTCCGGCGCCGACACCGTGATCACCGGCAACTGGGGCAGCGACCTGGCCCTGCTGATCAAGGCCGGCAAGGACGCGGGCCTGACCACCAACTACTACACCTACTACGGCGCCACCACCGGCGTGCCGACCGCCATGGGGCCGTCGGAAGCCGGACGTGTCAAGTACGTCGGCTACTACAACCCCAACAACAAGGGCTTCAAGGGCGGCGATGTCATCGAAGGCTTCAAGAAGAAGTACAACGACGACTTCTACGTGATGGCCGCCTATACCGGCATCGCCATGCTGGGCAAGGCGTTCACGGATGCCAAGTCGACCGATCCGGTCAAGGTGGCCAAGGTGCTCGAAGGGATGAAGGCCGACAGCCTGAACGGTACGGTGGAGATGCGCGGTTCGGACCACCAGGCCCAGCAGTCGCTGGTGGTGGCTACCTGGACCAAGGTCGACGGCAAGGAGATCAAGTTCGACCAGGAAAACACCGGCTTTGGCTGGAAGACCGATGCGCTGATGGACCAGTATGTGGCAGCGCAGCCGACTTCCTGCCAGATGAAGCGCCCGGGCTAAGCCTGCGCTTGGCGGGCAGCGCGGCCAGGTCCGGCGCGCCGGCCCGATCCTGCATACTTCGGTCGGCCCGGGGCGACGTCTGTCGCCGCGGGCGGGTGACGCGCACCCGCGTGCATCCGTTTCCAGACCGGCCAGCGGCAGCCAGCAGGCTGACCGGTGCCAGATTGAAGGATATGTTGTGGAATTCTTCGTCATCTCTCTATTGAACGGCGTCAGCTACGGGCTGCTGCTATTCATGCTCTCTTCCGGGCTTACGCTGATCTTCAGCATGATGGGCGTGCTGAACTTCGCGCACGCCAGTTTCTACATGCTGGGCGCCTATTTCGCCTACACCATCGCCAGCAAGATCGGCTTCTGGCCCGCGCTGATCTTCGCGCCGCTGCTGGTGGCCGGCGCCGGGGCGCTGGTGGAGCGTTTCGGGCTGCGTGCCGTGCACAAATACGGACACGTGGCCGAGCTGCTGTTCACCTTCGGCCTGGCCTACCTGATCGAGGAAGGGGTCAAGCTGGTATGGGGCCTTGCCGCCGTGCCTTACCGCATTCCGGCCGAACTGGATGGCCCGCTGTTTACCGTATTCACCTCCTCCTTCCCCAAATACCGCGCCTTCATGATGCTGGTGTCGCTGGCCATGCTGGTGGCGATCTACCTGGTGCTCACCCGCACCCGCATCGGGCTGGTGATCCAGGCCGCGCTGACCCATCCCGAGATGGTCGAGGCGCTTGGCCACAATGTGCCGCGCGTGTTCATGATGGTGTTTGGCGGCGGCGCCGCGCTGGCGGGGCTGGCAGGCGTGATCGGGGGCAATGCCTTCATCACCGAGCCGTCGATGGCGGCGGCCGTGGGGTCGATCGTTTTCGTGGTGGCGGTGGTGGGCGGCATGGGGTCACTGGTGGGGGCGTTCATTGCCTCGCTGCTGATCGGCGTGCTGCAAACCTTCGCCGTCACGCTCGATGCCTCGCTGGCAGGCTTGCTGGGCTCGATCGGCCTGCAGATTACCGACAGCACGCCGCTGTCTTCGCTATGGAAGCTCACGGTGGCGCAGGTGGCCCCGGTCCTGCCGTATTTGTTGCTGGTGGTGATGCTGATTTTCCGCCCGCGTGGTTTGATGGGTACGAGGGAGGGCTGACAGCATGGAGACGACAATGCAACAACGCCGCGAGGCGGTCGTGACCGGCCGCACCATGCGCTACCGCCCGTTGAACCTGGCGCGCTGGATCATCTGGGGCCTGACTGCGTTCCTGATGCTGGTGATGCCGCTGTTTTTCTCCGGCGGCTTCGCCATCACGCTGATGTCGCAGATGGGCATCATGATTATTTTCGCGCTGTCCTACAACATGCTGCTCGGGCAGACCGGCATGCTGTCGTTCGGCCATGCGGTCTATGCGGGCCTGGGCGCGTTTATTGCCATCCATGTGCTCAACATGGTGGGCGCGGGCAAGGTGTGGCTGCCGGTGTCGCTGCTTCCGGTGGTGGGCGGCCTGGCCGGCGCCTTCTTCGGCGTGCTGTTTGGCTACGTCACCACCAAGAAATCCGGCACCACCTTCGCCATGATCACCATGGGCATCGGCGAGATGGTGTTCGCCAGTTCGCTGATGTTCCCCGATTTCTTCGGCGGCGAAGGCGGCATTTCCACCAACCGCATGGTGGGCGATCCGGTGTTCGGCATCACCTATGGGCCGGGACGGCAGGTGTACTACCTGATCGCGGTGTGGTGCCTGCTGTCGATGGTGGCGATGTACGCCTGGACGCAGACGCCGCTCGGCCGCATCGCCAACGCGGTGCGCGACAACCCGGAGCGGGTCGAGTTCATCGGCTATAACACCCAGCGCGTGCGCTACCTGGTGCTGATCCTGTCTGCCTTCTTCGCCGGTATTTCAGGCGCGCTGTCGGCCATCAACTTCGAGATCGTGTCGGCGGAAAACGTCAGCGCGGTACGCTCGGGCGGGGTGCTGCTAGCCGCCTTCATCGGTGGCGCGGGCGTGTTCTTCGGGCCGGTGATCGGCGCCGTGGTGTTCATCCTGTTCGCGGTGGCGCTGTCGGACCTGACCAAGGCGTGGCTGCTGTACCTTGGCCTGTTCTTCGTGCTGATGGTCATGTTCGTGCCGGGCGGTATCGCCAGCCTGCTGATGATGCAGGTGCCGCTGCTCGCGCGCGGCAAGCTGCGCCGCATGCTGCCGGATTATGGCCGCGCCGCGGCCGCCGGGCTGGTGCTGCTGGCCGCGGTGATCCTTACCGTGGAACTGATCTACAAGGTGCAGGTGGATAGCGCGAATGGCACCGCGATGACGCTGTTCCGTATCGGCTTCGACGCCGGCACCGTCACGCCGTGGCTGGTGGCGGCCGCACTGTGGGTGGCCGGCCTGCTGGCCTGCCGCGCCGCGCGGACGCGGGTGCGCGCCACCTGGGACAAGGTACAAGCCGAAATGGCGGGAGGTACGGCATGAGCGCCGCGCTGGAATTGAACGATGTGCGCAAGAAGTTCGGCCAGACCGAAATCATCCGGGGTGTCAACCTGACCATCCCCAAGGGGGAGCGCCATGCGCTGATCGGCCCCAATGGGGCCGGCAAGTCGACCACTTTCAACCTGATCTCCGGCCGTTTCGCGCCCAGTTCGGGCACGGTCAGGCTAAACGGGCAGGAGATCGGCGGGCTGCAACCCTTCGTGATCAATCGCATGGGGCTGTCGCGCAGCTTCCAGATCACCAATATCTTTCACCGGCTGTCGGTGTTCGAGAACCTGCGCTGCGCGGTGCTCTGGTCGCTGGGCTACAAGTACTCGTTCTGGCATCGCCTGTCGGAGTTGCGCGACGCGCGCGAGCGCGCCGAGGAAGTGCTGGAGCTGATCGGCCTGCATCACCGCCGCAATACCCAGGCCAGCCTGCTCACCTATGCCGAGCAGCGCGCGCTGGAGATCGGCATCACCATCGCCGGCGGCGCGGAAGTGATCCTGCTGGACGAACCCACCGCCGGCATGAGCCGTTCGGAGTCCGACCACGCGGTGGAGCTGATCCGCCGTGTCACCGTGGGCAAGACGCTGGTGATGGTGGAGCACGATATGAGCGTGGTATTCGGCCTGGCCGACCGCATCTCCGTGCTGGTCTACGGCGAAGTCATCGCCACCGACACCCCCGAGGCCATCCGCGCCAACCGCAAGGTCAAGGAAGCCTACCTGGGTACCACCCTCGACGAACCCGCCACCGAAGGAGCGCACTGATGGGCAAGCGCATGCTGGACGTGCAGGGACTGCACGCCTACTACGGCAAGAGCCATATCCTCCACGGGGTCGATGCGCATATCGACGAAGGCGAAATCGTCGCGCTGCTGGGCCGCAACGGGGTGGGACGCTCGACCATGGCCAAGGCCATCCTCGGCATGGTCAAGGCGGAGGGTTCGGTGCGCTTTCGCGACGAGGAGATCCTCGGGCGGCGCACTTTCGAGATCGCCCACCTCGGCATCGGCTATGTGCCGGAAAACCGCGATATCTTCCCCACGCTGACGGTGCGCCAGAACCTGCTGCTGGGCGAAAAGCGCAATCCGCGCCAGTCCAAGCCCCGCTGGACGGTGCAGGACATGTACAACATGTTCCCGCGCCTGAAGGAACGAGAGAACACGGCCGCCGGCGTGCTCTCCGGCGGCGAGCAGCAGATGCTCACGCTTTGCCGCACGCTGATGGGCGACCCCGACCTGGTGCTGATCGACGAGCCCACCGAAGGGCTGGCCCCGATGATCGTCACGCTGGTGGGCGACTACCTGAAGGTGCTGAAGGAGCGTGGCGTGTCGGTGCTGCTGATCGAGCAGAAGCTGGCCATCGCGCTGGATATTTCCCAGCGGGTCTACGTGATGGGGCACGGGCACATTGTGTTCGAAGGCTCGCCGCAGGATCTCAAGGCGAATGCGGCCATTCGCAAGGAATGGCTGGAGGTGTAGGGCGGTTGGTGCCCGGTGTTCGATATGACGCGGGACATTGGTAAAACAGCCAGCATGCGCTGGCTGATTTACCATTTGGCGATCGTTCGCTTCGCCATCGGCTGGAAGCAACGGCGCCGCCTCGCCGACGCTTATTTCGCCTTCAGAAACTCCCCGACCTCCAGCAACACCAACTCATTGTCGTCCGCCTTGTCAGGCTCTCGGCTGCTGGAAAACGGCAGGTTGTTGTCGTTGCCAACCACGATATGGGTGGGGTCCACCACGTCTACGTTCTCGATCGTGAAGAACGGGAACTTGAGCACGCCGTCGTTGAGCGGCTTGCGGGCCAGCTTGTCGGGGTCGGCGATATTGAGCAGGTCGATATAGCCGATCTTGCGCACCGGCCCGCCGGCGTTGGCATCGGTCAGCTCAACCTTGTAGATGCGCTTGAACCTGGCGATGTCGGAGAAGCAGTCGCTGCGCTTCTGGCCTTCGGGGCAGGCCTTGTCGGCCGTGCCTTCGCCGTTGTCGCGTTCGATGATCAGGCCCGTGGTGGCGTCGATCATGTTGAAGTCGCCGATGGCGTTGCCGTTGGCTTCCAGCGGGTACTTCCACGAGCGGCCCGTCCATTTGCCGGCCTGGGTGTCGAACTCCAGCACGCGCAGGGTTTCCTTGCCGTCGGTGCGTTCGAAGTCCTTGGCCTGGGCGTTCCAGACCGGGCCTTCAAGCAGCGCATAGAGCTTGCTGCCGTCGGGCGACGAGGCCATGCCTTCGAAGCCCTTGGAGCGCTTGACCTGGAAATCCACCGCGCCACCCGGCACGCCGGGCGTGGTTACGGCAGGGTGGTCGGGGGAGCGCACGGGCTTGCCGTCGACCAGCGTGTCGTACACGGCCAGCACCTTGCCTTGCAGGTCGGCCTTGATCAGGAAGGGGCCGAATTCGTCGCCGATCCACAGCGCGCCGCCGGCGAACTGGAAGCTCTCGGTGTCGAAGTCCGATCCCGTCAGGTAGCGCTGTTTGGTCCCTTCGTGGACGATGCGGAAGGGTACCTTCTTGTCCGGATCGTGGAGGAACACGGTGCCGAGGCGCCGAAGCTTGCCGCTCTTGAAGTCCACCTTGTAGTGGTTCAGGTAGAGCATGAAGTCGGGCGAGTTGGCCTTGCTGCCGGCGCCATTGTCGGTCAGCACCCAGAAGCTGCCGTCAGCCATGTGCTTGATGCCGGAATGCCCTTGCAGCGGCTGGCCCCTGAAGGGCACGGAGACACCCGTGGGCCGGTTGTTCGACTGGCCTTCCACGCTGCCCAGCTTTTCCACGCGCGCGCCGGTGGTGAATTTGCCGCTCGCCTGCAGGTCCTGCGGCGCATCCTTGGGCGCGGCAATGAAGTTCTCGGCCGGCAGGATGGCATGGCCGGCCAGGGTGGCGGGGTAGGCGGGCGCGGCGGCCGTCTGTGCCACGGCGGGCAGGGCCCATGCGGCAGCGGTGATGGTGATTACAGCAGTGACGGTCGCGGACGGAAGCATGCGCATGTAGGTGAACAATCGAGTCGAAAGACCACTACGATGCATGGTCAGCGTGACGGCGGCATGAAAGGAGTGTGACGGGAGCATGACAGGCAAGTGTCTCGAAATGTCTCGAACTGACAACAGCCGCACCGGCCAGGAAAGGTTCGACCCGGCTGAGGCTTGGCCATGACGCAGCTCCCGCATGCCAGGTGCCACGCAGGAGCAAGCGCGCGGCTACTTGCCGGCTTGCTCGGAAAAGCGATTAGCTTATGAGGTGGGCGGGCATGCACTTATAAAAAAGATATTGTTTGGCCGGAGCGCTGTGCGCAATACGCTACGCGCTTTTCCTGAACGCCTGCCATGTCCTCTCCTTCCGCATTGACAACACGCGCCTTCGCCGCGCTGCTCGCCCTCGCTACGTTCACGGCCCCCCTGGCCGCGAATGCCCAGAGCCCGATACTGGAGCAGATCCGTGAATCGGGCACGATCACAATGGGTTATCGCGAGGGCGCGCTACCGTTCTCTTTCTCCGACATCAAGGGGCAGCCTTCGGGCTACGCCGTGGACCTGTGCCTGCGCGTGGCCGAGGCCGCGCGCCAGAAGCTCGGCTTGAAGGACCTGAAGGTGCGCTGGCTGCCGCTGACGGCGCAGAGCCGCGTGCCCGCCGTGATGAACGGCCTGGTGACAGTCGACTGCGCGCCCAATACCAATACGGTCGAGCGCCAGAAGCAGGTGGCCTTCAGCGTAGCCCACTATGTGTCGGTGGTACGCATGCTGGTACGCTCCGATTCGGGCATTCAGTCCTTCGACGACCTGCGTGGCAAGGTGGTCGTCACCAGCGCGGGCTCCACCGGCGACCGCCACGTGCGCCGGCTGAAGCCCCAGTACGCATTCAACGACGTGTATGCGAAGGATCATAACGAGTCCTTCCTGTTGCTGGAGACCGGCCGCGCCCAGGCGTTCGTGCTGGATGATGTGGTCCTGTACGGCCTGCGCGCGAATTCGAAGGCCCCGTCTCAGTACACCGTTGCCGGACCGGCGCTGTCCATCGAGCGTAATGCGCTGATGCTGCCGAAATCCGATCCCGAGTGGAAGCAACTGGTCGACCAGACGCTGACATCGGTCTTCGCCGGCCCCGAGGTGGTCGCATTGCAGAAGCGCTGGTTCCAGCAGCCCATCGGCGCACGCGGCATCAACCTCGCACTGACGCCGTCTCCCGAAGTGCTGGCCGCCTGGAAGCAGCCCACCGATCAGGCAGCGGAGTGAGGCCGGTGTCCTGTCCAACTGCGATGCGGGGAGCCGGCCGATGAGCGAAGTCCTGCCGACCTACGACGATGTGGTGGCCGCCGCGAACCGGCTGGCCGGGCACGCATGGCGCACGCCGGTACTGCGCTCGCCGGCGATGGATGCCTGGGTGGGGGCCGAACTGTTCTTCAAGTGCGAGAACCTGCAGCGCACTGGCGCCTTCAAGTTTCGTGGCGCATTCAATGCCCTGGCGCGATTCGATGCCGTGCAGCGCCGCCGTGGCGCGATCGCGTTCTCCGGCGGCAACCACGCGCAAGGCATCGCGCTCGCCGGGCAGGTGCTTGGCATTCCGGTGACGGTGGTGATGCCGCGCGACGCGCCGGCGTCCAAGGTGGAGGCGACCCGCGCCTGCGGTGCGCAGGTGGTCCTGTACGACCGCCAGGTGGACGACCGCGAAGCGATCACGCAGCGCTTGTCGGAGGAGCGCGGACTGACCCTGATCCCGCCATACGACCATGCCGATGTCATCGCCGGACAGGGCACGGTCACGCGCGAACTGATCGAGGAAACCGGACCGCTCGATGCGTTGCTCGTTTGCCAGGGCGGTGGCGGCCTGCTCGCTGGTGCCGCGCTCGTGACGGAGCGGCTCTCGCCCGGCTGCCGGCTGTACGGCGTCGAGCCCGAGACCGGCAATCATGGGCAGCAGTCGCTTCGCCGCGGCGCCATCGTGCATATCGATCCGCCCGATACGATCGCCGACGGGGCGCGCGCACAGCATCTCGGCGCGCTGACGTTCGCCCTGATTCGCCGCCGCGTGACCGACATCGTCGCCGTGCCGGACCTTGCGCTGATCGAATGCATGCGCATGTTCGCGCAGGCCATGAAGCTGGTGGTCGAGCCGACCGGCTGCCTTGGCCTTGCGGCGGCGCGTCATGCGGGATTGCCGGTGCAGGGCAAGCGTGTCGGCATCGTGGTCAGCGGCGGCAATGTCGACCTGCCGCGCTATGCGGAATTGCTGTCGGCACGTTGAAGGGACACGCCGGATGACCAGGAAGCCTGGCCGGTCCCCGGGCGTGGCACGCCCGGGGTGCGTGGCTAGCGCATCAGCGGGCTGCCCGCTTCTTGCGCGAGCGGCGAGGCCGTGGCCTGGTCGGCCGCCCGCTTGCAGTTGAACGGCATGTCTTCATAGTCGATCAGCCGGGTTTTCCGTACCAGCCGGTAGCCGAGCCAGAGCAACAGGAACAGCGGCACGCCAATATAGGTGCCGACAATCTCCATCCAGCGCCCGCGCACGTCGGTGAAGGCCTGGTAGTTCTGGCCCAGCACGATCACCACGCACAGCACGATGGCAAAGATCGGGCCGAAGGGATAGAGCGGCGAGCGGTAGGCCAGGTCGGACGCCTTGAAGCCCTGGTGCACCAGCCCGCGGCGGAAGCGGTAGTGGCTGACAGCGATGCCGAGCCAGGCAATAAAGCCGGTCATGCCGGACGTGTTGAGCAGCCACAGGTAAACCGCCTTGTCGCCAAACAGCGAGCTGAGGAAGCACAGGGCGCCGATGGCGGTGGTGGCGAACAGCGCGTTGTAGGGCACGCCGCTGGCCGAGAGCCGGGCGAGCGCCCGTGGCGCGCGGCCGCTGACGGCCAGGCCGTACAGGATCCGCGTGGAGGCGTACATGCTGGAGGTGCCGGCGGAGAGCAGCGCGGTCAGCACCACGGCGTTCATCAGCCCGGCGGCGAAGGCCAGGCCGGCGTGGCGGAACACCAGCGCGAAGGGGCTGACGCCGATGTCGGTGACGTCGTTGCGCAGCAGGCTGGGGTCGGTGTAGGGGATCAGCACGCCGATGATGAGGATCGCCAGCACATAGAACAGCAGGATGCGCCAAAAGGTCTGGCGGATGGCGCGCGGGATGGTGCGTGCCGGGTCGGCGGCTTCGCCGGCGGCGACGCCGACGGTTTCCGTGCCCTGGAAGGAGAACCCTGCGATCATGGCCACGCCGAACATGGCGGGGATGCCGCCGACGAATGGGGCATCGCCAAGCGTGAAGTTCTGCCAGCCGGATTGCGGGCCGCCCTGCATGATGCCGAAGATCATCATCAGCCCCGCCGCCAGGAAGATCAGGATCGTGGCCACCTTGATCAGCGCGAACCAGTATTCGGCCTCGCCGAAGCCGCGTACCGAGAACGCGTTCAGGCCGAACATCAGCAGCAGGAAGCCCGCACTCCAGACCACGCCGGAGACATGCGGGAACCAGTACTGCATCACCAGTTGCGCCGCCACGAGTTCCACGGCAATGGTCACGGCCAGGCTGAACCAGTAGCTCCAGCCGAGGGCGAAGCCGAAGCCTTCCTCCACATAGAGCGCGCTGTAGGTGACAAAGGAGCCGGCCACCGGCATATGCACGGCGAGTTCGCCCAGGCTGGTCATCAGGCAATACACCATCAGGCCGATCAGGCAATACATCAGCAGCGCGCCGCCGGGTCCCGCCTGGGAGATCGACGCGCCGGAGGCCACGAACAGCCCGGTGCCGACCGCGCCGCCAATGGCGATCATGGTCAGGTGGCGGGCTTTGAGTTTGCGCTGCAGGTCGTCGTGCTCGACGACGGGGTGCTGGTGAGGATGAGGATGGGAAGACATCAGGGTCACTGGAACTTCGGCGGGCGGGGCCGCGGCTTCGGCACGGGCGACACCTCGTGGGGCGCCCGAGCGGGCAAAGGGCGCGAGTTTACCGGGTTATCCGGGTAAATCCGAGGGTTATGGCGGTTTATGTCAGGAAAGTCGCCTACTGTGACTAGAGGCATTCCTCGGGATCAGGGGAATGTGCTGCATGGGGCATGGCGGTCCGGATTTACCCTAGCTTTCCGGGTGCCTTTCCCAGCTTGAATGCACGCCGGTGAGCTCGCCCATGAACCGGGCGCATGGCGCCACCGGACGGGCCCCAAAATGAAATTGAACGACCGTGCTATTTTGTGTATGCTTGTCCCGCTTGCACCGGCGGCACCAGGGGCGGGCACCGGCAAAGGGGCGCTGGCATGCGTTCCCCGGCAGCCGGGCGGTGGTCGGGCGGAACACGGCGGCGTTGGCCGCGCCGGCGCTCTCCACAGCGCGCAGAACAACATAATTCGAGAATTCGAATCCCGAGACAACATCCAGTTACCAAAGGAACCAGCATGACAGCGCAGTATCAGGTTCAGGACGGCGTAGCCGTCATCACGCTCGACAATCCCCCCGTGAACGGCCTGGGTCTCGGCACCCGGCTCGGCATCGTCGAAGGCATGACCCGTGCGCTGGACGATGCGGCCGTCAAGGCCATCGTCATTACCGGCGCCGGCAAGGCTTTTTCCGGCGGCGCGGACATCCGTGAATTCAATACGCCCAAGGCCACCCAGGAGCCGACGCTGCATTCGGTGATCAAGGTGGTGGAAGGCTCGGCCAAGCCGGTCGTGGCGGCGATCCATTCCGTGGCCATGGGCGGCGGCCTGGAACTGGCGCTGGGTTGTAACTACCGTGTGGCTTCGAAGGGCGCGCAGATCGCCCTGCCGGAAGTGAAGCTGGGCCTGCTGCCCGGCGCCGGCGGCACGCAGCGCCTGCCGCGCGTGATCGGCCTGGAAGCCGCCCTGAACATGATTGTCTCGGGCAACGCCATCCCCAGCGAGAAGTTTGCCGGTACCAAGCTGTTCGACGAGATCGTCGACGGCGACGTGCTGCCCGCGGCCGTGGCCTTCGCCAGGACGGCGGCGGCCAACCCCGGCCCGTACCCGAAGGTGCGCGACCTGAAGGTCAAGCACGAGAACGCGGAAGGCTTCATCGCCTTTGCCCGCAACACCGTCGCAGCCGTCGCCAAGAACTTCCCCGCGCCGCTGAAGTGCGTGGACGCCGTGGCAGCCTCGCTCAAGCCGTTCGATGCCGGCCTGAAGGACGAGCGCGAAGGCTTCATGTACCTGATCACCACGCCGGAATCGCGCGCGCTGCGCCACGCCTTCTTTGGCGAGCGTGCCGCCAGCAAGATCCCCGACGTGCCGGAAGGCACCGCCACCCGCAAGCTCGAGAAGATCGCCGTGATCGGCGCGGGCACCATGGGCGGTGGCATCACCATGAACTTCCTGAACGCCGGCATCCCGGTGATCATGCTGGAAACCAAGCAGGAAGCGCTGGACCGTGGCGTGGCCACCATCCGCAAGAACTACGAAAACAGCGCCAAGAAGGGCAAGCTCACGCAGGAGAAGGTCGAGCAGCGCATGGGCCTGCTGACCACCACGCTGTCCTATGACGAGATCAAGGACGCGGACATGGTCATCGAAGCCGTGTTCGAGGAAATGGGCGTCAAGGAAATCGTCTTCAAGAAGCTGGATGAAGTGATGAAGCAGGGCGCGATCCTGGCTTCCAACACCTCCACGCTGGACGTCAACAAGATCGCTTCCTTCACCAAGCGTCCGCAAGACGTGGTCGGCATGCACTTCTTCAGCCCGGCCAACGTGATGAAGCTGCTGGAAGTGGTGCGCGGCGAAAAGACCGGCAAGGACGTGCTGGCCACGGTCATGCAGGTCGCCAAGAAGATCAAGAAGACCGCCGTGGTGTCGGGTGTGTGCGACGGCTTCATCGGCAACCGCATGATCGAGCAGTACAGCCGCCAGGCCGGCTACCTGCTGGACGAAGGTGCGCTGCCGGAGCAAGTGGACAAGGCCATCGAGAAGTTCGGCTTTGCCATGGGCCCGTTCCGCATGGGCGACCTGGCCGGCAACGACATCGGCTGGGCCATCCGCAAGCGCCGCGCCGTGGACAAGCCGGACATCCAGTACTCGAAGACCGCCGACCTGCTGTGCGAACAGGGCCGCTATGGCCAGAAGACCGGCGCGGGCTGGTACGACTACAAGGCGGGCGACCGCAAGCCGTACCCGAACCAGCAGGTCAACGACATGATCGTGCAGCACTCGAAGGACCTGGGCATTACCCGCCGCAAGATTTCCGATGAGGAAATCGTCGAGCGCCTGGTGTTCGCGCTGGTCAACGAAGGCGCCAAGATCCTGGAAGAAGGCATTGCCTCCAAGGCCTCGGATATCGACATGGTCTACCTGACCGGCTACGGCTTCCCGCTGTTCCGCGGTGGCCCGATGCTGTACGCGGACCAGGTTGGCCTGTTCAACGTGGCGCAGTCGATGGCGCGCTATGCCAAGGGCTACCACGGCGAAGCCTGGAAGCCGGCAGCGCTGCTGGAGAAGCTGGCTGCCGAGGGCAAGGGCTTCAACGACTAAGCATAGCCAGCGGCGATTCGATCCTGCGCGGCCAGGCTGGCCGCGCAGGGTTTCCACCACAGATCGCAAACCGGTCACAAAGCGGGGAGTAGCGGCATGGCCAAGCAATACGGCCCGGAAGATTGCCTGCTGGTCATCGACGTGCAGAACGATTTCATGCCCGGCGGCGCGCTTGCCGTGGCGCAGGGCGATGAAGTCGTGCCCGTGATCAACCGCCTCGCGGCGGCGTTTGCGCATGTGGTGCTGACGCAGGACTGGCATCCCGCCGGCCACGTTTCGTTTGCCGCAAACCATGCCGGCACCCAGCCGTTCCAGACCGTGGCGTTGCCCTATGGCCAGCAAGTCCTGTGGCCCACGCACTGCGTGCAGGGCACCCATGGCGCGGCGCTGCATGCGGGGCTGGATGTGCCGCATGCGCAGATGGTGATCCGCAAGGGCCATCATCGCGAGGTGGACAGCTATTCGGCCTTCATGGAGGCCGATCGCGCCACCCCGACCGGGCTTGCGGGCTACTTGCGCGAGCGTGGCGTGCGCAGGGTGTTTTGCGTGGGACTGGCGACGGATTACTGCGTTGCCTGGAGCGCGCTCGATGCCCGCGCGGCGGGGTTCGGGGCCATCGTGGTCGAGGACGCCTGCCGCGCCATCGACCTTGGCGGATCGCTGGCCCGTGCGTGGCAAGACCTGCAAGCCGCGGGCGTGCAGCGCCTGCAGTCCGCCGGCCTGCTGTCCTGAAACGGAAGAATCGCCAAGCCAACCCAAGCTAACCCGGCTGAACCCAGCCAACGACATATTGCATGACACTGCCGGACGTGAATGCACGCCGCAGGTCACCAGATACCAGAGATACCGAGGAGCAAGACATGAAAGAGGCAGTCATCGTTTCCACCGCACGGACCGGCCTGGCCAAGAGCTGGAAGGGCGGTTTCAATATGACCCACGGCGCCACCCTGGGCGGCCATGCGGTCCAGCACGCCATCGCCCGCGCCAAGATCGACGCCGCTGAAGTGGAAGACGTGCTGATGGGCTGTGCCAACCCGGAAGGCGCCACCGGTGCCAACATCGCGCGCCAGATTGCCCTGCGCGCAGGCTGCCCGGTTACCGTGCCCGGCGCCACCGTCAACCGCTTCTGCTCGTCCGGCCTGCAGACCATCGCCATGGCCGCGCAGCGCGTGATCGCCGATGAGGGCGATATCTTCGTGGCCGGCGGTGTGGAAAGCATCTCCTGCGTGCAGCAGGAAATGAACCGCCACATGATCCAGGAAAGCTGGCTGACCAAGAACAAGCCGGAAATCTACTGGAACATGCTGCAGACCGCCGAGAACGTGGCCAAGCGCTACAACATCTCGCGCGAGCGCCAGGACGAGTACGGTGTGCGCAGCCAGCAGCGCGCCTTCGCCGCCCTGGAAGCCGGCAAGTTCAACGACGAAATCGTGCCGATCACGGTGCTCGCGGGCGTGGCCGACAAGGCCACCGGCCAGTTGATGACCAAGGAAGTCACGGTCTCGGCCGACGAAGGCATTCGCGGCGACACCACGCTGGAAGCCGTGTCCAAGATCCGCACCGCCATGCCCGGCGGCGTGGTTTCGGCCGGTAACGCATCGCAATTCTCCGACGGCGCTTCGGCAGTCGTGGTGATGGACGCCAAGGTGGCCGAGGCCAAGGGCCTGCAGCCGCTGGGCGCCTTCCGCGGCTTCGCCGTGGCCGGTTGCGAGCCTGACGAAATGGGCATCGGCCCGGTGTTCGCGGTGCCCAAGCTGCTGAAGAAGGCCGGCCTGACCGTGGCCGACATCGGCCTGTGGGAACTCAACGAAGCCTTTGCCGTGCAGGTGCTGTACTGCGCCGACACGCTGGGCATCCCGATGGACCGCCTCAACGTCAACGGCGGCGCCATCGCGGTGGGCCACCCCTACGGCGTGTCCGGCGCCCGCCTGGTCGGCCATGCGCTGATCGAAGGCAAGCGCCGCGGCGTCAAGTACGTGGTGGTGACCATGTGCATCGGCGGCGGCCAGGGTGCTGCCGGCCTGTTCGAAGTCCTCTGAGCGCCAGGGCGAGCCCGTGAGCGAGCAAGCGGATGCCCTGCTGGCGCATGGCCGGGAGGTGCTGGCCAGCCAGCCCTTCTCGGTGCTGGTCGGCACGGAGCTGGCCGCGCTCTCGCCCGGCCGTGCCGAACTGCGCCTGGCCATCCGGCCGGACCTGCAGCAACAGTACGGCTTCCTGCACGGGGGCGTGGTCAGCTATCTGGCCGACAATGCACTCACCTATGCGGGCGGCGCGGCCATGGCCGCGCCGGTGGTGACTTCGGAGTACAAGATCAACTACCTGCGTCCGGCGATCGGAGATACGCTGATTGCCCGTGCCGAATGCCTCAGCCGGGGCCGCCAGCAGGCGGTGGTACGGTGCGATGTATTCGTGCTCAAGGATGGCGAGGAAAAGCTCTGCGCGGTAGCGCAGGGCACGATCGCCCGCATGGGCGAAGGCAGCTAGAGTACGGCAAGGGAGGGAAGGGCGCGCGAGCGCCTTTTTCTTTCCCCGCGCCATTTACAGAATTAGCAGAATTTGCGGCGCGCCATGCAGCGTGCCGTTGTGGAGACAGCGACGATCCATGCCGCGAGGCCGCCACTGGCGCCAACGCCGGGTCGCGCATCTTTGATTTTCCCTTTCAGTCTGGGAGCCGTTTCCTGCCATGTCGCTGATCCTTTCCCGCCGTGACCTGAACTTCGTGCTGTACGAGTGGCTCAAGGTCGAGGGGCTGACCCGCATTCCGCGCTACGCCGACCATTCCCGCGAGACCTTCGACGCCGCGCTCGATACCTGCGAGAAGATCGCCACCGACCTGTTCGCGCCGCACAACAAGAAGAACGATCAGCAAGAGCCGCATTTCGACGGCGAGACTGTCGCCATCATTCCCGAGGTCAAGACCGCGCTGAAGGCCTTCTGCGAGGCCGGCCTGATGGCCGCCGGGCAGGACTACGACATCGGCGGCATGCAGTTGCCGGTAGTGGTGGAGAAGGCCGGCTTCGCCTATTTCAAGGGTGCCAACGTCGGCACCAGTTCCTATCCCTTCCTGACCATCGGCAATGCCAACCTGTTGCTCGCGCACGGCACGCCGGCGCAGGTGGAGACCTTCGTCAAGCCGGAGATGGAAGGCCGTTTCTTCGGCACCATGTGCCTGTCCGAGCCGCAGGCGGGCTCGTCGCTGTCGGACATCACCACGCGCGCCGACTACGAAGGCGAATCGCCACTCGGCCAGCAGTACCGCCTGCGCGGCAACAAGATGTGGATCTCGGCCGGCGAGCACGAACTGTCCGACAATATCGTGCACCTGGTGCTGGCCAAGATCCCCGGGCCGGACGGCAAGCTGATTCCGGGCGTGAAAGGCATCTCGCTGTTTATCGTGCCGAAGTACCTGGTCAATGCCGACGGCAGCCTGGGCGAGCACAACGACGTGGTGCTGGCCGGCCTGAACCACAAGATGGGCTATCGCGGCACCACCAACTGCCTGCTGAACTTCGGCGAAGGCATGAAGTACAAGCCCGGCGGCAAGGCCGGCGCGATCGGCTACCTGGTGGGCGAAGCGCACAAGGGCCTGGCCTGCATGTTCCATATGATGAACGAGGCCCGTATCGGCGTGGGCCTGGGCGCGGTGATGCTGGGCTATACCGGCTACCTGCACTCGGTGGACTACGCGCGCAACCGCCCGCAAGGCCGCCCGATCGGCCCCGGTGGCAAGGATCCGGCCAGCCCGCAGGTGCGGCTGGTCGAGCACGCGGATATCCGCCGCATGCTGCTGGCGCAAAAGAGCTATGTGGAAGGCGGGCTGGCGCTCAATCTGTATTGCGCGCAACTGGTGGACCAGGAGCGCGCCGCCGAGGGTGCGGAGCATGAACGCCTGGCGCTGTTGCTGGATATCCTGACGCCCATCGCCAAGAGCTGGCCGTCGCAGTGGTGCCTGGAGGCCAACAGCCTGGCCATCCAGGTGCATGGCGGCTACGGCTACACCCGCGAATACAACGTCGAGCAGTTCTATCGCGACAACCGCCTGAATCCCATCCACGAAGGCACGCACGGCATCCAGGGCTTGGACCTGCTGGGCCGCAAGGTGGTGATGAAGGACGGTGCCGCGTTTGCGGCGCTGGGCGAAGAAATCCAGTCCACCATCGGCCGCGCCCTGGCCAGCGGCGATGCCGCGCTGGGCAGCCATGCGAAGGCGCTGGGCGCCGCCGTCAAGCGCGTGGCGGAAGTCACGCAGGCGCTGTGGGCGGCGGGCGACGCCAAGGTGACGCTGGCCAATGCCTCGGTCTACCTGGAAGCGTTCGGCCATGTGGTGCTGTCGTGGACGTGGCTGGAGCAGGAACTGGTGGCGCAGGCCGCGCTGGCGGGCGCCAGGAGCCAGGAGGACCAGGACTTCTACCGCGGCAAGCTGGCGGCTGCGGAATACTTCTTCCGCTGGGAACTGCCCAAGGTGGGCCCGCAGCTTGACCTGCTGGCCTCGCTCGACCGCACCACGCTGGACATGCAGGACGCCTGGTTCTGAGCGGCAGCCGCACTAGATGAACGAGCGCGCGCACCGATTTGCGCGCGCCACACCAAATCGGGAGACACCATGAATACCATCCAGCAATTGTTCGACCTGAAGGGCAAGACGGCGCTGATCACCGGCGGCTCGCGCGGGCTTGGCCTGCAGATCGCCGAAGCGCTTGGCGAGCAGGGCGCGCGCATCGTGCTGTCGGCACGCAAGGCCGACGAGTTGCAATCGGCGCAGGCTCACCTGAAGACGCTCGGCATCGATGCCGAATGGATCGCCGCCGACGGCGCCCGCGACGCGGATATCGCGCGCCTGGCCGACGAAGCACTGGCCAAGCTGGGCCATGTCGATATCCTCGTCAATAACGCTGGCGCCACCTGGGGTGCGCCCGCCGAGGATCATCCGGTGGAAGCGTGGGACAAGGTGATGAACCTGAATATCCGCGGCGTGTTCCTGCTGTCGCAGCGCATCGGCAAGCTGTCGATGATTCCGCGCCGCTATGGCCGCATCATCAACGTGGCTTCCATCGCCGGGCTGGCGGGCAACCCGCCGGGATCGATGGAAACGATCGCCTACAACACCTCCAAGGGTGCGGTGGTGAACTTCACCCGCACGCTGGCGGCGGAATGGGGCGAGCACAACATCACGGTGAACGCGCTGGCGCCAGGCTTCTTCCCGTCCAAGATGACCCAGGGTTCGCTGGACCGCCTGGGCGTGGAAGCCATGTGCGCGTCGGTGCCGCTGCACAGGCTGGGCGACGACGAAGACCTGAAGGGCGCGGCGCTGCTGTTCGCCAGCGCCGCCGGCAAGCACATCACCGGCCAGGTGCTGGCGGTGGACGGCGGCGTGAGCGCGGTTTAAGTCCATGCTCTAATGCGGTTGGCATATGGCTTGCGTGGCTCAACCCGAGCCTGCCGGCCAACCGTACTGTCCTCGCCTCTTTAGCAAACATGACTCAAACCAACGGTTTCCCCCTCAAGATTCCCTTTCTTGCCGATCTCGGCGTGCAGTGCACGCGCATGGACAAGGAAGGCAGCGAGATCGAACTGGCGCTGGAAACGCGCCACCAGAATAGCTGGGACATGGCGCACGGCGGCGTGCTGATGACGCTGCTCGACGTGGCCATGGCGATTGCCGGCCGCGCAGCCGATCCCGACGGGCGCGGCGTGGTCACCATCGAGATGAAGACTACCTTCATGGCGCCCGGGCGCGGCAAGCTCATCGCACGCGGCCAGTGCGTGCACCGTACCAGCACCATGGCCTTCTGCGAAGCCGAGATTCTCGACGCCGATGGCAAGACCGTATCGCGCGGCTCCGGCACGTTCAAGTTTGTCAGGCGTGTGCCGCCGCAACGCGCGGCGGGCGGCGCCTCGGATACCGGCGCCGACGGCTGATACGGCACATGTCCGGCAGCGGCGCGCCGCACGCCGGGCCCGCCGGCGCAGGGAGCAGCACACCAAGAACCAGACCGGAAACAACCGGCACGCGGCACCGATAAAACTAATAATGGAGACCAGATGCTGTTTGAACGGATTGCCGCCACGCGGCTATTGAAACTGACCGTGCTCGCCGCCTGCGGCGCAGGAGCCCTTGCCATGTACCAGCCGGGCCATGCCCAGAATGCGCCAGCTCCTGCGCCCGCCGCGCCGAGCTTTCCGGATGCCGCCGCTACCGATCCCGTGACCGCGGGCTGGATGCAGGGCTTTCCCCCGGCAGCCGCCAAGATCATCAGCTTTACGCCCGCCAGCAACGGCTTTCCGCGCTCCCGCTGGAGCTTTTCGCATATCCGCGAACTGGTCCCGACCGCGTCGGTCTGGCACGGGCGGGGCCCGGCCGCGGCATTGCCGCGCGCCGAGCACGATATCGGCGGCGTGGCCTTTACCGATGCCGACGGCACGAGTCGCACCTTCAGCGACATGCTGGGCCTGACCTATACCGATGGCATCCTGGTGATGCACAAGGGCCGCGTGGTCTACGAGAAGTACTTCGGCGCGCTTGACGACCATACGCCGCACATCGCCATGTCGGTTACCAAATCCTTCGTCGGTACGCTGGCCGCCATGCTGGTGGCGGACGGCAAGCTCGATCCCGCCGCGCCGGTCACGCGCTACCTGCCGGAGATGGCCGGCACAGCATACGGCGATGCCACCGTGCGCGAAGTCATGGACATGACGGTAGGCGTGAAGTATTCGGAAAACTACGCCGATCCCAAGGCCGAAATCTGGGACTACAGCCGTGCCGGCGGCATGATGCCGCGCGAGCCTGGCTATGCCGGGCCCAAGACCTTCTATGAATTCCTCGCCACGCTGAAGAAGGAGGGCGAGCACGACCAGGCCTTCGCCTACAAGACCGTCAATGCCGAAGTCCTCGCCTGGATCGTCAAGCGGGTGTCGGGGCAGTCGCTGGCCAAGCTGCTGTCCGAACGCGTATGGCAGAAGATGGGCGCGGAGAACGATGCCTATTTCATGGTGGACAGCATCGGCAGCGAGTCCGGCGGCGGCGGCCTGAATACCACGCTGCGCGACCTGGCCCGCTTCGGCGAGACCATGCGCAACGGCGGCCGCTATAACGGCCAGCAGGTCATCCCGGCCGAAGTGGTGGCGGACATCCGCCGCGGCGGCGACCGCGCCAAGTTCGCCAAGGCCGGCTACGCCACCTTGCCGGGCTGGAGCTATCGCTCGATGTGGTGGGTCTCGAACGACGACCACGGCGTGTTCGAGGCGCGCGGCATCCACGGCCAACGTATCTATATCGATCCAAAGGCGGAACTGACCATCGTGCGCTACGCATCGCACCCCATCGCTGCCAATGGCGCCAACGACCCCGTCACGCATCGCGCATACCGGGCACTTGCGCTGTCATTGATGAAGTAATCGGCCCGCCATTGACAACGAACAACGCATGACAAAGGACGAGTGTCCTTGTCCATTTCACTGTAAGGAAACCATCATGTCGAAGACCTTCAAGCGCATCGTCCTGGCCTCGCGTCCCACCGGCGCCGTGACTCCGGACAACTTCCGCCTGGAAGAGGTGCCTGTGCCCGAACTGGGTGACGGCGAGGTGCTGGTCCGCAACCATTTCCTGTCGCTCGACCCCTATATGCGCGGCCGCATGAACGAGGGCAAGTCCTACGCCACGCCGCAGCCGCTGGGCGAAGTCATGATCGGCGGCACGGTCGGCGAGATCGTGGCGACGAAGAACCCCAAGTACGCCGTCGGCGACAAGGTGGTCGGCATGTTCGGCTGGCAGGAGATGGGTGTCACCAACGGCATCGGCATCCAGAAGGTCGATACCACCCATATCCCGCTGTCGGCGTACCTTGGCTCGGTTGGCATGCCCGGCGTCACCGCCTGGTATGGCCTGAACAAGATCATCCAGCCGAAGGCCGGCAAGACCATCGTGGTGAGCGCGGCTTCCGGCGCGGTCGGCAGCGTAGTGGGCCAGCTGGCCAAGCTGCAGGGCTGCCGCGTGGTCGGCTTTGCCGGCGGCAAGGACAAGTGCGACTACGTGGTCAATGAGCTGGGCTTCGATGCCTGCATCGACTACAAGGCGGCCAAGGACAGCAAGGAGCTGTACACCATGTTCAAGGAAGCCACCCCGGATGGCGTGGACGGCTACTTCGAGAACGTGGGGGGCGAGATACTCGATACGGTGCTGGCCCGCATGAACGCCTTCGGCCGCATCGCCATCTGCGGCATGATCGCCGGCTACGATGGCCAGCCGATGCCGCTGAAGAACCCGCAACTGATCCTGGTGTCGCGCCTGACCGTGGAAGGCTTTATCGTGTCCGAACACATGGACGTGTGGCCGCAAGCGCTGCAAGAGCTGGGCACCGCCGTGGCGCAAGGCAAGCTTAAGTTCCGTGAGAGCGTCGCGCAAGGGCTGGCGAGCGCGCCGGAAGCGTTCATGGGCCTGCTCAAGGGCAAGAATTTCGGCAAGCAGCTGGTCAAGCTGGTGTAAGGACGGGCCTGCGGACGTTCCCTCTCCCGCTTGTGGGAGAGGGAACGCAAACCGGTGGTATGAATGACGAAAAAAAGGAGACACCCCATGAATGCTCCAGCAGAACAAGCCAGGCCGCTGGCCGATCAGGACGAAATGGCTGCCGGCCTGTCCGAAGAGGTGAAAGCCAAATATCGCGTGCTGCCGCGTCCGCCCAAGTTCGATACGCCGGCCGAGGAACGCCTGCACCGCAAGCAGCGGCTGGCGGCGGCCTTCCGGCTGTTCTCCAAGTTTGGCTTCGATGAAGGCGTGGCCGGCCACATCACGGCGCGCGATCCGGAGTTTCCGGACACGTTCTGGGTCAACCCCTTCGGCGTGCACTTCAGCCAGGTCAAGGTCTCCAACCTGATCCGCTGCGACCACCACGGCGAAGTGGTGGAGGGCGACTACCCGGTCAACGCCGCCGCCTTCGCCATCCATTCGCGCGTGCACCAGACCCGTGCCGACGCAGTGGCCGCCGCGCACTCGCACAGCACGTATGGCCGTGCCTGGTCCACGCTGGGCCGGCCGCTCGATCCGCTGACACAGGACGTGTGCGCCTTCTACAACGACCATGCCCTGTACGACGATTTCGGCGGCGTGGTGGTGGAACTGGACGAGGGCCAGCGCATTGCCACCGCGCTCGGCGGCAACAAGGCCGCAATCCTGCAGAACCACGGGCTGCTGACTGTGGGCAAGACGGTGGACGAAGCCGCCTGGTGGTTTATCACCATGGAGCGTTCCTGCCAGGTGCAGTTGCTGGCCGAGGCTGCCGCCGCGCGCACCAACGCGCCCCTGAAGGTCATCTCGGACGCGGCCGCGCGCCAGGCTTACTCGATCGTCGGCACCGCGCAGGCAGGCTGGTTCCAGTTCCAGCCGCTGTACGCCCGCATCGTCAAGGAACAACCCGACCTGCTGGATTGACGCCATGGCTGCCTTCGCACCGTTTACCGGCAAGGTCGTTCTGATTACCGGCGCCTCGGACGGCATCGGCGCGGAACTGGCCGTGCTGCTGGCCCGGCAAGGCGCGCGCCTGGCGCTGGCGGCCCGCCGCGTGGACATGCTGCACGCGCTGGCGGAACGCATCCGCCGCCAGCACCCGGCCGCCGACGTGGCGGTATGGCGCGCCGACGTGTCCGACGAGGTCGATTGCAGGCGGCTGGTAGCCACCGTGGCTGCGCAATATGGTGGGATCGATGCGCTGGTCAATAACGCTGGCGTGTCGGCCCACGGCTACTTCGAGCAAGTCTCCGACTACAGCTACTACGAGCAGGTGATGCGCGTGAACTACTTCGGCGCCATGTGGTGCACGCGCGAGGCGCTGCCATACCTGCGCCAGCGCGGCGGCCTGATGGTGGCGGTGTCCAGCCTGGCCGGCAAGATCGGCGTGCCGGGCCGCACCGCCTACTCGGCCAGCAAGTTCGCGCTGGCGGGCTTTTGCGAGGCGCTGCGGGCCGAACTGCGCGGTACCGGCGTGGATGTGTGCGTGGTGTTCCCTGGCGTGGTGGCGACCGATACGCGCATCAACGGCTTCGGCCCGGACGGGCGCGCGCTGGGCGAAAGCCGGCTGCGCGAGGATGACGCCATGACCGCGCAGGAATGCGCGCGCCAGATGCTGGGCGCCATGGCGGCACGCAAGCGCGAACTGGTGATGACGGCCAGGGGCAGGCTGGGCCTGTGGCTCAGGTTGCTGGCGCCCGGCATGGTCGAGAACATGGCGCTCAAGGCCCTGAAGCAGGCGGGGCGGTAACGGCAGCAATCAGGACAATTTCAGCTGGACAACAAGAGCGACAACGACAACATGGCCGATCTAATCCTTCACCAGTACGCAACCTCGCCGTTCTCAGAAAAGATCCGGCTGCTGATGGGCGCCAAGGGCCTGGCCTGGCAGGCGGTGGAAGTCCCGCCGATCCTGCCCAAGCCGGATGTGGTGGCGCTGACAGGCGGCTACCGGCGTACCCCGATCCTGCAGGTGGGCGCGGACATCTATTGCGATACCGCGCTGATCTGCGAGGTGATCGACAGCGTGGCGCCCGCGCCCGCGCTGTACCCCGCGGCGCAGGCGGCCAGCGCGCGTGTCGCCGCGAGCTGGTTCGATACCGCGCTGTTCACCGCCGCCGTGACTTACCTGTTCCAGCCGGCCGGTGCGCAAAGCATGCTGGGCCATCTCACGCCAGCGCAGATCCAGGCCTTCGCCGCAGACCGCAAGGCCATGCGTGGCGACACCAATGCGTTGCGCATGCCCTTGCCCGAGGCCATCGCGCTGCTGCACGAAACCTTCGGCCGGCTGGAGCAGCAATTCACTGCCGGCGTGGCGCACGTGGCGGGGCCCGAGCTGTCGGTGGCGGATTTCTCGCTGTATCACAACGTCTGGTTTATCCGGCGCGCCAGCGAACTGGCCCGGCTGCTGGACGCGTATCCGGCCGTGCAGGCCTGGTATGACCGCATGCAGGCCTGCGGCCATGGCACCGTGCGGGTGATCGGCAGCGAGGCCGCGCTGGACGTGGCGCAACGCACCGATCCGCTGGCGCAGACCGGTGGGGTGGCGGCCGACAGCGGTTTTGAGGCCGGCGATGCGGTTACCGTGACGCCGACCGACTACGCGCGCGACCCGGTGGCGGGCGTGCTGGTGGCGCTGGATGCGCACCGCGCCGTGCTGCGCCGGCAGGACCCGCGCGCGGGCGCGGTCAATGTGCATTTCCCGCGCCAGGGCTATCAGGTGCTGCGCGCGGGCTAGGACCGGCGCGCGGCGGGACTGGCAAGACAACCCCATACCAACCAGAGCAACCAGAGGCAGACAACATGAAGCAATTCCAGGGCAAGGTGGCAGTGATCACTGGCGGCGCATCCGGCTTCGGCAAGGAATTCGCCAGGCTGGGAGCGGGACTCGGCATGAAGCTGGTGCTGGCGGACGTGCAGGAAGATGCACTGGACGCAACGGTGGCGGAATTCAAGGCGCAAGGTGTGCCGGTCATCGGCGTGCGCGTGGACGTGTCCAAGGCGGAGCAGGTCCAGGCGCTGGCCGATGCCGCCATCGCCGCCTTCGGCCAGGTCAACCTGCTGTTCAACAACGCGGGCGTCGGCGCGGGTGGACTGATGTGGGAGAACAGCGAGCGCGACTGGGAGTGGGTACTGGGCGTCAACCTGTACGGCGTGATCCACGGCGTGCGGATCTTCACCCCGCTGATGCTGGCCGCCGCGGCCAAGGACCCGTCGTTCGAAGGCCATATCGTGAATACGGCTTCCATGGCCGGCCTGCTAAGCCCGCCTGCGATGGGTGTCTATAACGTTTCCAAACACGCCGTGGTTTCCTTGTCCGAATCGCTGTACCAGGATCTCAGCCTGGTCAGCGAGCAGGTGCGTTGCTCGGTGCTATGCCCGTATTTCGTGCCGACCGGCATCACGCAATCGGGCCGCAACCGCCCCTCGGAACTGGCCAACGAGGCGCCGCCCACGCGTTCGCAACTGGTGTCGCAAGCGCTCTCGGACAAGGCGGTCAGTTCGGGCAAGGTCACGGCCGCAGAAGTGGCGCAACTCACCTTCGATGCGATCCGCGACAACGGTTTCTATATTTACTCGCATCCGCAGCAACTGGCGCCCGTGCGGCAGCGCTTCGAAGATATCATTAGCCAGCGCAACCCGAGCGATCCGTTCGCCGACAAACCGGAGGTGCGCGCGGGACTGGTCGCGGCCCTGCGCGGCGAGTAAGCCGCCAGGCGGCGGACAGGGCATCGGCTGGTGGACCGGACGACCTGCCGGCCCTGGGCGCCGCGGGCGGCAGCCAGTCCATCGGAGACAAGTCAGCCATTGCGGCAAGGGAGGATTCCATGACCAAACCTGCAGTCATTCGCCATCTGCAGTACGCCACCTTACCCAACGGCACGCGCCTGCATTACGCCAGCGCGGGGGAGCGCGGCAGGCCGCTGGTGCTGTTCGTGCATGGCTTCCCGGAATTCTGGTACGAATGGGAAGAGCAGCTCGCCGAGTTCGGCAAGACCCACTACGCGGTGGCGCCGGACCTGCGCGGCTTCAACCTGTCGAGCAAGCCCGCCGACGTGGAATCCTACCGGCCGCGCCACATTGTCGAAGACCTGGTGCAGTTCATCAATGCGCTTGGCTATTCGCACTGCGTGGTGGTGGCGCACGACTGGGGCGGGGCGATCTGCTGGAACCTGGCCATCCAGTTTCCGAAGATGGTCGAGCGGCTCGTCATCATCAACTCCCCGCATCCTTACGTGTTTGCCAGGGCCCTGACCAGCGATCCGCAGCAGCAGGAAGCCTCGGCCTATATGAACTGGCTGCGCGCGCCGGGATCGGAAGACGCGCTGGCGGCCGACGGCTTCGCCAGGCTGGAGAGTTTCCTGACCGGAGGCGGCAAGCAGCCCGCGCCCTGGTTTGCCGGCGAGACACGCGAGAAATACCACGCTGCCTGGTCGCAGCCTGGCGCCGGCGGCTCGCACTCGCTGACCGGCGGCGTCAACTATTACCGCGCCTCTCCGATGCATCCGCCGGGTCCCGGCGAAACGCCGCCCGATATTTCCAAGCTGGACCCCGCGGCATTTACGGTAAGGGTGCCGACCCTGGTGATCTGGGGCGAGCGCGATACCGCGCTGCCCAGGAGCCTGCTGGATGGCCTGGATAAGTTCGTCCCGGACATGCGGCTGGAACGCATTCCGGACGGCACGCACTGGGTCATCCACGAACAACCGGAGCGCATCAACCTGCTGATCCGCAGCGCCTTGCCCTGAACCGCGCCTGACGCGGCTGCCTTTCCGGCCAGCCGCGTCAGGCGTTTGCCGCAGCGCTGGCCCGGTGGGAAACCGGCGCACTGTGCATGGGGCAGCGTGCCGCCGGCTGCTACATTGACCGGATTCGACAGCGCCGGTGCGCGCAAGGAAGGTCAAGATGAAGACGATCGGACTGATCGGCGGCATGAGCTGGGAATCCTCGGCCGAGTACTACCGCCTGATCAACCAGGACATGAAGCAGCGCCTGGGCGGCCATCACAACGCGCGCAGTGTCATGGTCACGGTGAGCTTCGAGCAGATCAAGGCACTGCAGCACGCGCAACGCTGGGACGAACTCGGCGAGTGCATGCAGCAGGCCGCCTTGCAGGTACAGGCGGCGGGAGCGGATTTCGTGCTGCTCTGTACCAATACCATGCACCGCGTGGCGCCGGCCCTGGAAGCCGCGCTCGACATTCCCTTCCTGCATATCGTCGATCCCACCGCGCAGGCCTTGCGCCGCTCCGGCATCACGCGGGTCGGCCTGCTCGGCACGGCCTTCACCATGGAGCAGGACTTCTATCGCGGCCGCATGCAGGAGAAGCATGGTATCGAAGTGGTGGTGCCGGAGGCCGCGGACCGTGCGCTGGTCCACGGGATCATCTATGACGAACTCTGCCATGGCATCGTGCGCGACGGCTCGCGGGATGCGTACCGCCGGATCATCGATGGCTTGCAGGCCCGGGGCGTGGGCGGGGTGATCCTGGGGTGTACCGAGATTGCGTTGCTGATCGGGCAGGATGATGTGGCGCTGCCGGTGTTCGATACCACTGCGCTGCATGCACAGGCGGCGGTGGGATGGGCGCTGGAGGGGGCGGTGGCCACGCGCTAGACCAGGCACGGGGGAGGGAGAGGACGTTTCGGGAGCCTGCACCTAGTGAAGCTTGGGGCGATGCGCCACACCAAAACGCTCCGACAAATCGTCGAGACGCTTGTCCAGTGTCCATAGCTGCGCGCCTGGTGTGATCAGAGTGGAAGCCAGTAATGAGACGTCTACCAGGCCGCAACCTAGCCCATACAATTTCTCGTGTTCGATAAACGCCATTACCTCTGCAAGGCTAGCCTGCTGGGCAGGCTGCAACAGTCCGATGTCCCAGAGTGTCCGGGTACGTGGTGCCGGAGGCGTCCCGAAAGCCAATTCAACCACGACCATAGGATGGGTCAGTGCTTGATCCGACAGGATCAAATTGACCAGTGCGTTATTGCGGTTCCTAAAATGATCTACCCATACCGAAGTGTCGACGAGTACGCTCATTTCGCTTGAGGCCCCGTACGGCGACGCGACACATCTTGCATGTCTGGAGCGGTACCACCGAGGGCCGCGAGGCGCTTGGCCGCTTGTACCCGGACGAACGTCTTAATCGCCTCCCGAAAGAGGTCAGATTTGTCCATGCTGGGGTCGGCCACCTCTAGCGCTTGTTCATAGAGGGCATCGTCGATTGTGACGGTAGTGCGCATAACGTGCTCCTTGCCTCAAAGTTGATGTAAATTTGCACCAATAACAGCATCTCGGCAAGGCGCTCGAAGCTGGCGTTTTCCGCTGTTGCACGCGGCGGACTTCGTCGTGGCGGCTTTTCACGGGAAGCGCGATGCCGCGGAATGCCGAAGCCCGTGGCAGTCGTCGCGCCACTTCCTCTCGATGCGCATGCGTCTTATCCCTTCGTGAAGATTTCCAGGAGATGCTTGCTCGGATCTTCGAAATAGATTCTGCGGCAGCCATCGTCCGTGCTGACCTCGCCGGGGCGGCGGCGGTATGGGTCCGACCAGTACATCAGGTTGCGCGCGCGGATTCGGGCGAGGCTTTGCCCGAATTCGACGTCGCTGATCAGAAAGGCATAGTGCTGCAGGGCAACATCGCCTTGCGCGTCCATGAAGTCCAGGGTGACTTCGTTGTCCAGCCGTACGGCAAGAAACGGCCCGAACGGCACGGCAGCGGGACGTCCGAGGATCTCGCAGAGGAAGTCGGCGGACACCTTCTTGTCATGAGAAAAGACGATGGTGTGGTTGAGCTGGATGGCCATGTCGCAATCTCCGGGACGAGGTATGTGCAAGCGGAGCCCACGCTGAACCCTTACGAGCGCGCGGATATTGCTTGCGGCTTGCTGGTCCAGCCAATCCGGTGCCGCATCTGCGCGGCCACGCGCCGGGCATCATCTTCCGCATGCAGGTGGGCGCTGGTGGTGGGCAATGGACTCGTGCCCGAAATTGTCTCTGGCAAACCGCAGGTTCACCTGCTGGCCATGCAACCAACCGGGAATCGCCAGCGCCCGATGCCCGGTTGCCTGAAATCGCTTCGGCCACGTTGCGGCAAGCACCGCCGGCGTGGCCCGAAGCTCAACGCGATCAACGCAACGCGATCAACTCAACCGATGCCGGTACAGCCGGTAATTCTCATCGTCGAAGCACACAAAACTGACCTGCTCGATGCTGGGGGCCGCCGCCAGCGCCTTGCGCACTGCGTCGATGGCAATATCCACGGCCCGCTCGCGCGGGAATCCGTAGATGCCGGTGCTGATGTTGGGAAAGGCGATGGTCCGTAGCTTGTGCTGCGCGGCCAGCGCGATGCTCGCCTGATAGGCGCTGGCGAGCAGGGCGTCTTCGTCGTGGCCGCCCCCTTGCCAGACGGGACCGACCGCATGGATGACGTAAGGCGCGGGCAGCAGGCCGCCGGTGGTCATCACCGCCTGGCCGGTGGGGCAGCCGCCCTTGGTTTCGCGGATGCCGCGGCAGGCGGCCATGATGGCGGGGCCGCCGGCGCCGTGGATGGCGCCATCGACGCCGCCGCCACCGAGCAAGCCGCTATTGGCGGCATTGACGATGGCGTCGACTTCCATGCGGGTGATGTCTCCGTGCAAGACCTGCAGGTGTTCCCCTGTCATGACCTCTTCTCCGTGCTGGTTGGATAAAGCTGGACCGCCCCGGCTGTTCCGCGCACCTGTGCTGCCGGCCCGCCGCGGCACTTACATGGATTCCGCCAGCATACGCCGATAATCCGCGGCGCTGGCCTCTTTCGGGTTGGTCTTGTGGCAATGGTCCACCAGCGCACCGGCGATCACCTTGTCGAACATGTCCTCGGTGACGCCCATCTGGCGCAGGCCGGTGGGCAGCCCGAGGCGCGCCGTCATGTCATGCACGGCCTGGGCCAGGTCGGCATCCGCGGGCAAGCCCATGGCGTGGCGCAGGCGGGCGTAGCGGTTGTCGCGCACCACGCTGGGCGCGTCGGCGTTGAAGCGCAGCACGGCCGGCATCACCACCGCGTTCAGGGTGCCATGGTGCAGGCCGGTCTTGCCGTCCACCTTGAGGCCGCCCAGCGGGTGCGACAGCGAGTGCACGCAGCCCAGGCCCTTCTGGAAGGCCATGGCGCCCTGCATGGACGCGCTCATCATGTTCAGCCGTGCCTCGCGGTCCTGGCCGTCACGCGTGGCGCGTTCGATGTGCTTCCAGCCGCGTTCCAGGCCGTCCAGCGCGATGCCGTCAGCGGGGGGGTTGAAGGCGGGTGCCAGGAAGGTCTCCACGCAGTGCGCGATCGCATCCATGCCGGTGGCGGCGGTCAGGCTGGCCGGCAGGCCCAGCGTGAGGCCCGGATCACAGATGGCGGACTTGGGCAGCAGGTGCCAGGAGTGGAAGCCGAGCTTGCGGCCGTCTTCCAGGATGATGATGGCGCCGCGCGCGACTTCGCTGCCGGTGCCCGCGGTGGTCGGCACGGCGATCAGCGGTGCGGCGCGCTCGGTGATCCTGGCGCTGCCGCCTTCGATGGTGGCGTAGGTGGTCAGCTCGCCGGGATGGGTGGCGAGGATCGCAATGCCCTTGGCCAGGTCGATGGAGGAGCCTCCGCCCACCGCCACCAGTCCGTCGCAGCCGCCTTCCCGGTATTGCGCGGCGGCCTTCTTGACCATCGCCTCGGTCGGGTTGGAGGGGGTTTCGTCGAAGATCCCGTGCGGCAGGCCGCCCAGGGCGTCGATGGCCTGCTGGGCTACTCCGGCGGCGACCACGCCTTTATCCGTCACGATCAGGGGGCGGCGGATGCCGATGCGCTCGCACTCCGCCTTGAGCTGGCCGATCGTGCCGAAATCCAGGTGGATATGGGTGAGGTAATAAATGAAGGCCATCTATGCTGTCTCCGTCGGTGAGGGGTTTTATTTTCTTCTGACGATGGCCGATGATCGCGCAAAACCTGCCGATCTGGCCAGCCCCGGCTAAATTTCATAGGCTTTGCTGCCGAAACATACGGAATCATACTAAAATCGAACGATCGTTCACAATTCGAACATCCGGCATGCCAGAGCGGCCGGCGCTTCGGTTTGCCGAAGGTTCGTTGCCACTACACTGACCGTCTTTCATGTCCGCTGTTCCGTCTGCCTCCGTGTCCGCCCAGCCCGCGCCTGCCATGTCCGGCATGCCCACGGCCCCGCTCGACCCGCAGGTGGCGGCACTGCTGGAGTTGATCGGACGGGTCAAGCGCCCATCCATCCACGAACTGGATCCGGCCGACGCCAAGATCGCTTACGAGAAGAGCGCGCCCATCATGGATATCGCGCCGCAGCCCGTGCACAGCGTGGAAAACCTGAGCGTGGCCGCGCGCGATGGCTACGATATCCCGGTGCGCCTGTACGCGCCACGCGAGGCCAACTGGACCGAGCCGCTGCCGCTGTTGCTGTATTTCCACGGCGGCGGCTTCACGGTGGGCAGCGTCAATTCGCATGATCCGCTGTGCCGGTTGCTGTGCGCGCAGGCGGACTGCATGGTGCTGTCGGTGGACTACCGCCTGGGCCCGCAGTGGAAATTCCCCCACGCGGCGAACGATGCCTTCGACGTGATGCAGTGGGTGTTCGACGAGGCCGCGCGCCTGGGTGCCGACGCCAGCCGCATCGCCCTGGGCGGCGACAGCGCGGGGGGCACGCTGGCCAGCGCCTGCGCGGTGCACGCGCGCGATCTCGGCCTGGCGCCGGTGCTGCAGATGCTGATCTACCCCGGCACGTGCGCCCGCCAGGACATGCCGTCGCACCGCGCGCTGGCCGAGGGCTACCTGCTGACGGCGCCGATGATCCAGTGGTTTTTCGCGCAATACCTGGACAGCGAAGCCAGCCGCGACGACTGGCGCTTCGCCCCGCTCGATGGCGGCGGCCAGGGCGCCAATGTGCACGGCTGCTGTCCCGCCTGGATCGCCGTGGCCGGCTACGATCCGCTGCACGACGAAGGCGTGGCCTACGCGGCCAAGCTGCGCGCCGCGGGCGTGCCGGCGCATCTGGCCGACTACCCGGGCATGATCCACGATTTCTTCAAGCTGGGGCGCTTCGTCCCGGCGGTGGCCGGCGCCCATGGCGACGCGGTCGCCGCCTTGCGCATCGCCTTCGATGGCGGATGAGCGCGGCTCGCCGGACACCGCCGGCAGCCGGATCGAAGCGGTCGCAGAACCCCCGGTTTTGATGGCTTTACCAGTAGTGCATTACTTGTACTTGTAGTAGCAATTGCAATAGCAACAGGAGACAGAGACTCATGCATCGCCGCCAATTCCTCGCCCATGCGGGCGCGCTCGCCGCTACCGCGGCAACCCTCGGCCTGGCCAGCGCGCCGGCCCTGGCGCAGGCGGACAATTTCCCGCAACGGCCGATCCGCCTGATCATCGGCTATACCGCCGGGGGCTCCACCGACCTGCCGTTCCGCGTGCTGGCGGAAAACGCTTCCAAGATCTTCGGCCAGCCGGTGATCATCGAGAACAAGCCGGGAGCGGGCGGCGTGCTGCCCGCCCAGCTGATGCAGTCGACCCAGCCTGACGGCTACACGCTGGCGCAGGTAGCGATGCCGGTCTACCGCCTGCCGTACACCACCAAGATCAACTGGGACCCGGTCAAGGACCTGTCCTACGTGATCAACCTGGCCGGCTACTCGTTCGGCCTGGTGGTCCCGGCGGATTCGCCGATCAAGACCATGCAGGAATACATTGCCTATGCGAAGGCCAACCCGGGCAAGCTGACCTACGGCTCGCCGGGTTCGATGACCACGCTGCACCTGACCATGGAAGAGCTGGCCATGAAGCAGAACGTGCAGTTCTCGCATATCCCGTACAAGGGCAACTCGGAATCCATGCAGGCCCTGCTGGGCGGTCACGTGATGTCGGTGGCCGATACCCCGGCCTGGGCGCCGTACGTGGAATCGGGCAAGCTGCGCCTGCTGTCGACCTGGGGCGAGAAGCGCTCGGCGCGCTTCCCCAATGTGCCGACGCTCAAGGAACTGGGCCTGGGCATCGTGCAGACCTCGCCGTTCGGCGTGGTGGCGCCCAAGGGCACCGATCCGAAGATCGTCAAGAAGCTGCATGACGGCTTCAAGAAGGCCATGGAAATGCAGAACTACCGCGATGCGCTGGCCAAGTTCGACATGGAGCCTTACTACATGAGCAGCGAGCAATATGCCAAGTTTGCGGCGGATACGGTCAAGAAGGAAAAGGCCATTATCGACAAGCTGGGGCTGAACAAGCCGCAATAAGCAGGGCATAGCCTGCCTTGAGCCGGCGCCGCCCTGTCAGGGGCTGGCGCCGTTTTCATATCGGGCCGGTTTTCGGCCGGCAATCAAGGGGAACGCCGTCATGGCAAAGGAAGATTTCCGTCACAGCATGCCGCTGCGCGTGCGCTGGGCTGAGGTCGATCCGCAGTCGATCGTCTTCAACGCGCACTACCTGACCTACTGCGATATCTGCGTGACGGAGTACTGGCGTGCGCTGGGGATCCGGTATCCGGAGGACGTGCTGCACGCGCATGGCGTTGATATTTTCGTGGTGAAGTCCACGCTGGAGTATCACGCGTCCGCGCGCTTCGACGACATGCTGGAAATCCGGGGGCGTATCGCACGTCTGGGCCGCTCCAGCATGTTGTTCCGCGTGGAGATGTATCGTGGCGACGAGCACCTGATTACCGGCGAGATCGTCTATGTGTGCGCGGACCCGGCCACGAAGAAATCGGCGCCGGTTCCCGGGCCGGTACGGGAAACGATCACGGCTTATGAGGCCGTGAAGCCGGACGCCTGAGCCGGCTGGCTCCCGGCTGCGCGGTGGTTGCTTAAGCGGCGGCGCTGGCCTGCGTGCACGCCAGCGCCGCTCGAAAAGGCGCCTGGAAACTCAGCGCGCCGCGATACCGGCATCCTCCATGTAGGCCCGGATCACCGCATCGAAATCCGCGTCCCCCTGGAACCCCAGCGCCAGCGCCCGCGCCGTGTTCCACGCGGCGGGCCAGGTGCCGACGATATTCTCGATGCGCGCCTCGCGCTCCCAGCTCACCCGATCCGCCACGGCATCGCCGGCCACGCGCCGCAACGCCGCCACCATCTCCCTGGGCGTTACCGACAGCCCCGGCAGGTTCACGGTCCGGCGCTCGCCGAAATCAAGGCCATCGATTTCCATGCCGCGCACCAGCGCAGCGATGGCCCCGCGCGGCGACAGCAGCCACAGCGGCGTGTCCGGCGCCACCGGGCAATTGGCCGCCTCTCCAGCCAGAGGCTCGCGAATGATCCCGCTGGCGAACGACGATGCCGCGGCATTGGGCTTGCCCGGCCGTACGCTGATGGTCGGCAGCCGCAGCACGCGCCCGTCGACAAAGCCGCGCCGGCTGTAATCCGACAGCAGCAGCTCGCCAATCGCCTTTTGCGCGCCGTATGAGGATTGCGGGTTGAGCGCGGTATCGTCCTGCACCACGGCGGGCAGGGTGCCGCCATACACGGCGACCGAACTGGTGAACACCACGCGCGGCCGATGGCCCTGCGCACGGCAGGTTTCCAGCAGCGCACGGGCGGCGTCGAGATTGACGCGCATGCCCAGCTCAAAATCCGCTTCCGCCTGGCCGCTGACAACGGCCGCCAGGTGGAACACCGCGCCGGTACGGGCATCGACGGCCTGTGCCAGCACCGCGGGGTCGGACAGGTCGCCCGTGACCACGCGCACGCGTGCGTCGTCCAGCGGGGGCGGGGCCACCACGTCGAGCAGGGTCAGGCCTTCGATGGCGGCCGGCTTGCCGTCGATGTCCAGGGTGCCGCGCTTGAGCAGCAGGCGGGCCAGTTGCAGGCCGAGAAAGCCGGCGCCGCCCGTGATCAGTACATGCATCTTGATCTTCCAGTTGTCTTCCAGTTGCTTGGTTCGTGCCGCAAGCGGGCGCTTAGCCCTTCAGGTAAGGCTTGAGCCAGCCCAGCCCCGCCGAGGTGCCGGCGCGCGGCCGGTATTCGCAGCCAATCCAGCCGTCGTAGCCAAGCCCGTCGATCACATCGAACAGGTACGGATAGTTCAGTTCTCCCAGATCCGGCTCGTGCCGCTCGGGCACGCCGGCGATCTGGATATGCCCGATGCCGGCAAAGTCACGCTTGAGCTTGACGGTGAGGTCGCCTTCCACGATCTGGCAGTGGTAGCAGTCGAACTGCACCTTCAGGTTGGCCGCCCCGACTTCCTTGCAGATGGCCTGGCCGTCGTCCTGGCGGTTGAGGAAATAGCCGGGCATATCGCGGGCGTTGATGGGCTCGATCAGCACGGTGATACCTTGCGCGGCGGCGGCACGGGCGGCGTGCGCCAGGTTCTCCAGGTAGCAGGCACGATGGCGCGCGCGATCGGCGCCGGCGGGCACCAGGCCGGCCATCACGTGGACCTTGTCGTTGCCGATCACGGCCGCGTATTCCAGCGCGCGGGCGAAGGCATCGCGAAAACCGGCCTCGCGTCCCGGCAGGGCCGCCATGCCGCGCTCGCCGGCGTTCCAGTCGCCCGGCGGCGCGTTGAACAGGGCCTGGGTCAGCCCGTTGGCATCGAGGCGAGCCCGGATCTCGGCAGCGGGATGTTCATAGGGGAAGAGGTACTCCACGGCCTTGAAACCGTCCGCCGCCGCGGCGGCGAAGCGGTCCAGGAAGGCGTGCTCGGTGTACATCATCGACAGGTTGGCGGCAAAGCGCGGCATGCGGTGCTCCAGGAGAAAGGGTGGTTCTTGTTTCTTGGCTTAGCGGTTGACCAGCTTGCCCGGCGTGAGCCAGACCAGCCCGGCGCCAAGCACCAGCATGGCCGACAGCACATACATGCTCGACTGCGTGCTATGGGTGAGGTCGGTCAGGTAGCCCACCATGTACGGTGCCACAAAGCCCGCCAGGTTGCCCACCGAATTGACCACGGCAATGCCGGAGGCGGCGGCCAGACCCGACAGGAAGGCGGTGGGCAGCGACCAGAACAGCGGGGCACAGGTCAGCACGCCGGCGGCGGCCAGGGACAGCGCGGCGATGGCCACCACCGTATTGTGGGTAAACGAGGCGGCAATGGCAAAGCCCACCGCGCCCATCAGCGCCGGCACGATCAGGTGCCAGCGGCGCTCGCGGCGGGCGTCGGCGCTGTGGCCCAGGAAGTTCATCACCACGATGGCGCAGACAAAGGGAATGGCGCTGAGCATGCCGATATTGAGGTTGCCCTTCACGCCGCTGGTCTTGACCAGGGTGGGCATCCAGAAGGTCAGCGCGTATTGTCCGGTGACGAAGCAGAAGTAGATCAGGCACATCCACCACACGCGGCGATCCGAGAACACCGCGCGCAGCGAGTGGCCGGTGCCCGAGGCATTGGCCTGGCGCGAGTCTTCCTCGATATTGCGCTTGAGCACGCGCTTCTCGTCGGCGTCCAGCCAGGGCGCCTGGTCGATGCCGTTCTTGAGCACGAACACCGTGATCACGCCGATCAGCAGCGCGGGCAAGGCTTCGAGCAGGAACATCCATTGCCAGCCGCGCATGCCGCCGTAGTCATGGAAGGCGTCCATGATGAAGCCCGACAAGGGGTTGCCGAACATGCCGGCCACCGGGATGCCCGACATGAACAGCGCGATCATCTTGGCGCGCCGGTTGGCGGGGTACCAGTAGGTCAGGTAGAGGATCACGCCGGGATAGAACCCCGCTTCGGCCAGGCCGAGCAGGAACCGCATGATGTAGAAGGTGGCCGGCGTTTTCACGAACACGAACAGCGCCGAGATGATGCCCCACGTGATCATGATCCGCGCAATCCAGATGCGCGCGCCCAGCTTGTGCATCAGCAGGTTGCTGGGCACCTCGAACAGGAAGTAGCCGATGAAAAACAGTCCGGCGCCGAGGCCGAACACGGTCTCGGAGAAGGCCAGGTCCTGCGCCATCTGCAACTTGGCGAAGCCCACGTTGACGCGGTCCAGGTAGGCGATCACGTAGCACAGCATCAGGAAGGGCATGATGCGCCAGAACACCTTGCTGTAGGCGCGCTTTTCGATGTCCCGGTCGATGCCCCGGTCGATGTCTTGGCCGGCGCCGGTCAGCGCGGCCTGGGTGGAAGTATTCATGGTTGTCTCCGTTGTTTCGGCTTGATGCCGGCCTGGATCCGGTCCGGATCGGCAAGCCGAGGGCGAACGCTGCCCTTGCCGCGGCCCGAGGGGAAATCGGGGCGTGCGGCCGGGCCGTTCCGTTTTGCTTATGTTTGTGGTTGTGCTCTGCTTACCAGCGCGCCTTGAAGGTATTGCGCAGTTCGGCCAGGGCGTGCTCGTCGAGCGGGTCGGGCTTATCCTTCAACATCAGCCAGAGCCTGGCGGTTTCTTCGAGTTCCTCGAGCGCGAACGCCGCGCGCGAGACGGTGGTCTCCCACATCACCGGGCCAAGGCGCGCGAGCAGCACGCCGCGCACTTCAGCGGCAAGCCGGGCAACGCGCGCCGCCACCGCCGGGTCGCCCGGCCGGTGGTAGGGAATCAGCGGGATATGCCCCACCTTCATCACGTAGTAGGGCGTGATTGGCGGCAGCACATCGTCCGGCTGCCAGGCGCCCGCCAGGCTCAGCGCCACCAGGTGGGTGGAGTGCGTGTGCACCACGCCGTGCGCCTGCGGGTTGTTGTCGTAGATGGCGCGGTGCAGGGTGAGCGTCTTGGACGGTTTGTCGCCGGCCACCCAGTTGCCGCCGCTGTCCACCTTGGCAATGGCGGCGGGGTCCAGCATGCCGAGGCAGGCGTCGGTCGGCGTGATCAGCCAGCCGTCGTCCATGCGCGCGCTGATATTGCCGGCGCTGCCGACGGTGTAGCCACGCTGGTAGAGACTGGCGCCGATGCGGCAGATCTCTTCGCGCAGGCTGGCTTCGGTGCTCATGCTTCACCTCCGAGCTGGCGCAGCGCTTCGTCGAAGAAGTCGACGCCGCCGAAATTGCCGGATTTGAGGGCCAGCGCCAGCGGTTGGGCCTCCAGCGTGACAGTGGCGGGCACGCCCGGCGCGATCTGCGTGCCGATGCGCAGCGCTTGCACGCCCAGCGCCTGCACCACCGCGCCGGAGGTTTCGCCGCCGGCCACCACAAAGCGGCGCGTGCCGCGGGCCTTCAGCGCGGCGGCGATGGCGGCCAGCGCCTGCTCTACCAGATGGCCGGCACGTTCCACACCGAGCGCGGCCTGCGCGGCCTTGACCGCTTCAGGCGTGGTGGTTGCGTAGACCAGCACCGGCTCCGCATGCGAGGCAATCAGGCCGAGTGCCTGCTCCACCAGCGGCGCGCCCTTGGCCAGCGCGAGCGGGTCGATGCGCAGGGCCGGGCGCTGTTGCTCCAGCCACCGGGCCACCTGGGCATTGGTTGCCCTGGACGCACTGCCGGCCAGCACCACGGCAGGGCCGGCAACCGGGGCGACGCGATCGGCGTCCGCGCGCGCCGGCAGCAGGCCCGCGCGGCGGAAATTGGCAGGCAGGCCGAGCGCCAGCCCGGAGCCACCGGTGAGCAGCGGCAGTTCGGCGCAGGCTTCGCCAAGCGTATGCAGGTCGGTATCGCTGACGGCGTCGGCGATGGCAAGGCGCACGCCGTCGCCGCGCAACGCTGCAATGGCTTGCCGGACGGCCGCGCTGCCGCGCGCCACCGCGTCGTAGCGCAGCAGGCCAACCTTATCCTGGCTTTGCCGCTGCAGCACGCGCACCAGGTTGGCGTCATGCATCGGCGTGAGCGGGTGGTGCTCCATGCCCGATTCGCTGAGCAGTACATCGCCTACGAACAGGTGGCCACGGAAAATGGTGCGGCCGTTCTCGGGAAACGCCGGGCAGGCAATGGTGAAGTCGCTGCCCAGCGCCGCCAGCAGCGCCTCGGCCACCGGGCCGATATTGCCTGCGGCCGTGGAGTCGAAGGTGGAGCAGTACTTGAAGAAGAACTGGCGGCAGCCCTGTGCCTGCAGCCAGCGCAATGCATCCAGCGACTGCGCGATCGCGTCGTCCGCCGGGATGGTGCGCGACTTCAGCGCTACCACCAGCGCATCGGCATGCTCCACGCCGGGCAGCGCTTTACCGCCGGCTGGTACGCCGATGGTCTGCACCGTGCGCATGCCGTTGCGCACCAGCGTATTGGCCAGGTCGGTGGCGCCGGTGAAATCGTCGGCGATACAGCCGAGCAGGGCGCGCGGGGATTCGTTCTGTGCGGTCATGCTGGCGTCCTCAGTCGGCCTTCTTTCCCGGCAGGTCGATGCCGGGGAACACCTTGATCACGGCGGAATCGTCTTCGCCGCCGTGCCCGGCGCTGGACGCCATCATGAACATCTGGTGCGCCGCGGCCGACAGGGGCAGCGGGAATTTGCTGGCGCGCGCGGTATCGAGCACCAGGCCGAGATCCTTGACAAAGATGTCTACCGCCGACAGCGGCGTGTAGTCGCCCGCCAGGATGTGGGGCACGCGGTTCTCGAACATCCAGGAGTTGCCCGCGCTGTTGGTGATGACCTCATACAGGGCCTCGGCATCCACGCCCTCGCGCAGGCCCAACGCCATCGCTTCGGCCGCCGCGGCGATATGCACGCCGGCCAGCAGCTGGTTGATGATCTTGACCTTGGAGCCCGCGCCATGCGCGTCGCCCAGGCGGTAGACCTTGCCGGCCATCGCGGCCAGCACGTCCTCGGCGAGCGCGTAGGCTTCGGCCGGCCCGGAAGTCATCATGGTCATTTCGCCGCTGGCGGCGCGGGCGGCACCGCCGGAGACCGGCGCGTCCAGCAGCAGGATGCCGCGCTCGCCCAGCCGCTTGCCCAGCGCCTGCGCAAAGCTCGGCGGCACGGTGGCGCTGGCGATCACCAGCGTGCCGGGGCGCAGGCTGCTTGCCGCGCCTCGTTCGCCAAACAGCACGGCCTCGGTTTGCGCGGCATTGACCACCAGCGTCACCACCACATCGCATTGCCCGCCCAGTTCGGCCGGGCTGGCGCAAGGGATGCCGCCGGCGTCGGCAAAGCGCTGCAGCACTTCGGGCCGCAGGTCGCACGCGTGTACCTTGAATCCGGCGCGCAGCAGGCTGTGCGCTACGCCGTTGCCCATCGCGCCGAGGCCGATGACGCCAATTGATTTGCTCATGAAGACTCCTGCCGGGAGGGCGGTGATCAGTGGGACGGGCCGCGCGCGGGCGCTTCGGCAAGGTCGGCTGCGGTGCCGGGCTGTCCACCCAGGGACAGGCGCCGCGCCGCGTTGTACATATGGGTCTGCGCCGCGTTGCGCGCGGCCAGCGCGTCGCCGGCACGGATGGCGGCAACAATGGCCTGGTGTTCCTCGCGCACCTGGCGCGAGAAGTCCGAGCGGCGCGCCTCGTTGGTACGGGTTACGCGGGTTGCGGTTTCCAGGTATTGGCTCAGGAAAGCCAGCGTCTTGAGGAAGAAAGGGTTGCCGGTAGCCTCGGCGATGGTCCGGTGAAAGGCCACGTCGGCGGCCACGCCGTCGCCGCCGGCGGCTTCCTCGGCGTCGATGCGGGCCAGTGCGGCATCGATGGCCACCATGCTGGCGTCCGTGCGGTCGCGCGCCGCCTGTGCCGCTACCTCAGCCTCGATGGCGCGGCGCAGTTCGACGATGTGCAGCACGGATTCGAGCGTGGCCACATCGGTGTAATCGATCCGCAGCGGCCGGATGCCAGCCTGCTCGGTGACGAAGACGCCGCTGCCCTGGCGCGACTCCACCACGCCTTCGTGACGCAGCCGGGCGATGGCTTCGCGGATGACTGTGCGGCTCACGCCGAATTCGTCGGAGAGCACCGCCTCGGTGGGGAGCTTCGCGCCGCGCGCAAAGGCGCCGCCTTCGATCTTCTCCAGCAGTTGTTCAGCAACGGTGTCTGTCAGGGCTCGGGCCGGGACTTTCTGGAACACGGGACGCTCAGGTGATTGGGTAATATGGTCATCATACAAATTTGCGGGAAGGAATGCAGATCGGGAGTTACCCCTACGCGTCAGCCTTGCTGCGGTGCGGCAAACGGTGGCGCGCCGCGGGCGGAGTATCATGGCGGCCCGCCCGTATCCTTATCTTTTCCGCATCCGAGCCATCATGACCATCACCATCCGCCTCGCCCCCTGGTCCGAAGTCCGCGAAATCGCGCGCTCCATCCGCTACGCCGTTTTCGTCGAAGAGCAGGGCGTGCCGGTGGAACTGGAATGGGACGAATGGGATGAGCCGAGCTGGCATGCGCTGGCGCTGGCCGAGGACGGCAGCGCGCTGGCCACGGGCCGCCTGCTGCCGGATGGCCATATCGGCCGCATGGCGGTGCTCAAGGCAGCGCGCGGCAGCGGTGTCGGCGCCATGGTGCTGGACGCATTGATGGCCAAGGCCGCCGAGCTTGGCTATCCCGAACTGGTGCTCAATGCCCAAAGCTACGCGGCGCCGTTCTATGCGCGCGTGGGCTTCGAGCAAGTTGGCGAGGAATTCGAGGAAGCCGGCATCCCTCACGTAGAAATGCGCAAGCGGCTGGGTTAAGCGTCGCCAACTCCGGCCGGCCGGGGGAATAGCGGCCGCGCCAACAGCGCGCAAACGCCGGCCGCCAGCCACACCGAGGGCCAGCCAAGCCCGGCGGCCATGGCCGGGATCGCCAGCGGCACCAGGAAGAAGCCGGAAAAAGCGAAGGTGTTGCCCAGGCCGAGTGCCGTGCCGGCACGGCTCGCACCCGCGATCGTGGCCAGCTCGGTAAAGGCGACGCCATGCCAGGCGGAGGTGCAAATGCCGCCCAGCACGAGGCAGGCCACCAGCATGGGCGTGAGCACGGCGTGCCAGACCGGAGCGGCAGTGCAGAGCCAGGCCAGCCCGCCGACTGCCCCGAAGACCAGCAACGTCAACCTGCTGCAGGCGCGCATGTAAGCGCGCCGGTTGCCGTGGCGGTCGGTCCAGCGGCCGCTCCATACCCGCATCACGGCAGCGCCCGCCTGGACCGCGGCCACGGACAAGCCCGCGGCGGCAATGCCGATCTGGCTGAAATCGTGCAGGAAGACCGTGGCGAAGCTCAGCACGGCCACCTGCGGCACGCACATCAGGCCCATGCCGCTCACCAGCCGCCAGACCAGCGCGTTGTGCAACAATCCGGGCCCGGCTTGCCGTGGCGGCGGCATGCCGCTGGCCGGCAAGGCGGCTCGTTCTCCGGCGGCCGGCGGTTCATGCATCCAGCGCCAGGCAAAGATCACGGTGATCCCGCAGAACGCGGCCAGTGTCCCGTACACCGCTACAAAGCCAGACGTCTGTGCCAGCATCGGCAAGGCCAGCGCCCCGATCCCGCCGCCGGCCGGCACCGCGGTCTGGCGGATGCTCATGGCCAGGCCCCGTTCGCCTTCGCGGAACCACGCCATCACGGCGCGGCCGCTGGAGCCGTTGACGCTGCCGCCCAGCAGGCCTAGCACCAGCAAGCCGAGCGCCAGCAGGGCATGGCCTGGAACGTGCCCCGGCAGTGGCGCAATGAACGCGGCCATCAGCACCAGCCACAGCGTGGTGGCGAGCAGCCCGGTCAACAGCACCCGGCGGTCGCCCCAGCGGTCGGTCAGCAAGCCCCACGGCACTTCACTTGCCGCGATACCGAGCCCCATCATGCCAATGCAGAAACCCAGCGCGGCGTTGTCGAGCCGGTAGCCGGCGCGCATCAGCACCGCCGTGGTGGGAATGCCCGAGAACGCCGCGGCGAAGCTCGCATTGGCAGCCACGCCGATGGCCAGGACTTTCCAGCGATGGCCGGGGCCGTGGCGTGGGGCGAGCGCTGCGCCGGCAGGGCCGGAAACAACGGGGAACGAAAGCGGGGAGCGGGCGCGGGACACGGCATCATCCTTGTAAGCGGCACGGGTGGCCTTGACGCTCCGATTCTGTCAGTCGAGAATGATCCTGAATATCAGATAATTTTTCACTAAATATCCCAAATAACAGGATGATTTGCGATGGCTACGGTGAACTTCGACCTGGATGTGCTGCGCAGCTTCGTGGTGGGCATGGAACTAGGCAGCTATGCCCGTGCCGCCGACCGTCTCGGCCGCTCCACCTCGGCGGTCAGCGCACAGTTGAAGAAGCTGGAGGAGCAGGCCGGCACGGCGATCTTCCGCAAGGCGGGACGCGGCCTGGCGCTGACCGAGGCTGGCGAGACCATGCTGGCCTATGCGCGCAGGCTGCTGGATCTCAACGACGAGGCCGCCTCCGCCGTACATGGCGTAGCGCTGGAGGGCTGGGTGCGGTTTGGCCTGCAGCAGGACTTCGGCGAGGTGCTGCTGCCCGAGGTGCTGGGCCGGTTCGCCCGCGCGCATCCCAAGGTCCGGATCGAGGCGCGCGTGGCCCGCAATGCCGAGTTGCTGGATAGCGTGGCGGGCGGACGCCTGGACCTGGCGCTGGCCTGGGACGATGGGGTGCGGATGCCGCATGTGGAGCAGGTCGCGGTGTTGCCGATGCGCTGGATCGGCCCCGCCGCCGCGCGCGCGCCGTGGCAGGGCAGCGAGCCGCTGCCGCTGGTGGCGTTCGAGGCACCGTGCCGCTTTCGTTCGGCCGGCACCGCCGCGCTTGATCGTGCCGGTATTGCCTGGCGGGTGGCATTCAGCAGCGCAAGCCTGGGTGGCTTGTGGGCCGGAGCGGCGGCCGGTCTGGGCCTGACTGTCCGCACCGGCATGGGCTTGCCGCCGTCGGTCAGGGCCTGGGAGCGGGGGGAAGGCGGACTGCCCGAACTGCCCTCGCTGGCGCTGGCGTTGTACCGCAAGGACGCCGAGCTGGAGGCGCCCGCCGCCCGGCTGGCGGCGATCGTGAGCGAAGCGGTTCGTTCCGCGCTGCCGGCCAGGCTGGCGGCAGCGGCCTGAAGCCCGGCAGGACTTGCATCCCGCCGTATGCGCGGTACCATCGCGGTCCTTGTTTTTGCCGTTATCCGGTTGTCTTTATCCCGCTTATGTCCGAAATCCGTTCCCGCCTGCTGCAGTCTCTTGCCGATGCCACGCCTGCCCTCGATCTGGCCGCTGCGCCCGCCGGAGATCCGCCTGCCGGCGAAGATTTGCTGTCGGCCTGGCTAAAACCCTGGCTGGCGGAACATTGCCTGGTGCAAGTCGACTGGCGGGAGTTCAGCACGCTGGGCGCGCAAGCCGTGGCGCGGCTTGCAACGCTGCGCGCGGCAGGGGTGTCGGCCATCGATGTCGATGATCTCTACGACGAGGACGGGATTCCGCTGGGCGGCGACGACAACGATTTCGATATGGAGCCGGCGGCCCTCTACCTGGCGCACGTCAATCGTGAGCTTGCGCCGCACGGCATGCAGTTGCTGGAGATCGGGCATTTCGAGGACGCCTGGCTGCTCGCCGTGCGCAACGACCCCGGCGCCATCCGCGCGTTGAATGCGGCGCTGCGTCCGCTAGGGCTGGTGGCCCGTCAATACTGAGTGTTGCGCTGAGTCGCCTTGACGGGGTGCCCTAACGGGGCGCCTGCACCGAGTCGGCGTCGCGGGCAACCCGCAGGTGGCCGCGATATGACACCTCGCCGGTACGGCCGTTGGTATCGAAGCTGCGCTCGCTGAGTTCGAAGCGGCCATCGTGGCGCACGCGCAGTACCGTGCTGGCGCGGGTCCCATAGCTAGGCGAGCGGATGAAGGCCGAAGACAGCAGCTTCTCCCACTCAGGCGTCACGCCGGTGCTGGGCAGCTCGAAATCCAGTGCCTGGCGATCATTGGCCAGCAGATCGAAATAGGGTTCCGCGCTGGCCCCCGGCTGGCCGGTGTCGGCTGCCACCGCTTCGGCGAGCGCGCCGACGCGGCTGCGCACCTTGGGCCAGGGCGTATCCAGCAAGGCATTGGACAGGCCATAGAGCCCGGGCCTGAGGCGCTGCGGATGCGGCGCCGCGCCGCGGTTGCTGTACCACCAGAGTTCGCGCAGGTCGCACGCCAGGAGGTTGAAGCCGTTATAGACGCCGGCGCGAGGTTGCAGTCCGGCCAGGTAGGACTGGGGGTCGCCGTCGCCACGCAGGAAGCCGGCCACCAGTTCGCCGCGCGACCGGGCATCGGTGCGTTTCTCGGACGGTGCGCGGTAGTTGGTCAGGGCGGCAAAGCGGCCGTCGCCGGCCAGGCCCATCCAGGTGCCCGGCTCGCCGATCACTTCCGCCAGGTCGCGGCCGGCCAGCACATTGGGCGCATCTTCCCACCAATGCACGGGCGCGGCCGGGCGTGCGTAGAATTCGTCGCGGTTGCCGGCCACCACCAGGGCATAGTCCGGGTGCGATTGCCAGGCCACCAGAATCAGGCACATAGCGCTTCCTTTCCTGCGTTCACTGCGATTGCCGCATCGACTGCAATCACTACGACTACGGTTTCATCTTTCGCGGCACCACCGGGCGGTGATCCTGCCGCTGCCGCCATCAGAGCTGGTCCAGGTCGACAAAGCGCTCGACCTGCCTTTCGCCGCTGATGAAATCCTGCAGCCCGCTCTGCCGCCAAAGTCCATCAAGGAGCAGATCGAAGGCAGGCGGCACGTCGGCATAGGCCTCCATCCAGGTCTGCATGCCGTCGCGCGTTTCGGGCCTGCGTAAGAGCGTACCACCAATTCCGCCGGCTTCGGCAACGGTCTCCATCCAGCGATGCCAATGCGGCAGCGCGGCATCGGCCAGGGCTTCCGGCACCCGGAAATAGACGTAAAGGTGGTCGCTCATGACAGTCTCCTGCGCGGGGCTGGCGGTTCAGGCTGCGTCGCCGATGGGTACCGCGTAGGGCAGTTCGCCCACGCGCACCGGGCTGCCGCCGGCGCTACCCAGGTGCAGGGCGCCACCGGCGGCATCGATCTTGAGTTCGGCCAGGCCGTCCCAGCCGCCTTGCGGCGCGGCGGCGGCATTGACCACCATGCCGCAGGGCTGTTCGGGATCCTCGGGGCGGAAGATCTCGGTGGCCGCGGCCGGCACTTCGCCTTCGCCGTGGATCAGCCACATGCGGCGCTTGAGCGTACCCCGGTACTGGCTGCGCGCCACGATTTCCTGGCCCGGATAGCAGCCCTTGCGAAAACTCACGCCGCCGACCAGTTCCAGGTTGATCATCTGCGGCACGAATTGCTCCTGCGTGGCAAGCGCGATGCGCGGCACGCCGGCCTGCACCTCCAGCCAGTCCCACACCGCCGCGTCCGCCGGCAGCAGTTGCGCCGACAGCGCGGCTTGCACCTGCGTTGCCTGTTCGGCCGGAAGCACCACCTGCCAGCGCGGCAGGCCGGCGCCATCGGGGAGCCGGATCACGGTAGCGGCACCTGCTGCCCCCGTCGACCACGGCTCGGCGGGGGCGGGCAGGCCGGCTGCCTGCAGTGCCGCGGCGCCGCCGGCGCCGGCTACGCCCAGCACGGCGCGGTCAGGCGTCAGATCGGACAGGCGCGCCTTGGCGCGCAGCACGAACATCGACAGGCGCTTCTGGATGGCGGGCTGCAGGTCCGCCGACAGTTGCAGCACAATGCCTTCTTCGTCCCGCCACATCAGGAAACTGGCGAGCAGCCGGCCCTTGGGCGAGCAATACCCGGCCACGCGCGCGGTGCCGGTGGCGAGATCGTCGACGGCGTTGGTGAGCTGGGTGTGCAGGAAACTGCCGGCGTCGTCGCCGGCAACCCGGATCAGGCCCAGCTGCGCGGGCCGGCAGACGACTCCGCTCTGGCGCACGGCTTCGAACTGGGTGGCGAGGTCGGGGGTAGGGGAATTCATGGCAGGTATCGCAAGCAAGAGGGCGCTGGGCAGCGCCGGATGGAAGGCGCAAACGCCGACAAAAGGCACAAAGGCTACAAAGCTATAAACGCCGACGAATGACAGTGAATGTGGCAGCAAAAAGCGCGGTAAATCGCACGGTAAATGGCACGGTGTATGGCGCAAACCGGAGCCCGCCGGGCCGGGGCGCCGCTGTCCGGCTGATCTCCGGCATATGGGGCGCGCTCGTGGCGGAGCAAGGCTCCCGGTATTATATGAGGCTGTCGCCATTTCAGCCGGCGCCCTGCGCAATTGATGCAGCGCGCGGCCGGCGTTGCCGGGGCGCATGATGCGCCACCACTACCTGTCCTACATGAAACGTATTTTCCTGCGACTGACCCTGGTCGCCGTGGTTTTCACGATTGCCGCCGCCGGTGCCTTTGCCTGGTGGGCCAATCGTCCGCTCCAGTTGTCGGCCTCGCCGATCGAGGTGGTGATCAAGCCCAATTCCAGCGTGGCCAGCGTCGGCCGCCAGATCGAGCGCGGCGGCGTGCGCATGGATCCGCGCCTGTTTGCCTTGCTGGTGCGGCTTACCGGCCACAGCGCCGACCTCAAGGCCGGCGGCTACGAGTTCGACAGCAGCGCCACGCCGCTGTCGGTGATCGGCAAGATCGCCCGGGGCGAGGTCAACCACTATGTGCTGACCGTGATCGAGGGGTGGGAATTCCGCAAGATGCGCGCCGCCGTGGATGCGCACCCGGCGCTCAAGCACGATAGCCGCGGCTTGTCGGATGCGGAGTTGATGAAGGCGATCGGCGCGCCCGAGCCGGCCCCGGAGGGCATGTTCTTCCCCGATACCTACCTGTTTGCGCGCGACAGCAGCGACCTGGAACTGTACCGCCATGCTTACCGCGCGATGCAGCGCCGCCTGACGGATGCCTGGAACGCCCGGGCGCCCGACCTGCCATACAAGTCGCCCTATGAAGCGTTGATCATGGCTTCCATCGTGGAGAAGGAAACCGGCCAGCCGGCCGAGCGCCCGCTGATCGCCGCCGTATTCGTCAACCGGATGAAGAAGGGCATGATGCTGCAGACCGACCCAACCGTGATCTACGGCCTGGGCGAAGGGTTCGACGGCAATATCCGCAAGCGCGACCTGCAGACCGACACACCTTACAATACCTATACGCGTAACGGCCTGCCGCCCACCCCGATCGCCTTGCCCGGGTTGGCCTCGCTGGCCGCGGCCACCGCGCCGGCGCCGTCCGATGCGCTGTATTTCGTGGCGCGCGGCGACGGCAGCAGCCATTTCTCCAACTCGCTTCCCGAACACAACCGCGCGGTAGACAAATACCAGCGCGGCAAATAAGTCTCCCCATGCGCGGAAAATTCATCACATTCGAAGGCATCGACGGTGCCGGCAAGAGCACCCACGTGGAGTGGGTGGCGGAGCGCCTGCGCGCCCGCCTGGCCGGCGATGTCGCCGTTGTCACCACCCGCGAACCGGGTGGCACGCCGCTTGGCGAGGACCTGCGGCAACTGTTGCTGCACCGCAAGATGCACCTCGAAACCGAGGCCTTGCTGATGTTCGCCGCTCGCCGCGAACATATTGCCGAAGTCATCGAGCCGGCCCTGGCGCGCGGCGACTGGGTCGTATCCGACCGCTTCACCGACGCCACCTTTGCCTACCAGGGCGGGGGCCGGGGCTTGCCGCGCGCGCGCCTCGAAGTGCTTGAGGCATGGGTCCAGGACGGCTTGCAGCCGGACCTCACGCTGTTGTTCGACGTGCCGCTGGAAACCGCCAGCGCCCGGCTGGCCGGTGCCCGCGAGCCAGACAAGTTCGAGGCCGAGTCGCGCGCCTTCTTCGACCGCACCCGGCAGGAATACCTGCGCCGCGCGGCCGAATCCCCGCAGCGCTTCCGGGTCATCGACGCCACCCGGACCATTGCCGGGATTCAGGTGGAGCTTGAGACAATCCTGGCAACACTTTGAATTGACATCATTATTAGCAGATTGTGATAGTGGTGGACCTTGCGGCGGCTGGCGCACGTCATTGCACTCTCAATCTGTGTAGTCACTCGAAGTTTCAACCCTAACTCACTGATTCGCATGCTTTATCCCTGGCAGAAAGAAGACTGGCAACGGCTGAACGCGCTGCGCGAGCGGCTCCCGCATGCCTTGCTGATTCACGGCCAGCAAGGCATCGGCAAGCGCGACCTGGCGCTGCATTTCGCCCAGGGACTGCTGTGCGAAACCCCGCGGCCCGATGGCCAGCCCTGCGGCACATGCTCTGCCTGCCACTGGTTCAGCCAGGGCAATCATCCGGATTTCAGCGTGGTGCGCCCGGAAGCCATGGAGGCCGCGGGCGACGCCGAGACCGACGAGAGCGGCAAGAAGAAGACGCCCAGCAAGGTGATCCGCATGGAACAGGTGCGGGCGCTGATCGATACCGTGGGTATCGGCACGCACCGTGCCGGCCTGCGCCTAGTGGTTGTCTATCCGCTCGATGCGTTGCAAAGCGAGGGTGCAAACGCCTTGCTCAAGACGCTGGAGGAGCCGCCGCCGTCGACCGTGTTCCTGCTGGTGACCGACCGCCTGGACCGCGTGCTGCCCACCATCCTGTCGCGTTGCCGCCAGTTCTCCGTGCAGCGGCCCAGCGCCGCCGACGCCATGGCCTGGCTCGGCAGCCAGGGCGTGGGCGATGCCGAGGCCCAGCTGGCGCTGGCCGGCGGCTCGCCGCTGACCGCGCTGCACGCGGCCGAAGCGGAGGAGCAGCCGATGCAGCGCTGGCTGGTGAGCCAGCTTGGCGCGGGCGCCGGCTTCGATGCCCTGGGGGCAGCCGAACAGGTCCAGAAGATGCCGGTGCCGTCGGTGCTTGGCATCTTGCAGCGCTGGACGTACGATCTGCTGTCGGCGCGCCTGGCGGCCGCCCCGGTGCCGCGCTATTTCCCGCGCGAGCAAGCGGTCCTGGCACGCTGCGCGCAGGCCACCGATGCGCACCGGCTGCAGGCCTTCTCGGCGCGGCTGCTGAACCATCGCCGCAGCGAGAATCACCCGCTGGCGGCGCGGCTGGTCATGGAATCCGTGTTTCTGGAGTACCGGCAGTTGTTCCAGTAAGCCGGAGCGCTCGGATAGGTAGTTGAAATAAGTCCAATAAGTCCAATAAGGCCTGAAGGCCATAGAGTGAGCAAGGGGTCAGTCATGAACACAGAAGTGACAGGGGCACGGGGCGCCAGCATTCCGGGCGCCGCAGGTGGAATTGGGGCGCCGACCGTTCCCGGCGCATCCTCCCGGCCGAACGTGCTTTCGCTTTCGATCAAGGACCAGGCAGGGCTCTATGCCGCCTACATGCCGTTCCTGCAGCGCGGCGGGATCTTTGTCCCGAGCAACCGGCCCTTCAGGCTGGGCGAGCAGGTATTCCTGGTGCTGTCGCTGCTCGACCGGCCGCAGAAGTACCAGATCGCGGGCCAGGTGGCATGGATCACGCCCGTCGGCACGCCGCACAAGACACCGGGCATCGGGATTCACTTGCCGGACGACGATATGGGCCGCAACCTGCGCCGCACGGTGGAAGAGATCCTGGGCAAGACGATCGAATCAGCCAAGGCCACCCAGACTTTGTAGTTGACCTTAACTTTGTTGCCCAAGTTATTGTTTTAGAAGAATTTAAAAATGAGTGATTCCGATTTTTCCGTCCGGGTCGCGGAGCAGCGCGACCTCGCTGCCATCGTCGCCATCTACAACAGCACCGTGGCGTCGCGCATGGTCACGGCGGACACCGAGCCGGTCACGGTGGCATCGCGCCAGGCCTGGTTCGATGAACACAAGCCCGGGCTGCGGCCGCTGTGGGTGGCGGAGGACAGAGAAGGGAAGATGGCCGGCTGGCTCAGTTTTTCCGACTTCTATGGGCGCCCGGCTTACGGCGCCACCGCGGAAGTCTCGATCTATCTCGACGCCAGCCGCCGGGGACAGGGCCTGGGACGCTTCCTGCTGCAGCAGGCCATCGCGCATGCGCCGCGGATCGGGGTCAACACCCTGCTGGGCTTCATCTTCGGCCACAACGCGCCCAGCCTGGGCCTGTTCGCCTCGCTCGGCTTCGAGCGCTGGGGTAACCTGCCGCGCGTGGCGGTGCTTGACGGCGTGGAGCGCGACCTGGTCATCCTCGGCCGGCATTTGACGAAGCCCGGGGAGTAACCGGATGGCGGTTGCCTAGGCCTGCATCTCCCCATTTCCATTTGCCTCCAGCGCGGCAAGCAATGCCAGCACGGCCGGCGCCTGCTCGTCCGCGCGCCAGACGCCATGCAGTTCGGAGGCCCGGCCCGGCCTTGCCAGTGGCCTGCAGGCCAGGTTGGGCAACTGCACCAGCGCAACCGACGCGGGCACCAGCGAAACGCCGAAGTTCTGCGATACCAGCGTAGCGATCGTCAGCATATGGCGCACTTCATGGCGGATGCTGGGCGTAAAGCCGGCGCCCATGCAGAGGGCGACGATCTTGTCGTAGTACTCCGGCGCGAAATGGCGCGGGAACAGGACAAAATCTTCCAGGCGCAATTGCCGCAGATCGACTTGCGCCTGCGCCGCCAGCGGATGATCCGACGGCAACACGCAGATAAACCGTTCGGCATAGAGCACGCGGGACGCCAGGCCGACCGGGATGACGCGCGGATGCGCGATGCCGATATCGATCAGGCCGCGCTGCAGCGCCTCGATCTGCTCGAAGCTGTTCAGCTCGTGCACCACCACCTCCACCCCCGGCCGTTCTTGCGTGAACGCATGAATCGCCGCGGCCAGCTTCGTCAGCATGGCCGAGCCGACAAAGGCGACGTGCACCGCGCCGGTTTCCCCCTTGGCGGCCCGGCTCGCCAGGCCCTGCGCATCGCGCGCCAGGGCAAGGATCTTCACCGCTTCCTGGTACATCACCCGCCCGGCGGGCGTTAGCGCAACCTCGCGCGTGCTGCGCCGCAGCAGCGCGAAGCCGAGCGAGTCTTCCAGCTGGCGGATGTTGAAGCTCAGCGGCGGCTGGGTGATGGCAAGGCGCTCGGCCGCCCGGCCGAAATGCAGTTCCTCGGCGACGGCAACGAAGTAGCGCAACTGTCGAAGGTCCATGGAAGTCCAGGGTGACCAGGGTGATTGATTCAATACCGATATAAATAGCGCAAAAAACGATATTGGACGAGAAAACTCGCGAGTTTGAGAATGGTTCTTGCGCACCCACCCGCGGCGGCCTTCCGCGGCCAGCGGCGCGCAATAAAAAGAACCAGGGAGACAGCCGTGAATCCGAAGACCCTCGTCGTCTTGCTCATCGCCCCATTGCTGACCGTGATGACGGCAACCAAGGCCGCCGCGCAAGCCTATCCGCGCCAGCCCATTCGCATCGTCGTGCCCTATGCGGCCGGCGGCATGACGGACGTCGTGGCGCGCGTGATCGGCCTGCGCCTTGGCGAGCGGCTTGGCCAGCCTGTGGTGGTGGAAAACCGGCCGGGGGCAGCCACCATCGTCGGCGCGGAGCAGGTCGCAGGAGCCAGCGCCGATGGCTACACGCTGCTGGCGGCCACCAATACCACGCTGACCATCAATCCCTGGCTGTACCCGAAGCTGCCTTATGACCCCGCCCGGAGTTTCGCGCCGATCGCGCTGGTTGCCACAGCGCCGAGCGTGATCGTGGTGAATCCTGCCGTGCCCGCCAGGACCATGGACGAACTGGTGCAACTGTCCCGCGCCAAGCCCGGCAGCTTGAGCTATGCATCGTATGGCAACGGCTCGACCGCGCATCTTGCCGGCGAGATGCTGAAGGCGCGCGCCGGGATCGACGTGCTGCACGTGCCGTACAAGGGCAGCGCGCCGGCCAAGGCCGCCGTGATGGCCAACGAGGTGTCGATGACCTTCGAGCCCGCCTTCACCGGCCTGCCGCAGATCACGGCGGGCAAGCTGCGCGCGCTTGCCGTGATGAACGCGAAGCGCTCGGCGGTGATGCCCGATGTGCCGACCACGGCGGAGCTTGGCTTCGGCGGCATCGAGATGTCGGCCTGGGTCGGCCTGGTGGCGCCCGCCGCCACGCCGCCCGCCGTGGTGGAGCGGCTGGCCAGCGAGATCGAGCGCATTGTGGCCGAGCCGGCGGTGCAACAAACCTTGCTGCGCAGCGGGGCCGAGCCGGTGGGCTATTACCGCGAAGCCTTCGGTGCCTATATCCGCGAGGAAACCGCCCGCTACGGCAAGGTGATCACGGCCGCGCACATCCGCGCCGACTGAACAAGCACGACCCGCCACCCAAGCTACGACCACGCCAACATGAACAAACCGCTTTCCCATATCCGCGTACTCGACCTGACCAGGGTGCTGGCCGGCCCCTGGTGCACCCAGAACCTGGCCGACCTGGGCGCGGAGGTGATCAAGGTCGAGCGGCCCGGCGCGGGCGATGAAACCCGCGGCTGGGGGCCGCCCTGGATGCCCGTCGAAGCCGGACAGGAACGGCAGGACTCCACCTACTACGCCTCAACCAACCGGGGCAAGAAATCGGTCACTGTCGATTTCGCGACCAGCGAAGGCCAGGAGATCGTCCGGCGCATGGCAGCCACCTGCGATGTGCTCGTGGAGAACTACAAGGTCGGCACGCTGGCGCGCTTCGGGCTCGGCTACGAGGACCTGCGCGCGGCCAACCCCGGATTGATCTATTGCTCGGTCACCGGCTATGGGCAGACCGGCCCCTATCGGCACCGTCCCGGCTACGACTTCGTCTTCCAGGGCATGAGCGGGCTGATGAGCCTGACCGGCGAGCCCGACGATGCCTGCGGCGAATGCGAAGGCGGCGGGCCGCAGAAATTCGGCGTGGCGGTGGCCGACATGACCACCGGCCTGTACGCCAGCCTCGCGATCACGGCCGCCCTGGCATGGCGCGAGCGCAGCGGCCTGGGCCAGCATATCGACATGGCCTTGCTCGATTGCGCGCTCGCGCTTGGCGGCAACCAGGCGGTTGGCTACCTGGCTTCGGGCAAGGTCCCGCGCCGCTACGGCAATGCGCATCCCAACGCCGTGCCGTACCAGGTCTTCGCCACCCAGGACGGCAAGCTGATCGTGGCGGTAGGCAACGACGGACTGTTTGCCTCGTACTGCGAGGCCATCGGCCGGCCGGATCTTGCCGCCGATGCGCGCTTTGCCAGGGTCAGCGGCCGGCTGGTCAACCGCGACGCGCTGTTGCCGGTGCTGGCGGATATCATGCGCGCCGACACCACCGCAGCCTGGCGCGCGCGCCTGGAAGCGGCCGGCGTGCCTTGCGGTCCCATCAATGACTTTGCCCAGGCCTTCGACGATCCGCAGGTCAGGTATCGCGGCATCCGCGTGGACCTGCCGCTTTCCACCGGCGGGAGCTGTCCCGCCATCGCCAGCCCGATGCGGTTCTCCGCCACGCCGCTGGACTACCAGAGCGGGCCGCCTGTCCTCGGCGAGCACACCGAGGCCGTGCTGGGCGACAGCCTGGGCATGGCACCCGAGGATCTGATCCGCCTGCGCGCGGCCGGCGTGATCTGAATACGTCTCTCGTCCTTCCATCCTCCTTGCCGGAACGCTCCCATGTCCTTCCAAGCCAGCTACGCCGAGTTCGTCAGTCCACGCCCCGGTGATGCGGGGACCAGCTCCCGCCACCTCGCGCCGGATTGCGCCGGCCTGGATTTCTTCGCGCTCGACCGGGGCCTGCGGGACCTGTTGGCGCTGTACCTGCCGGCGCAGGAACACCAGCACCTGCTGCCGCATTTCCAGCGCATGGGCCAGTTGGCCGGCGGCCGCCTGAATGCGCTGGCGGCGGTGGCCGACAAATACGCCCCGGTGCTTCACGCGCGCACCCGCTGGGGCGAGGACGACGACTGGATCGAATACCACCCGGCCTACCAGGAGATGGAACACATCGCCTTCGCCGATTTCCAGTTCCATGCGATGGGCCACCGCGCCGGCGTGCTGGGATGCGCCGCGCCGCTGGCGCCGGCGGCGAAATACGCCTTCCAGTACCTGTTCGTGCAGTCCGAGTTCGGCCAGATGTGCCCGATCAGCGTGACGGATACCTCGATCCACCTGATCCGCAAGTTCGGCAGCCAGGCCTTGCAGCAAAAATTGCTGCCCAGCATGCTGTCCGCCGACCTGGCGTCGCTCTGGAAGGGCACCCAGTTCATGACCGAGAAGGCCGGCGGCTCGGACGTGGGTGCCATCGAGACCGTGGCGCGCGAGGAAGGTGGCCAGTGGCGCCTGTACGGCGAGAAGTGGTTCTGCTCGCATGCCGATGCGGACGTTGTCCTGCTGCTGGCCCGCCCCGAAGGCGCGCCGTCCGGCACCCGAGGGCTCGCGCTGTTCGCGCTGCCGCGCCGGCTGGACGATGGCAGCCGCAACACATACCGCATCGTCCGGCTGAAGGACAAGCTGGGCACGCGGTCGATGGCCAGCGGCGAAGTCCGGCTCGAAGGGGCGGTGGCCTATCCGGTGGGCGCGCTCGACCAGGGCCTCAAGCAGATGATGGAGCAGGTCAACCTGTCACGCCTGTCGCACGCGGTGCGCGCCGCCGCCATGATGCGCCGTTGCCTGAACGAAGCGCTGCAGGCCGCGCGGCACCGCTCTGCCTTTGGGCGCGAGGTCATTGGCCATGCGCTGCTGCGGCGGCAATTGCTGAAGATCATGGTCCCCACCGAGGCGGCCTTGTCGATGGTCATGGCCACGGCGGACGCCATGCGGCGGGCCGGCGAGGAAGAGGGCGGGGGCGAGGGCGAGGGCGAGGGCGACGGTAGCGCACGGCAAGCCTTGCGCCTGCTGACGCCGCTGATCAAGCTGCGCGCCTGCCGGGACAATATCGCCGTGGCGACCGGCGCCATGGAAGTGCGGGGCGGCAACGGCTATATCGAGGATTTCGTCAACGCGCGGCTGGTCCGCGACGCCCACATCGGCGTGCTGTGGGAGGGCACCAGCAATATCAATGCGCTGGATGCCATCCAGCGGGCGGTGGGAAAGGAAGGGGCTCACCGTGCCCTGGGGAGCTTGCTGGCGGGTCGGCTGGAGCAATCCGGGAACCTGCCGGCGCCACTGCGGCAGGCCTTGTGGCAAGGGTGGCAACGTGCCGCTTCGCTCGCCGAGGCCGTGGCCGGCGGCGCGCGGCACGAGGCGGAGAGCCGCCGTGCCGCCAGCGCCCTCTACCACGCCAGTGCCGCCATCCTGATGGCCTGGGAGGCTACCCGGCCTGGCGTCGACGCCCGCCGGCTGCTACTGGCCGACGCGCTGCTGCGGCATCGCCTGCTGCCATCCGATCCGCTGGCGAGCCCGGATGAGGAGGGCGAATCCGCGGCGTGCCGGCTGCTGCTGGACCCGGCGCCGCTCACGCTGGAGCAGGCCTGCGCGGCGATCGCCCCGGTCTGATCCGGGCTGGCGCAAGTGGCGTATCCGGCGGCGGGCCGCGCCCGCTGATCCGCCGTGGGCGGGCGCGCGGGCACGACCGGATACAATGGCGGGTGGCGCCGCCCGCGGCGGCGTCTCTATACGGAAACCGCCCCAATGTTTGTCGATTCCCACTGCCATCTAGATTTCCCCGAACTGGCCGAACGCTTGCCCGAATTGCTGGAGAACATGCGTGCCAGCCAGGTAACGCATGCGCTGTGCATCTCGGTCACGCTGGAAGATTTCCCGCGCGTGCTGGCACTCGCCGAGCAGTTTCCGCATCTCTACGCTTCGGTCGGTGTGCATCCCGACTACGAGGAGGGCGAGGAGCCCACGCTGGAGCGCCTGCTGGCGCTTTCGGCGCATCCGCGGGTGGTCGGCACCGGCGAGACCGGGCTCGACTACTACCGGCTGAACGGCCGCAGCATCGCCGACATGGAGTGGCAGCGGGAGCGTTTCCGCACCCATATCCGCGCCGCGCGGCAGACCGGCAAGCCGCTCATCATCCATACCCGCTCGTCCGCCGACGACACCCTGCGCCTGATGCGCGAGGAAGACGCGCGCGCCGCCGGCGGGGTGATGCATTGCTTCACCGAGAGCTGGGAGATCGCCCGGCAGTCGCTGGATGAAGGCTTCCACATCTCGTTTTCCGGCATCGTGACATTCAAGAACGCGGTGGAGCTGCAGGAAACCGCGCGCAAGATACCGCTGGAGCGCATGCTGATCGAGACCGATTCACCTTACCTGGCGCCCGTGCCTTACCGCGGCAAGACCAACCAGCCAGCCTGGGTGCGCCATGTGGGCGAATTCATCGCCAATCTGCGCGGCATTCCGGTCGAGGAATTGGCGGAGCAGACTTCCGACAATTTCTTCCGTCTTTTCAAGCATATAGATAGGAATACTCATGTTTAACATGAAGGCTGTACGGCGTCTCGCCGCTGTCGCGGCGCTGCTTTGCGGCACCGTTGCCTGGGCGACGCCCGCCGACGATATGCGCAAGGCGGTGGAGTTCGATGACATCAACGCCGTCCAGAAGATGCTGGCGCGCGGCGTCGATCCCAACCTTGTCGATGCCAAGGGCAATCCCATGCTGGTGGTGGCATTGCGCGAGAAGTCGCTGAAGGTGGCAGGGGCACTGATCCGCGCCAAGAATATCGATTTCGACAAGACCAATGCGGCCGGCGAGACGCCGCTGATGATGGCCAGCCTGCAGAACGAACTCGATATGGTCAAGCTGATGGTCGACCAGATGGAGGTCGAGATCAACAAGACGGGCTGGACGCCGCTGCACTACGCGGCGACCAACGGCAACAACGAGATCGTCAAGTTCCTGGTTGATCACGCTGCCTATATCGACGCCGAAAGCCCCAACGGCACCACGCCGCTGATGATGGCAGCGCGCGGCGGCCATATCGAGACGGTCAAGCTGCTGCTGGACGAGGGCGCGGACATGCGCCTGAAGAACCAGCAGGGCATGACGGCAATCGACTTTGCCGAGCGCTACCACCAGAAGGAAATCGCGGACGGGCTGAAATCGCGCTGGCAGAAGCTGTATCCGCAGACGCCGCTAAGTTCGCAGTCCCCGCAAAAGGGCTGGAACTGAATTTGCGGGAAGCACGCCGGTCTTGCCCGGCGTGTTCCCGCCCCGGCTACGCGTCGTCCGCGAGGCGCACGCCGGTGAACTGCCAACGCTGGTGCGGATAGAAGAAGTTGCGGTAGCTGGCGCGGATATGCGATTCCGGCGTCACGCAGGAACCGCCACGCAGCACCAGCTGGCTGCACATGAACTTGCCGTTGTATTCCCCCACCGCGCCGGCGCCCGGCCGGAAGCCCGGGTAGGGCTGGAAGGGGCTGGCGGTCCATTCCCACACGTCGCCAAACATCTGCCGCAGCGCGCCCGAGGTATTCTGCCGGTCGGGCAGCGGCCGCAGAATCCGTCCTTCGACAAAATTCCCGGTGGCCGGCAGGTTGCGCGCCGCATGCTCCCATTCCGCCTCGGTTGGCAGGCGGCGCTCGGCCCAGCGGGCGAAGGCATCGGCCTCGTAGAAGCTGACATGGGTGACCGGGCTATCGGGATCGACCGGCTGCATCCCGCGCAAACTCATCTGCCACCAGGTGCCCTCGCGTTCCTCCCAGTACAGCGGCGCTTCGATGCCCTGTTCGCAGACCCAGCGCCATCCATCCGACAGCCAAAGGCCGGCGGTACGGTAGGCGCCGTCCTCGATGAATTCAAACCACTGGCGGTTGCTGATGGGGTGCGAGCAGAGCTGGTACGGCTGCAGCAGCACATTGTGGCGCGGGCCTTCGCAATCGAAGGCGAAGCCGTCGCGGTCGTGGCCGATGGCGACCACGCCGCCGGCAAAGCGGATCCATTCGGGGGCCGGGCGCGGGTCGGCGATGACGGGCGCCAGCAACTCCGGCGCGAAAGCCGGCTTCAGCGGGTTTTGCGCGAACAAGTGCAGGATGTCGGTCAGCAGCAATTCCTGGTGCTGCTGCTCGTGGTTCAGGCCAAGCTCGATCAGCGCTGCCTCGGCATCCGTCTGCGCGCTCGTGAGCAGCCCGAGCATGGTTTCGTCGACCGCTTCACGGTAAGCCAGGATCTCGTCCAGCGAGGGCCGCGAGAGCAATCCCCGGCGCGGGCGCGGGTGGCGGGCCCCGACCGACTCGTAATAGGAGTTGAAGAGGTAGCGGTATTGCGGGTCGACTGGCTCGTAGTCCGGGATGCGGGCCGTCAGCACGAACTCCTCGAAGAACCAGGTGGTATGGGCCAGGTGCCATTTGGCCGGGCTTGCGTCGTCCATCGACTGCACCGTGGCGTCGGCGTCGGTCAGGTCGGCGACCATGGCCTCGGTGGCCGAGCGGATGTGGCGGTACCGGGCAAGCAGGGCCGGCTCGTGCGGAGGATGCACGGCGCTGGCAGGCAGCAGGGCAGAGGACATGCGGGCTCCCTTATCGAACCTTGCGGACTTGGCATCTGCCGCGGATGCCGCGCGAAGGGCGGCTGGCCGTGGCGTGTGGATTGCGGACAGGTTCCGACCCAGGCCCTCGCAACAAGGCCGCGCGGGCTTCCCCCTGGATGGACGTGCACCGAAACCGCTCGGGCGTTCCGAACCATCATAGACCCGATCATGCACGGGGCATAGCAGGCTCTCGCCTGCAAAAACCGGGGGCAATGCTCTCACCGGGCGGGCCGGCCAACGAGGTGGGAAACGGCTTGCCAGAGCGCAAAACGCCCGCCGGCATGAATGCGGTCGGGCGTTTTGCCTGGCGGCGCGGCGGCGTGCCGCCGCCTGGCGGTCAGGCGATCACGCGGCCAGGGCTGCCACGGCGCTGTTGGCGGAGGCCAGGCTGGCTTCGCGGGCTTCCGGGCCCATGGCGAGGCCATGCGCGCGCACATACGTGATATCGGTGATGCCCAGGAAGCGGAACACCACGTCGACGGTCTGCTCATGCAGGTCCAGGGCGTTGGCGTCCTGGCGCACGCCGCCGCGCGACGACACCACGATCACGCGCTTGCCGCCGGCCAGGCCAACCGGGCCGGTCTCGGTGTACTTGAAGGTGCGGCCGGCCTGGGCGATGCGGTCGATCCAGGACTTGAGCTGGCTCGGGATGCTGAAGTTGTATTGCGGCACGCCCACGACCAGCACGTCGGCTTCAAGGAATTCCTTCAGGAAGGCTTCGGTGCGTTGCAGTTCGCTTTCCTGCAGCGCGTTCAGGCCGTCCTTCGGGCCGCCCAGCACGGGCAGCAGTGCGTTCGACAGGTGTGCCGGAGCGTCCTGGTCGAGGTCGCGCACGGTCAGGGTGGCTTCCGGGTGCCTGGCGCGCAGGTCGGACACGACCTTGGCGGTCAGGGTGCGGGAAGCGGAGTGGCCGCCAAGTACGCTCGAGTCGATTTGCAAGATCTTCATGTTCATCTCCACAGGGGTTCGGGTTGGATGAAGCAAAGATAGCGGTCTGCCATTGATGCCGGTAGTGGGGCAAAATGGAACTTATTGTTCCAGGGACAGAACGCCAGTCGGCTGCTACCCTGGCGCGCTCCCCCGCCGAGGAAGTCCGATGCAAGACCTGAACGATCTCTCGCTGTTTGCCCAGGTGGTCCAGCATGGCAGTTTTTCCGCCGCCAGCCGTGCCAGCGGCGTGCCAAAGTCCCGCCTGAGCCGGCGCATTGCGCAGCTGGAGCGCGACCTGGGCGTGCAATTGCTGCGCCGGACTACCCGGCAGGTACGCGTGACGCCGATTGGCGAGGCGTACTACGAGCGCTGCCGCGCCATGCTCGCGGAGGCGGAAGCGGCGCGCGAAGTGATCGAACAGGCACGCGACCAGCCGGGTGGCAATTTGCGGATCAGTTGTCCGGTAGCGATCGCCCAAAGCCTGCTGGCCCCGGCGATCGGGCATTTCATGCAAGCCAATCCCGGGATTCGGATCGAGGTGGAGGCTACCAACCGCCGTGTCGACGTCATCGCCGAAGGATTCGACCTGGCGCTGCGCGTGCGCGATGTGATGGACGATTCCTCGCTCGTGGTGCGCACTTACGGCGAAAGCCCGCTCATGCTGGTTGCCAGTCCGGCGCTGCTCGACAGCATCGGCCGCCCGCGTACGCCCGAGGCGCTGGACGGCATGCCCGGCGTCAACCAGAAGCCGCACGATGGCAAGCATGTCTGGACGCTGAGCTGCAATACCGGCCAGTCCATCCACATTGCCTACGAGCCACGCCTGATCACCGACGAATTCGCCCTGCTGCGCGAGGCCGCCATCGCGGGCGTGGGCGTGGCGATGCTGCCGCGCATGTTCTGCCGCGACGCCATCGAAAACGGCGAACTGGAAGTGCTGCTGCCTCAGTGGATCATGCCGGTCGGCACCCTGCATGCGGTATTTCCCTCGCGCAAGGGGATGCCGCCGGCGCTGCGGCGCTTTCTCGATTTTCTTGCAGACATCCTGCCCGAAACGGCCCGCAAAGCCGGCATGCAGCCGCCGCGCCATCCCGGCATGCACCGGCCGATTGGCCAGATTTGAGGACAGGCATGCGGACAATGACGCGCCGGTGCAACTTGTGGCTTTACCTTCACGGCGCGGCGCACTAAGGTACATGTGCGTGCCTCGCGTGGAGCTAAAGGCGCTTCGTCAGTGCTGCCCGGCTGGACTTGCCTGCTTGCGGCGCTTTCGTTTTCGGACCGGAAAGGAGTGACAACCATGAGTGGTTCTCAGGCATCCCAGGACTTGGGCAAGGCGATACTGCGCATCGTGCTCGGCGTGCTGATCCTGTTGCATGGGATTTCCAAGCTCATCGAGGGGCCAGGGTTCGTGACGCAGGTGGTGGCGCAGGCCGGGTTGCCTCCGGCTATTGCGTACCTTGTCTATATCGGCGAGATCGTGGCGCCCGTCCTGCTGATCCTGGGCCTCTGGGCCCGGCTCGGCGCACTGATCGTGGCCGGCAACATGCTGGTCGCGGTCGGCCTGGTGCACATGAAGCAGATCGGCACGCTGGCTAACACCGGCGGCTGGGCGCTGGAGTTGCAGGCCATGTTCCTGGCCGCGGCCCTTGCGGTTGCGCTGCTTGGCGCGGGGCGCCTGAGCGTGGGCGGCATCAGCGGCAAGTGGAACTAGCGTAGCCGCCCATGGCTTTCCGGTCCGCCCTCCGCCTGCGTCCTCAGGGCGTCCAGCGACCCAGCGCCTCGGCCACGAACATATCGGGCGGCAGCGCGGGCGACCACAGGTAGCCCTGTCCAAGATCGCAGCCCAGGGCTTGCAGCGCATCGCGCTGCACGGGCGTTTCGATGCCCTCGGCCACGCACTCCAGCTTGAGGTCGCGCGCGAGGTTGATGACGTTGCGGCAGATCGCCGCGCGCTGGCCGTTGCCCGGCACGGCGACCACGAAGGAGCGGTCCAGCTTGATCTGGGTGAATGGCAGGTCGGCCAGGAGCTTTAGGGTCGCGATGCCGATCCCGAAATCGTCGATCGCCACGCCGTAGCCGAGCAGGCGCAAGCGGTTCAGTGCGATCGACAGGGCACGGGTGTCGTGCACCGGATAGCCTTCGGTCAGCTCGATGATCAACAACTGGCGTGGCATGCCGCTGGCTTCCACCATGGCATCGAAGGCGTCCAGTACGCCGGGCCGGCATAGTGTCTGGGCGGATGCGTTGATGCTGAGCGGGATGCGCACGCCGCGCGCCAGCAATTGCCGTTGCACCGCCAGGCATTGCTGGCCCGCCAGCTGGAAGATCGCATCGGCCTCGCCCAGCGCCTCCAGCCTGGGAATGAACAGGTCGGGCCGGATCAGGCCCTGCTCCGGATGGCGCCAGCGGCAGAGCGCTTCGGCGCCCGCCAGCGCGCCGCTGCCGATCCGGAACTGGGGTTGCAGCATGATGAAGATGGCGCCAGGCGTTTGCATCGCGGCCAGCAAGTCGTGGTCTTCCGGCTGGCTCGGTGCCGCCGCGGGTACTTCCGTGGTGAGGTCGCGCCTCAGCACATCCTGCAGGATTTCCTCCAGCACTACTGCCGAGATCGGCTTGCGAATCGCCCGCACATCGGACAGGCCGACCGAATCGGCCAGGCTCACATGGGACTCGATGATGTCGTCCTGCAGCGCCGACACCCAGACCCACAGCGGCTGGGCGCCCGCGAACGCGTTCTTGCGCCGGGTCAGTTCGTCCATCATGCCCGGCCCGTTGAGCCCCGGCATCTCGATATCGCAGAGCACGAGGTCGAACTTGCGTGCCGCCAGCAGGTCCAGCGCGGCGTGGCCGTCGGCGGCGCACTGCACCTCGCTGACGCCGAGCTGGGTCAGCAACTGCTCTGCCGCCAGCAACTGGAAAGGGTGGTCATCGACCACCAGGGCGGACAGTCCGGCGTAGCGTGTCTGCATGGTTGGCTGGGGAATGTATCGACCGCACGGTCGATGAAGTGAGAGGGGCGTCGCGCCATAGTAGCGCACATGATGCGCGCCGCGCGTGTCCTGGCATGGGGGCCGCGGGCTTCGGCGATGGCGGTCCGCACGGCGGGGGAGGGCGTTTCTTCACGGAAATCGCGCGATATTCCGTCCTCGCAGCCATCTTGCGCGGAAACGCCGCGCCCAGACCCGCTACAATCGCTGCCCGAGGTATTAGATGATGGCGTTTCGATAATGGGTTTTGGCTGGTTCGGATTTTCGACCTTGTGGCTTGTGCCGCTGGTGTGGCGACAGGTGGCGCGCCTGCTTGCCGGTGAGCGCCGTTTCTTTAGCGGACGCGGCACGCTGCGGGTCTGGCTCGGCACGCTGATCGTGCTGTGCGCGAGCGCTTCGCTCGAAGCGCTGACGGGGGCCGCGGGCGAGGCCGGCATGGCGGGCAGCACGTCCGGCGGCAGCGCCGGCCGTGCGCTGGGCGGCCTGGTTTCCGGCATGTTCGGCTGGAGCGCAAGCCTGCTGCTGATGCTGGGCGTGCTGGCGCTGGCCGCGCCGATGGTGTTCGGGGAAACCTGGCGCAGCCTGTTCCTGCGCAAGCCCGTCATGGCGGAGCCGGAAGAGGCGGATCCCGCGCCGTTGCGCACCCCCGCCCGTACCGCGCGCGAGCCGGACAACTGGGAGACCACGCACCTGGGCGCGATGCACGCCGCGGCGCCGGGCACGGCCGACCATGTACCGCGCCACAAGGGCATTGAAGCTGTTTCGGCGCGGCGCCAGCCCGTCTGGCAGCCGCCGGCGCGCACCCGTAATTCGCCGCCGCAGCCAGGCGAGATCTGGCTGCAGCAAGCCGGGCCGCCGGGAGCCGTCAAGCCGGAAGCGCCCGCGCCGGTGTCCGCGCCCGCCGCGGCCAGGCCTTCCCCCGCCAGGCCCGCGCCGGCGCGGGCAGCCACCCAGCCCCAGGCTGCCGCACGGACGGCGTCCGCGGCTGCCGCAGCCAGCGCGGCGGCGGCTGTGGCCACGCAGGCCCGCGCCACAACCAGCCCGGCCGCGGCGACGCCTGCGCGCGCGACCGTGGTCAGCAGCCCCTTCCGCCAGCCGCAGATGGGCTCGCGCTCGACGATTACGACGCTGCCCGAAGCCAACGCGCGGCCCGTCCAGCCCGTTGCCGCAACGACCGTGACAACCGCTGCCGTGGCACCGCCGCCCGCGGACGCCCAGGCGCGGCCAGCGCACGCGCCGGCCGCGCAGCCCGAGTCGGCGGGCACGCTGGATACCGGCGTGCTGGAAACCGGGGAAGCCATCGCAGTACTCGCCGAGGAGCCGCAGACGGTAGCCGTGCTGACCCCCGAGGACGTCGCCATGCCGGTCTCCGGACTTGCCGCCACCGTGCCCGGCGAGACTCCCGAGCCCGCCAAACTGCTTGCGAACGCCGCGAGGCAAGGCGATGCGCCATCCGTGACGCTGGAGGAGATCCGCCTGGAAGCCGAGGCGCTGATGGCGGAGCTGAAAGCACTGGCTGGTGGCCGTCGGCCGGCGTTGCCTGCCGTGCCGGCGTCGTCGCCGCAGGAGGCTGTGGCCGAGGCGCAGGCGGCATCCGCGCCATTGCCGGATGCCGCCATCGATGCCCCCGCCGAGGCGCCAATCGACGCGGTGAGCAATCCGGTGGCCACCGAAGCGGCCTTGGCCGCTGCCGAGGTACCGTCCAACGAGTTGCACGAAGCCTCCGCCGGAATCGTCACCGAGCCGGTTGCCGGGGATGCCGGACATGCTGTCGCTGTTGCTGAAGCCCAGGCGGAAGTGGCTGTCGAAGCCGAGCCGCGAACCAATTCCGTGGTCGTAGCCGCAGTTCAGCCCGAAGCCCAGGCAGAAGTTGCAGTCGAGGCTGATCCGCAAACCGATACCGCAGCCGTGGTCGCGGTCCAGCCTGAAGCCGGAGCCGAACCTGTAGCCGAGGCCCGGGCAGAAGCTGCGATCGAAGCCGATCCGCAAACCGATGCCGCAGCCGTGATCGCAGTCCAGCCTGAAGCCGGAGCCGAGCCTGTAGCCGAGGCCCGGGCAGAAGCTGCGATCGAAGCCGATCCGCAAATCGATGCCGCAGCCGTGGTCGCAGTCCAGCCTGAAGCCGGAGCCGAGCCTGAAGCCGAAGCTCAGGCAGAACCTGCGGTCGAAGCCGAGCCGCAAGCCGATGCCACAGCCGTGGTCGCAGTCCAGCCTGTAGCCGAAGCCGAGCCTGTAGCCGAAGCCCAGGCAGAAGTTGCTGTCGAAGCCGAGCCGCAGGCCGATGCCGCAGCCATGGTCGCAATCCAGCCTGAAGCCGGAGCCGAGCCCGTAGCCGAAGCTCAGGCAGAGGTCGCGGTCGAAGCCGAGCCGCAAACCAGCGCCGCGGCCCAGCCCGAAGCCGATGCCCCACTGGAAGAGATCGCCGATAGCGTTCTCGACGCCAACCTGCTGATCGAGCCCCGCGGCGAGGACAACGTCCCCGCTCCGGTGGCGGACGGTGCCACCGCCTCGGAGCCACCGCTATTGCCGGAAGCGGCCCCCGCCGCGCCAGCGCCCAAGCCGCGCATCGTGCTGCAGGCCGTGGTCGGTAAAGTCGTGGCCCTTGACCCCGTGCCGGGCGCAGCGGCGGCGGCTCCCGTGGCAACGGCAATGCCGGCATCCCTGGCCATCGCCGTCACGCCGGCGCCCGCGCGCATCTCGGACTACCGCCTGCCGGACCTCGCCCTGCTGGAAGCCGCCACGGCCGATGTCGAGCAGGTTACCGAGGAACGCCTGCAGGAAACCGGCAACCTGATCGCGCAGCGTCTGGCGGAGTTCAAGGTGCCGGTCTCGGTGGTAGGCGCATCGGCCGGTCCGGTGATCACGCGCTTCGAGGTGGATCCCGCCATGGGCGTGCGCGGCGCGCAGGTGGTGGGGCTGATGAAGGACCTGGCGCGCGCGCTGGGCGTGACCTCGATCCGCGTGGTGGAAACCATCCCCGGCAAGACCTGCATGGGGCTGGAGCTGCCCAACGCGCGGCGGCAGATGATCCGCCTGTCGGAGATCGTGGCCGCGTCATCCTTCCTCGGACACAACTCGAACCTGGTGCTGGCTATGGGGAAGGACATCACCGGCAACCCGGTGGTGACCGATCTCGCGCGCGCGCCGCACTTGCTGGTGGCTGGCACCACCGGCTCGGGCAAGTCCGTGGCGGTCAACGCCATGATCCTGTCCCTGCTGTACAAGGCCACGCCGGACGATGTGCGGCTGATCATGATCGACCCCAAGATGCTGGAACTGTCGGTCTACGAGGGCATTCCCCACCTGCTCGCGCCGGTGGTGACCGATATGAAGCAGGCCGCGCACGCGCTCAACTGGTGCGTGGGCGAAATGGAGAAGCGCTATCGCCTGATGTCGGCGCTGGGCGTGCGCAACCTGGCCGGCTTCAACCAGAAGATCCGTGCCGCCGAGGCCGTGGGCGAGCACGTGTCCAATCCGTTCTCGCTGACGCCCGACGCGCCCGAGCCCCTGCGCACGCTGCCGCTGATCGTGGTGGTGATCGACGAACTGGCCGACCTGATGATGGTGGCCGGCAAGAAGATCGAAGAGCTGATCGCGCGGCTGGCGCAGAAAGCGCGCGCGGCCGGCATCCACCTGATCCTGGCCACGCAGCGGCCGTCGGTGGACGTGATCACCGGCCTGATCAAGGCCAATATCCCGACCCGGGTGGCCTTCCAGGTCTCGTCCAAGATCGACTCGCGCACCATTCTCGACCAGATGGGCGCGGAAAGCCTGCTGGGGCAGGGCGACATGCTGTTCCTGCCGCCGGGTACCGGCTATCCGCAGCGAGTGCACGGCGCCTTTGTGGCCGACGACGAAGTGCACCGCGTGGTGGAGCACTGGAAGCAGTTCGGCGAGCCCGACTACGATGAAGCCATCCTCGCGGGCGACCCAGGCGAGGCCGCCGCCGCGGATCTGTTCGGCGAAGGCGGCGGCGACGTGGAAGCGGACCCGTTGTACGACGAAGCCGCCTCCTTCGTGCTCACCAGCCGCCGGGCCTCGATTTCGGCCGTGCAGCGCCAGTTGCGCATCGGCTATAACCGCGCCGCCCGGCTGATCGAGCAGATGGAAGTAGCCGGGCTGGTTTCGCCGATGGGCCGCAACGGCGCGCGCGATGTGCTCGCGCCGGGCGCGGGCGATTGAAAGCACGCAACGCGCAACGTGCAAGGGGAGACAGCGATGGATTCCACGACCAGCCCGCCGCCTGTGCCGCAGGGCAACCTGCTGGCGCAGGTGCCGGTCGACCGCGCGGCCGAGCGCTTCGATGCCTTGCTGGAACGGCCCGGCCTCAAGATCGAACGGATCGTCTCGAACGGTCAGGCCAGCCCGCCGGATTTCTGGTACGACAGCGCGCAGGATGAATGGGTGTTGCTGCTGAGCGGCAGCGCGGGGCTGCATATCGACGGCGAAGCCGCGGCGCGCGCGCTTGCGCCCGGCGACTGGCTGCATCTGCCGGCGCATTGCCGGCATCGGGTGGCGTGGACCGACGCGGATCGGCCCACGGTCTGGCTCGCGGTGCATTGCGAGCCGGCCGGGCAAGGCTGAGACGCCGGGCGCTTCGTCAAATGGAGCGCTGGCCGAAGCCAGCTGGTCTCATCGCCGCCCAGCTTCCTGGCCCACTGCCGGCCTGAAACGCGGACTCAGCCGCCCTCAACCGGAAATACCGGTTCTCCCAGATTCAGCATCAACCGGTTCGCCCACGCAAAGATCGCAATCGAGTGAATCAGGTCGAGGATCTCCGCATCGCTCACCCCTACCTCGCGCAACGCGCGCAGGCTATCGGCACTGACCGCGTCAGGCCGCTCGGTCAGCTCGATGGAAAACTGCGAAATCGCCTGTTCGCGCGCGGTGGTGCCCGCCGTGTGCGGGTCTTCGAAGACCTGGGTGATGACGTCGTTACGCTTGGCCAGCTGCTCGAAACGCTGCGCGTGCACCGACGCGCAGTACACGCAGCCATTCACCCGCGAAACCACCGTGCTGGCCAGTTCCCGCTCGGCGCGCGCCATGCCGCCCGGCGCATACATGATGGCGTTGAAGGCGGTGGAGCGCTGGCGCAGGATCTCGGGCTGATGCACCAGGAACAGGTAGTAGTCCGAAACCTTGGCCTTGGGATGGCTTTCCTCCAGCACCGCGACCTGCCCGGGCGTGGCCTGGTCCACCTGGACCACATCCAGCCAGGCCTTCCAGTCGAGCACTTCGTTGGTGAAGCCCTGGATCTTGATCGGTGCGCTCATGCTGCGGCCTCCTCGGATTGCAGTGTCTTCAGGGCCTTCAGGCCGGCCACCAGGCGCACCTGGTAGGAGAGGAATGCGATCAGCTGCGCAAGGGTCACTACGTCGGGCGTGGCCAGGCCAGCGGCGGGCAGCGTCTTGAGGGCAGCTTCGTCGCCGGCCACGGGGTTTTCGATCAGCGTGCGGGCAAAGGCGAGCATGGCGCGCAGGCGCGGATCGGCCAGCGACGCGGGATCGCCTTGCCCGGCGATCGCGACCAGCGCGGCATCGGCGCCGGCCTCGCCGAGCCGTTCGCGATAATGCGCGGCCAGCTCCGGCGCCGGCGTCAGGCGCGCGGCGTACAGCGCCACCAGCAGACGCTCGGTAAGTGCCAGGCCGGGCAGGGCGGGATCGAACAGGGCGTCGTAGCTGCCCTGCGTGGAGACGGCGACCTTGTCGCGCTGGTGGCGCAGCGCGTGGGTGGCGGAGCCGGCGGCAAGGCCGGCCACGCGGTCCACCAAGTCGGCGGTGGCTGTGTTGGTTTGGGTCATGATGGGCTCTCTGTCTTGACTCAGGGGTTTAGTCGTTCGGTGACGCTGGCACGGCCGGCGTGGCTGGCGACCGCGCGGGCCAGGAATTCGCGCACGCCGGTCCAGGACTCCTCATCCGCTATCGCGTTGGCCGCCGGCGTGCCGCCGGTGGTGCTGATCCGCCTGGAAACCGGATGGGCATAGACCATTTGCGTAGTCGGCACATAGGGGAACAGGATGGCATGGCCGGCTTCTTCGAAATCCAGATGCTCGACGTTATGCGGATGCCCGACCTCGGCCAGCTTGTCCGCCACCATGCGCGAATACAGGCTGGAGGGCCAGGAGCCATCGTCGGTGCCGGACAGCAGCATCACCGGTCCGCGGATGTCCTCCACGCGGATGCGGGCGCGCGCCACCGCGTCGGGATCCTGCAGCGCGGTCAGGATGGCGCGTTCGTGCCGGTGCGGCGCCGGGCCTTCGTCGAAGGGCGCCCAGCTCGCGGTACGGTTGTTCTCCCACACATGCGGCAGTGGCTTGCCGTGGTGCAGCCAGGCCGGGCCTTCGCGGCCGATGGCGGGGTCGGCGGCATTTTGCGCGCTGTGCACCACGGCGCCGGGCACATAGCCGATCACCGCGGAGACCAGCTCGGGGAAGGTCGCGCCCAGCAGCAGCACCAGTTCGCCGCCGCGGGACTGGCCTGACAGCGCGATGAAATCGCGCGCCGGCCGGACCCGCGCGCGAATCCAGCGCAGGCCGCGCTCGAAATATTCCAGCGGCGTGCCGGAGATATAGTCGGACAGGCCGGGCGCCTTGAAGTACGCCAGTGCCAGCGCCGCGTAACCACGCGAGGCGTAGAGCGCGGCGCGCGGTTCGTTGATGCCGCCGCCCGACCCGTTGAGCACCATCACCGCCGGATGCGGGCCCGGACCGGGTGGCAGGTAGAGCGTGCCGACCAGGCCGTCCTCGCGCACATCCGTGCGGGTCACGCCCGCGGCCGCCAGGCGCTGCACCAGCTCGCCGCGCGTCTCGCACATCTCGCCGCCGCCGGTACGCACAGTGATCTCGGTGACGAGCGGGCGGGTGGCATCCGCATGGAATGACTCCCGGCTGTCGCTGTCGACCGGGCGCTGCGACCAAAGCAGGCCCATCGGGCTGACGCCCGCGTAGCTCCCGGACGATGGCGCGTCGCGTTCCAGGTCGACCGTGCCGGCGGCGTCCGCCACGAACACCGCCTCGCTTGCCCAGGGAATCTCCCGGCCGCGCAGCGTGCGTGTGGAGATGGCGGCGATTTCGCCGGGGCACAGGCCCGACACGGCGATCCGGCGGGGAACGTCGATCAGGCCGTCGGCTGGCGTGATGGTAAGCAATGCCATATCCGCTCCGCCTTACTTGGCGTCGCGCGTGACCATCATCGCCGCGGTGCGGTCGCTGGTCATCGGCGCCACCTTCAGGCCCTTCCTGGCGGCCCAGATATTCTGGTAGTGGAACAGCGGCAGCACACCCACGTCGTCCGACACCAGCTTGACCGAGCGGCGCAGGATGGCCTCTCGCTTGGGCGCGTCGAACTCCGCGGTCGATTCGTCCAGCGCCTTGTCCACCGCCGGATTGCTGTAATGGCCCCAGTTGGAGGCGCCCAGGCCCTTCTTGGCGTCCACGGTGGCCAGGACGTTGACCAGCGCATAGCTGGCCTCGCCGGTGCCGTTGCCCCAGGCCAGCATGCTGACCGCGTACTCGTTCTTGTTGGCGCGGCCTGCATAGACGGACCAGGGCACGACTTCCACCTGGGTCTTGACGCCGATACGGGTCCAGAACTGCGCCACGGCCTGCGCGGTCTCGGGGCCTTGCGGATAGCGGTCGTTAGGCGCGTGGATGGTCAGCTTGAAGCCGTCCTTGAAGCTCGCCTCGGCCAGCAGCTTTTTGGCTTGCTCGGGATCGTAGGCAATCTCCTTGACTTCCGGGTTGTAGCCGAAGGTGTTCTTGGGCATCCACTGGCTGGCCACGCTGGCGGTGTTTTGCAGGATGCGGCCCACCACGGCCTGGCGGTTGATCGCCAGCGACAGCGCACGCCGCACGCGCACGTCCAGCAGCGGGTTCTTGTCCAGCGGCTTGCCTGCGTTGTCCGTGATGTACGGGTTGGGGCCGGGCTTGAAGCTCGGCTGCAGCAGCATGACACGCAGGCCGGCATAGGGAAAGACGCTGACGTTGGGCGACTGCTTGAGCTTGGCCAGGTCGGACACCGAGACCTTGTCGATGACATCGACGTCGCCGGACAGCAGCGCGGCGGTGCGGGCCGGGCCGTTGTTGATATAGCGGTAGTTGACCTGTTGCCAGCCAGGCTTGCCGCCCCAGTAGCCGTCATTGCGCGCCATCATCACGCGGTCGCCCGGCGTGTAGGAGATGAACTTGTACGGGCCGGTACCGACCACGGCGCGGCCGCTGTTGTAATCCTCGGTGCTGGCCTTTTCGCCCACATGCTTGCTGACGATATGGATCGAGGCCAGGTTCAGCGGCAGGTCCGGGTTCGGGATATTGGTCTTGATGACGAGCGTGTACGGGTCCTTGGCGGTCACCGATTCCACGGTGCGCAGATACCCCGAGAACGAAGCCACGCTGCCCGGCACGTTGCGCGCGCGCTGGTAGGAGAAGATCACGTCCTCCGCGCCGAAGGGCTTGCCGTCCTGCCACTTCACGTCGCGGCGCAGCCTGAACTCCCAAGTCTTGTCGTCCAGCGGCTTCCAGGATTGCGCCAGCCCCGGCTGCAGCTTGTTGTCCTTGTTCTCGATCAGCAGGTCCCAGAAGTGCAGGTCCACGGAGCGGTCGCCGGCGTGGTTGTTGAGCTGCGGGTCCAGCGAGGACAGCGGATCGGCGAAGCCGATCGACAGCGACTGGGCGGAGGCGGCACCGGCACACAGCATGGCCGCGATGGTGGTGCTGATCGAGAGGGACAGCAGGCGTTTCATAAGCGAATTTCCTCGGGGCGATGGGAACAATGGAAATGCGTTGGCAGCAAGGCTGGTGTCAGCCGCCGTCGTTCAGGTGGCAGGCGCTGAAGTGGTTCACTGCGATACCGCGCAGGCGTGGCACCTCGGTCCGGCAGCGCGCCATGGCATGCGGGCAGCGCGGATGGAAGTGGCAGCCCGGCGGCGGCGCCAGCGGGCTGGGAATCTCGCCCTTGATGGCGGTGAAGGTCTTGTGGCGCGAGTCCAGCCGGGGGATTTCGGCCAGCAGCGCCTGCGTGTACGGGTGACTGGCCTGGCGGAAGATCTCTTCCGTGGGTGCGCTCTCGACGACCCGGCCCAGGTACATGATGACCACGCGGTCCGACACATGCTCCACCACGCCAAGGTCGTGGCTGATAAACAGGTAGGTCAGGCCGAGTTGCTCGCGCAGGTCCATGAACAGGTTGAGCACCTGTGCCTGGATAGAAACGTCCAGCGCGGCCACGGCCTCGTCGCACACCAGCAGCTCCGGTTGCACGGCCAGCGCGCGGGCAATGCCGATGCGCTGGCGCTGGCCGCCGCTGAACTGGTGCGGGTAGCGCTGGCGCAGGGCCGGGTCCAGCCCGGCGCGTTCAAGCTGCGCGCTGACATAGTCGTCGAAGCCGGCCGCGTCCACCAGGCCGTGCAGGCGCGCGCCCTCGCCGACGATGCGGTCCACGCGCAAGCGCGGGTTCAGGCTGGCGTAGGGATCCTGGAACACCATCTGGATCTTGAGCCGCAATGCACGGCGGGCGCTGGCATCAAGGCCTTCGACCGCTAGTCCGTCCACGCGAATCTCGCCTGCCGATGGCTGCAGCAGGCCGGCCACCATGCGGCCGAGCGTGGACTTGCCGCAGCCGGATTCGCCGACCAGTCCCACCACCTCGCCGCGGCGGATCCGCAGGTCGACGCCATCCACGGCGTGCGTGACCGGTGCCGGTTCCGACCAGCCCAGCCGCCGCAGCGCGCGGCCGGGATAGTCGAAGCGGCCGGATGCCTGCTCGCCAAAGCGCTTGGCGAGATTGCTGGCCTCGATCAGGGCGGGCAATTGCGGCGGCTCGCCGGCAGCGTGTTCAGTCGGCTTCATGCGAACTCCGCGGTGACGGCCGGCTGGCCCGGGTGGAAGCAGCGCACCTGGCGCAATGCGTCCGGCGAAGTGATTGCCGGTGCCTGCCGGCAGGCCTCGGAGACACGCTGGCAGCGCGCCGCGAAGGCGCAGCCGGGCGGCATCGTCAGCAGGTTGGGCGTCATGCCGGGGATCTGGCGCAGCCGCTGGCCGCGCTTGTTCAAGCTCGGCAAGCTGCCGATCAGGCCGGCGGTGTAGGGGTGCAGCGGATGGTCCAGCACCGCATCGACCGGCCCTTGCTCGACGATGCGGCCGGCGTACATCACCGCCACCTCGTCGGCCAGGCCAGCCACGACGGACAGGTCGTGCGTGATCCAGATCAGCGCGGTACCGTGCTGGCGCGCCAGCTTCTGCACTTCGGACAGGATCTGCGCCTGGATGGTGACATCCAGCGCGGTGGTGGGCTCGTCGGCAATGATCAGGTCGGGCCGGTGGAGCATGGCGATGGCGATCGCCACACGCTGGCGCATGCCGCCGGAAAGCTGGTGCGGGTAGGCGCGCAGGCGTTCCTCCGGGCTGGGGATGCCCATCATCCCCAGCGTGTCGCGCGCCAGCTCGCGCGCCTGCTTGTGGCTCGCGGGGCTATGGGCACGTACCGCCTCGATCATCTGCGCGTCCACCCGCATCACCGGGTTGAGCGTCATCATCGGGTCCTGGAAGATCATGGCGATGCGGTTGCCCTGCAGCTGGCGCAGTTCGGCCGGCCGCATGCCGGTGAGCTCACGGCCCTGGAACAGGATCTCGCCGCCGACGATGCGCCCCGGCGCGTCCACCAGGCCCATGATGGAAAAGCCCGTCACGGACTTGCCGGAGCCGGATTCCCCCACCAGCCCGAGGATGCGGCCGCGCGGCACGGTGAAGGAGACGTCGTCCACCGCCGGCAGCACGCCGGCGCGGGTTTCGAAGTGCGTGCGCAGATGGCGGACTTCCAGCGTCGGCACGGTGTTGTCGCGGCTTGCCACCGTCATTTCTGCAATCTCGGGTTGAGCACGTCGCGCAGGCGGTCGCCCACCAGGTTGATGGCCACCACCGTGACCAGCAGCGCGATGCCGGGGAAAAAGCTGATCCAGTATTCGTCGGACAGCATGAACTGGTAGCCGTTGGCGATCAGCAGGCCAAGCGAGGGCTCCGTCACCGGCACGCCCAGGCCCAGGAAGGACAGCGTGGCCTCCAGCGTGATGGCGCGGGCCACCTGCAGCGAGCCGATCACGATCAGCGGCGGCAGGCAGTTCGGCAGGATATGGCCGACCACGATGCGCCAGTTGGAGATGCCCTGGCCGCGCGCCGCTTCCACGTATTCGCGCCGGCTCTCCACCAGCGCCTGGCCGCGCGCGGCGCGCGCATAGTAGGCCCACTCCAGGATCACCAGAGTCAGCACCACATTGAGCACGCCCTTGCCCAGGAAGGCCAGGATCATCATCGCCACCAGGATCGACGGGAAGGACAGCAGCAGGTCCACCGTGCGCATGATCACGCTGTCGACGCGGCCGCCGGCATAGGCGGCCAGCAAGCCGAGCAGGGTGCCGGCGATCCCGGCGATCAGCGCCGAACCCACGCCCACTGTCAGGCTGATGCGCAGGCCGTAGAGGATGCCGGAGAAGATATCGCGCCCCTGGCCGTCGGTGCCGAGCCAGTAGCTATAGGTGCCGGTGCCGCTCGCGGCGCCGGGCGCGAGGCGTGCGTCCATGACGTCGAGCTGCATCAGGTCGTAGGGATTCTGCGGCGTCACCAGCGGCGCGAAGACCGCCGCCAGCACCAGGATCGCCAGCAGCACCAGGCCGAATACGGCGGTACGCGAGGAAAAGAAGTCCGCCGCCACCCGGCGCCAGGGCGATTCCCGGCGCAGCGCCCGCGGATCGGCTTGCGCCGTGGAGGCGGCGTTGTCGATGGCGCTCATGCGGCAGCCTCCAGCCGCACGCGCGGGTCGAGCAGCTTGTACAGAACATCCACGATCAGGTTCAGCGTGACGAACAGGCACACCACCACGATCAGGTAGGAAACGATCACCGGCCGGTCCAGCGCGTTGATGCTGTCCAGGATCAGCTTGCCGGCGCCGGGCCAGGCGAAGATGTTCTCGGTCACCACCGCGAAGGCGATGGTCGAGCCGAACTCCAGTCCCAGCACCGTCACCAGCGGAATCATCGTATTGCGCAGCACATGGCCGAGGACCACGCGCCGCGGCGACAGGCCCTTGGCGCGGGCGAACTTGACCCAGTCCTGCGGCAGCACCTCGCGCACGCCGGCGCGCGTGAGCCGCAGCACCAGCGAGACCTTGAACAGCGACAGGTTGATGGCCGGCAGGATCAGGTGGCGCAGGCCGTCGGCGGTGAGCCACGACCACGGCACGCCCAGCCATTCGGCCGTGGCGCCGCGTCCGCCCGAAGGCAGCCAGCCAAGCCGCACGCTGAAGGCCATGATCAGCATCAGTCCCACCCAGAACGTAGGTAGCGAAAAGCCGACGATGCTGCCGGTCATCAGCACGCGCGACAGTGGATGCTCCGGGTACAGGCCGGCGAACAGCCCGAGCGGCACGCCCACCAGCACGGCCAGCAACAGCGCCGCCACCGCCAGCTCCAGCGTGGCCGGCAGCCGCTGCAGGATGAGCTGGATGGCCGGTACGTTATAGACCAGGCTGTTGCCCAGGTCGCCGCGCAGGGCGCCGTGCAGGAAGGCCAGGTACTGGCGCCAGAGCGGCTGGTCCAGCCCCAGCCGCGCAATGATGCGCGCGCGCTCGACCTGGTCCACGTCCTGTCCGATCAGGATGTCGACGGGGTTGCCGATCGCGTGCAGCCCGGCGAACACGATCACCGTCATCGCCAGCACGACCAGCAGCGACTGCGCCAGCCGGCGCGCCAGCCATCGGAGCGGCCAGCGGCTCATGATGCGTTCGCCGCGTCGGAAGGAATCGCCGGCGGCGGGCCGGCCGGCACCCACTCGTCCCCGAAGACCTCAGGTTCGGCGAAGGCTTCCATATTGGCGTAGTGCAGCGCCACGTCCTCCTGGTAGAGCAGGGCTGCGATGCCCTGGCCCAGGCGCCTGGCGCCGTCGCTGATGGCGGGAATGTCGCCCGAGACCGTGCCGTGCGACAACGCTGCCGGATAGCAGAAGCAGTGGATGCGCGACAGGCCCGGGCACGCGCCCGGCACTTTCTCGAGGAATTCGAAGGCCGGGCCAAGGTCCGGAGAGTCCGACAGCTCCTGGTCTTCCTGCCCCTCCCGCGGTGCGTAGCGGTCGCGCCAGTAGCGGATCTGGCCGGCAAACGCGGCGAATTCCTCGCGCGTTTCCAGCGCGATGCGGAAACCGGTCGAGACAATCAGGAAATCCAGCTCGAAGGCGCCCTTTGGCGTATGCGCCAGCAGCGCGTCGCCGGACTGCTCGATGCGCTCGATCGGGCAGCCCAGGTTGAAGCGCGCGTTCTCATGCCGCGACACCCGCAGCGTGCTGCCGCGCGGCGGCGGCACCTGCTGCTCGTTGATGTAATGGCGGATGCGCCATTTCCAGTCGTCCGGCAGGCCGGGGTGGCCGTGGGTGAGGCCGGGGTTGCCCGCGCCCTTGCCCTTGTTGATGCGCGGGATATCGGCGCGGCGGATCAGCAGGTCGACGCTGGCGGCGCCCGCTTCCAGCGCGGTAGCGGCGCTGTCCATGGCGGAGGCGCCGGCGCCGACCACGCCCACGCGCTTGCCGCGCAGGGTGCCGTAGTCGAACACATCGCTCGAATGCACCCAGCGCTCGCGCGGCAAGGTCTGGACAAAGGGCGGCACATGCGCGCCGCCCAGGCCGTCGCGGCCGGTGGCCAGCACCACGCGGCGCGCCAGCACGGTCTGCGCGCCGGCGGGCGAGCGGATTTCCAGCGCCACCAGGCCATCGGGGCGCGGCAGCACCCGCTCGACCACGTGGTCGTTGCGCACGTCCAGTTCCAGCACCTGGCGATACCAGCGCAGGTAATCCATCCACTGCAGGCGCGGGATCTTGTCCAGCGCGTCCCAGGCGGCGGTACCGAACTGGGCCTCGAACCAGGCGCGGAAAGTCAGGGCGGGCAGGCCCAGCGCCGGGCCGGTCAGTTGCTTCGGCGAGCGCAGCGTCTCCATGCGCGCCGTGGTGGCCCAGGGACCCTCGAAGCCGGCCGGGGAGCGGTCGAATATCCGTGCGTTGATGCCCAGGTGCTTGAGCGTAGCCGCTGCCGCCATGCCGGCCATGCCGCCGCCGATCACCGCAACATCCAGCACCGGCTCGCCATCGTGCGCGCGCGCAACGGTCCAGTTCCTGGCGGGCAGTTCCAGCCAGGACAGGTCCTGACGCAAGCGCGCTTCCAGCGCGGCGAGGCCTTCTGCGGCGGTGGCGGCGGTGGCAGCGGATATGGCCGGGATGGCTTCGGCAGGCAAGTTCATAGGTCGATGTGTTCGGTGTCGTGGGAGGCGCCGTTGGCGGCCTCGGTGGCCGCGGCGTCGCCATAAAGCGCTTGCAGCAGCGCGCCGTGCTGTTCCGGGCCGCGCTGGGTGAAATCGGGCAGCAAGTGGCGTGCCGCGGTGGCCAGCGTGTCGATCAGCGCCAGCACGGCGGCGCTGGCGGGCCTGGTCTGGGGGGTGATCACGCCAAAGTAGAAAGGAATATCGGCATCAATGGGGCGTACCACGATATCCGCCAGCGGCACGCCGCGCGCTGTCACCGGCTCCAGCACGGCGATCCCCAGTCCGGCACGTACGGCGGTGAGCGCATTGAGCGAGGAATTGGTGTCGATCAGCGCGGCCGGCTCCACCCCGGCACGGGCAAACGCCTCGTCCAGGCGGCGGCGTAGCCGGTAGGGGTTCTGCATGGTGACGATGCGCCGCCCGCTGCAGGCCGAGAGCGGGATGGTGGCGAGCGCCGCCAGCGGATCGTCGGCGCGTACCGCAGCCACGCAGGCAGCCTGCCCGATCCAGTGCACGGTGACGCCGCGATGCTCCAGGGGCAGGCTGGTCAGGCCGATCTCGGCCGCGCCGGTCAGCACCGAGTGCACGACTTTTTCCGGGGAGGCGCTGTTGATATGGATGTGGCTGGCGGTGCCGGTGCCCGCGGTGGCATGGTCCGGCCGGTTGCCGGCCAGCGCCAGGGGCAACAGGCCCGCCGCCAGGGCCGGCGTGGCGGCGATCTGCAGCGAGCGGTTTTCCTCGCGGGCGATTTCAGCGGCACGGGCCCGGATCTGCTGCAAGCCGACCAGCGCGTGCTCCACCTCCTCGTACAGCAGGAAGCCCCGCTCGGTGGGGCTGACGCGCGGCCCGCTGCGGGCGAACAGCGCAAAGCCGATCTCGCTCTCCAGTTCCTGGATCAGGCGTGTGATCGCCGGCTGGGAACGGCCCAGCAAGCGCCCCGCGGCGGTGACGCTGCCGCTGGTCATGACTGCCGCGAAGGCTTCCAGTTGCCGGATTTCCATGGGGGCGAGATGTCGTTGATGCTATGTATGTGTTTTCTGGATTCTCGCCCCGCCAGCATTCGGATTGCAAATACTATTTTCATATGTGCTCATGCGGTTGCATGGGGGAAGAGGAGCGGCTGGCGCGCCGTCGCCCCGGCACGGCGGGACGGGTGTCGATGCCGGCAAGCGGTGCGGAACCGGGGAGTGTGCCCTGCGCCGTGCCAGGCACGTATGATGGGAACCATGTCGGCACGGGAGGCCACGGGGCCTGCCTGGCGATGCAACAGGAGAGCGCATCATTTGAATCCCCTTCAAAGCTGCACGCGGGGCGCCACGCATGGCGATCGGTTCGGGCTTCCGGGAACCATGGCGGTGCTCGGCCATGTGCTGGTCGGGCTAGCGCTGCTCGCCGCGGCTGCCACGGTGTACGCCGACACGCTCCGGGTTGGCTCAAAGCGCTTTACCGAGTCCTATATCCTCGGGGAAATCCTTACCCAGACGGCTGCGGTCCAGGTCAGTGCCCAACACACGCCCGGCCTTGGCAACACGGCCATCGTGTTCGAAGCCCTCAAGGCCGGTAGCATCGACCTGTATCCGGATTACACCGGCACCGTTTCCAGCGAAATCCTCAAGCTGCCCCCAGGCGCCAGCCTGGAACAGATCAACCGGGCGCTGGCGCCGTTTGACCTGGCGGCTGGCATTCCACTCGGGTTCGAGAACACTTACGCACTGGCGGTGAGCGAGGCCAAGGCGAGCCAGCTTGGCCTGGCGGCGCTGGAAGACCTGGCCGCGCAGCCGCAACTGCGCCTGGGGTTGTCGCATGAATTTCTCGGCCGGGCGGATGGCTGGCCCGGGCTGGCGCAGCGCTATGGCCTGCGCCAGCGCCCCATGGGGCTGGATCACGGCGTTGCCTACGAAGCCCTGGCCAACGGGCAGGTCGATGCCATCGACATCTACTCGACCGACGCCAAGATTCGCAAGTACGGGCTGCGCGTGCTGACCGACGACCGGCACTACTTCCCGCGCTACGACGCCGTGGTGCTGTACCGGCGCGACCTGCCACAGCGCTTTCCGGCGGCCTGGCAGGCCTTGAATCGCCTGGAGGGAAAGATACACGCGCAAGACATGATCGCGATGAACGCGGCGGCTGAACTGGACGGGCAATCCTTCGCCACGGTAGCGCACGCCTTCCTGGCGAATGGCGGCGCCGCGGCGACTTCCGCCGAAGCGGGAGCCCGGCCAGACGCCCGCGCCGGACTCGCAGCCACCTTGTTCGGCCGCGATACCTTGCGCCTGACCAGGCGGCACCTGGCCCTGGTGCTTGGCGCCGTGGGCGCCGCCACCGTGCTGGGTGTGCCGCTGGCCATCGTGGCCGCACGCCGTCCCCGGCTGGGCCAGGCCTTGATGGCGGCGGTGAGCGTGCTGCAGACGGTGCCCTCGCTGGCCTTGCTGGCCCTGCTGATTCCGCTGCTGGGGCGCATTGGGGTATGGCCCGCCATGGTGGCGCTGTTCCTCTATGCGCTGCTGCCGATCGTGCGCAATACGCTGACGGGGCTGCAGCAAGTGCCCAGGGGGATGTGCGAGGCCGCGCGCGCCCTGGGTTTCAGGCCTGGCCAGGTGCTGCGCTACGTAGAGCTCCCGCTATCGATGCCGGTGCTGCTGGCCGGTATCAAGACAGCAGCCATCATCAGCGTGGGCACGGCCACCATAGCCGCCTTCGTCGGCGCCGGCGGCTACGGGGAACGCATCGCGACCGGGCTCGCGCTGAATGATCACGTCCTGCTGATGGCGGGCGCCATCCCGTCCGCGGTGCTTGCGCTCCTTGTGCAGGCGGGATTCGAACTTGGGGAATGGTACCTGGGCAGGCATGGCCGGGGCGGGACAGCCGCTTGAGCGGGTGGGCCCCTGCCTGCTCATGATTGCGCCTTCGCCAGCTCGCCCAGTCTGGCCACGGCCGCTTCCACGGCGTCGCTCCAAAGGTGGCCGTAGTTCAGGCGGATGCAATTGCGATAGCCTTGCCGTGCCGAGAAGATCGGGCCCGGCGCAATGCCAATGCCATGCTCGAGCGCGGCGCGGTGCAGGGCCAGCGCATCGAAGCCTTCGGCAAACTCCACCCACAGGAAATACCCGCCCGCGGGCTGGGAGACGCGTACCGATTCGGGGAAATGCCGGCCAATGGCGGCGATCAGTTGGCCCTGCTGCATCTCCAGCAGATGGCGCAGGCGCCTCAGGTGCTTGTCGTAGCCGCCGTTCTGCAGGTATTCCGCCAGCGCCACCTGCGTCGGCACGCCTGCCGACAGCGTGGTCATCAGCCGCAGCCGCTGGATCGCTTCGCCGAACCGCCCGGGCGCCACCCAGCCCACCCGGAAGCCCGGCGCCAGTGTCTTGGAAAACGAACTGCAATGCATGACCAGGCCCTCCTGGTCGAAGGCCTTGGCGGGCAGCGGGCAGCGGTTGCCGAAGTACAGCTCGCCGTACACATCGTCCTCGATCAGCGGTACGCGGTGGCGAGCCAGCAAAGCCACCAGCCGCTGCTTCCTGCCCTCGGACATGCTGGCGCCGAGCGGGTTCTGGAACTGCGTCATGAACCAGCAAGCCTTGATCGGGTGGCGCTTCAGGGCGGCATCCAGCGCGTCCAGGTCGATGCCTTCGCGCGGATCCACCGGGATCTCCACGGCCCGCAAACGTAGCCGCTCCAGCGCCTGCAGGGCAGCATAGAAACCGGGCGACTCGATGGCCACCACGTCGCCAGGCTGGGTCACGGCCATCAGGCACAGGTTGAGCGCTTCGAGCGCACCGTTGGTGACGACGATTTCCTCGGTGGGTTGCGGGGCTCCCGCGCCAAGGTAGCGCAAGCCGATCTGCTGGCGCAGGGCCAGATGCCCGGCCGGCATGTCGTTCACGGAATACCAGGGATCGAGTTCGCGCCCGGCGCGGGCCAGCGACTTGCCCAGGCGCTCCCAGGGAAACAGCTCGGGCGAAGGGAAGGCCGAGCCGAGCTGGACAAGCTGAGGATCGCGCGCGGCATCGAGCACGGAGAACACCAGCTTGGAGATATCGACGTCGGTCGAGACCTGGTGCGAGCGGCGCACCGCCGGCTGCGGCAGCGGCCGCCCCACCGGTCCCGTCACGTAGTAGCCGGAGCGCTCGCGCGCCCGTACCAGCCCGCGTTCCTCCAGCCGGTAGTACGCCTGGAACGCGGTGGAAGGGCTCACGCCATACTGCGCCACCGTCTTGCGGATCGACGGCATCTTGGTGCCGGGCGGCAGGTTGCCGCTGCGGATGTCCTTGGCCAGCGTTTCCGCCAGCTCTTCGTAGCGCTTCATGGGGCAGGGGGGCAGGGGTCTACAAATGCCTGATCGTCAAACTGATACGCAAAATTATCGCAGATCTGATTCTGTTATTACTTGCCAGCCACGGCCATAATGCGCCGTAACTAGTAAAAGCCATGCCGTTGCACGGTCGGCCGCCCCCCGGACGTACGGTCATGCGATGTGTGGCAAGCATGCAAGGAAGACGGAAATGAACCCCTTGAGATTGGTGATTACGGTGTTGTGGGGATTTTTTGGCCTGCGCAAGGGCCAGGAACATATGCGCGACCTGCAGGCGGTGCGGCCGGTGCCGCTGATCCTGACCGGCGTGGCGCTGGCGGCGGGCCTCGTGCTGCTGCTTGTGTCGCTGGCGCACTGGGCGGTGTCCCACGCCTGAAGCGCGGGCGCGCCAGTTCATCCCGCATCCGCAGGGCCGCCCAGGTCTGCAACCATGATGCTCTGCCCGCCGCGCGCGGGCTGCGCACGCTTGCCGCACGGAACGCCATCGCGGCGCTTAAAACGACAATCAGCCCCATGAGCCTTGCCACAAGGCGGTTCTCCGCTACCGCCGCCGCCGTCGCCGGCACCATTTCCGCCTTTGCGCGCAGGCACTTGCGCAGCGCTGCCGCCGCCTTCGCCGCCTTGCTGCTGGCGCCATGCCTCGCGGCTGCGGCGGACGCCCCCGGCGCGGCGCAGATCGAGCGTGGCCGCTACCTGGCCAAGGTGGCCAACTGCGCCGCCTGCCACACCAGCCCCGGTGGCGCGCCCTTTGCCGGCGGATTGCCGTTGAAGACCGGCGTGGGCACCGTCTATTCCACCAACATTACGCCGGATGCCGAGAGCGGCATCGGCGCCTACACGTTCGAGGAGTTCGACCGCGCGCTGCGTGAGGGCGTGGCGAAGCACGGCAAGCGGCTTTATCCCGCCATGCCTTACCCGTCGTATGCCCGCCTCGCCGAACCGGACGTGCAGGCGCTCTATGCCTACTTGCGCACCGAAGTAAAAGCCGTGCGGCAGGAAACCGCCGAACCCGAGATGCGCTGGCCGTTCGGCATGCGCTGGCTGCTGCGCGTCTGGAACTGGCTGTTCCTCGAAACCGGGCCGGTGCGCAACGATGCCAGCCAGAGTGCAGCGTGGAATCGCGGCGCCTACCTGGTACAAGCGGTGGCCCACTGCGGCGCCTGCCATACGCCGCGCGGCGCGCTGATGGCCGAGAAGGGGCTGGATGAACGCAGCCGGCATTTCCTGGCCGGCGCCAGCGTGGAAGGCTGGGCTTCCACCAACCTGCGGGGCGACCCGCGTACGGGGCTGGGCAGCTGGTCGCGCGAAGACATTGCCGAATATCTGCATACCGGGCGCAATGCGCATGCGACTTCGTTCGGGCCGATGTCCGGGGTGATCGCATCGTCCACGCAGTTCATGAGCCGCCCGGATCTGGATGCCGTTGCCGTGTATCTCAAGTCGGTGCCCGGCACGCGCAGCGACGAGACACCCTACGTCTATGATGCCGGCACCGCCGACATGCTCGCGCAGGGCCGCTTCGACGCCACCGGCGCGCGCCAGTACGCCGAATTCTGCATGCCTTGCCATGGCGCCAACGGCAAGGGCTTTGCCCGCGTCTTCCCGCCATTGGCGGGCAATCCGACCGTGGTGGATCCTGATCCGTCCTCGCTGGCCAACCTGCTGCTCGACGGCGCCGTGACCGCGCACGTGGGCACGGCGGCTACCGATTACCACATGCCCGGCTATGGCTGGACGCTGGACAACCAGGAGCTGGCGAACGTGCTGACCTTTATCCGCACCGGCTGGGGCAATCGCGCCAGCCCTGTAGCGGAAGGGGCGATAGCCGCGCGCCGCGCCGAACTGGGCCGTCAGCGCGACACCGCTGAGCGCCGTTGAGCCCGCGCCACCCAAACCAAGCGAACGATATTGCCATGACCATCACGCGCAGAGACTTTCTCAACGGCGCCGCACTCACCATCGCCGCGGGGCTGGCGCCGTCCCAGCTCTTGCAGGCCGCTGAACGCAGCGCCGGCTATCCCCCGGCGCTGACCGGGCTGCGCGGCAACCATGCGGGCACCTACACGCTTGCGCACAGCCTGGCCCGCGAAGGCGCCAAATACCCTGCCGTGATGGCGCGCGAAGTCTTCGACCTGGTGGTGGTGGGCGGTGGCCTCAGCGGGCTGGCGGCGGCGTGGTTCTACCAGCGCCGCTTCGGCGCCGGCAAACGCATCCTGATCCTCGACAACCACGACGATTTCGGTGGCCATGCCAAGCGCAACGAGTTCACGGTACGCGGACAGAAACTGGTGACGTACGGCGGCAGCGCCGAGATGCCGCCGACCGCGCTCGACAGCCGCGCGGTAGCCACGCTGCTGGCCGGGCTCGGCGTGGATCCCAAGCGCCATCAGGCCGCCGAACGCGACCTGTATCGCGAGCTGGGCATGGGCCGCTCGGTCTTCTTCGACGCGGAACACTTTGGCCGTGACCAGTTGCTTGCCGGCGATCCGTTTGCCAGCCAGATCGATGCCCGCAATACCGGGGCGCAGCCGGCCAGTGCCGCGGCGTTCAAAGCCTTCCTGGACAAGACGCCGCTGCCGCAGCAGGACCGCGACGCGTTGGCGCGCCTGGCCGATGGCGGCACGGATTACCTGGCGGGCATGGGCGAGGGCGAGCGGCTGGCTTACCTGAAGCGCACCAGTTACGCGGCCTTCCTGCGCGAGAAGGCCGGCGTGGGTCTCGACGGCCAGCGCTTTTTCCGCAGCCGCAGCAACGATGCCTATGCCCTGGACGCCGACGGCGTATCGCTGTTCGACGCGCTGGCCATCGGCTTGCCGGGCGGCAAGAACATGCCGCCGCCCAGCCTCAATCCACGCCTTGGCAAGTCGCCCGCATCGAAGCTCTGGTTTGCCGATGGCAATGCCACGCTGGCGCGGCTGCTGGTGCGGAACATGATCCCGGGCGTGACGAAGTCCGGCAGCCCCGATGACATCGGCGCGGCCGGTTTCGACTACAGCCGGCTCGATACCGACGATTCCAAGGTACGGGTACGCCTGAACAGCACGGCCATCGCCATCGAGCCGGACCAGCGCATCACGCGCGTGACCTATGGCTGGAGCGGCAACCTGCACCGGGTCGAAGCCGCGCACGTGGTGCTGGCCGGCTACAACATGATGATCCCGTTCATCATGCCCGGCCTGCCGGCGCCCCAAAAGCAGGCCCTGCGCTCCGACGTGAAGGCCCCGGTGGTCTACACCAAGGTGGCGCTGGACAACTGGCGCGCCTTCGAGGCGCTCAAGACCAGCCGCATCCATGCGCCGGCCATGGCCTACACCGACCTGTGGCTGGAGAAGCCGGCCGGCGCGCGCCCGGCGGACCCGGTGGTGCTGCACATGCTCTATGTGCCCACCGTGCCGGACAGCGGGATGCAGGCGCGCGAACGCTTCCGCGCCGGGCGGGCTTTCCTGCTTGGTACGCCGTTCGGCGAACTGGAGAAGGGTATCCGCAGCCAGCTAGACCGCATGCTGGCGCCCGGCGGCTTCGCCGGCAAGGATGTGATTCGCGGCATCACCGTCAACCGCTGGGCGCACGGCTACAGCTATATGCCCAACAGCCTGTTCGAGGAGGAGGCGGCAGCGCAGGCCGTGCTGGATCGCTCGCGCGCCAGCGCGGGCAATGTGGTGATCGCTAACAGCGATAGCGCGGGCAGCCCTTCGCTGACAGCCGCCATCGACCAGGCGTGGAAGGCGGTCGGGGAGCTGGCGGGCTGATTTCGGGCCTGGGCGGGGCGCTCAGAGCCGGGCGTTGCGCGCGGCGAGGTAGTCGCGCTGGAAGGCGCACATGCGCAATGCATTGTGATAGGCGCCATAGCTGAAGAACTCTTCCAGCAGTTCGCCCTCGCGCTGGAAGCCGCATTTCTCGTAGATATGGATCGCCTTGGCGTTCTGCACGTCCACGATCAGGAAAAGCTTGTGCAGGTTCAGCACCATGAAGGCGTAGTCCATGGCGAGCCGGGTGGCCGTGCCGGCGTAGCCGCGGCCCTGGCTGGCCGGCGCCACGATGATCTGGAACTCCCCGCGCCGGTGGATATGGTTCAACTCCATCAACTCGACCAGGCCAACGGCTTCGTCATCCAGGTTCTCGCAGACGAAGCGGCGCTCGCGCTGGTCGTGCACATGGCGGTCATAGAGCTGAGTCAGCTCGGCGAAGGTTTCGTAGGGTTCCTCGAACCAGTAACGCATGATCTTCGCGTCGTTGTTCAGGCTGTGTACGAAATGCAGGTGGCTGCGCTCCAGCGGGCGCAGGATCAGGTTTGGGCCGGTTTCGGTCACCATGGGCGGGCCTTTCTTGATTGTTATTCACGGGTCTGTCCGGAGCCGGCGGGCAACACAAGCGAATGAGGTCCAGCGGCTCCGGGCGAAGCCTGGTTCGACCCCCGGCGGCTTAGCCGGGTTCCGATTGTAGGCACATTTGTTCACAATCACCGCTTGTCACGAGCGGGCAGGGCGCACCTCAGGCCGGGATGCCGAACAGGCGGCGGCTATTGCGGGTGCACTGGCTGGCAACCTCGGCCACCGTCAACGCTTTCAGTTCGGCGACTGCCTGCGCAATCCAGGGCAGGTTGGCGGGCTCGTTGTAAGGCCGCCGGTTCTTGTGGTTCTTCGGGCCGAGGTAGGGCGCATCGGTCTCCAGGTGCAGGCGGTCGAGCGGTATGGCTTGCACGGCCTCGCGCAGCGCCTGGCCTCGCTTGAGATCCGTTACCCAGCCCGTGATACCGATGTCCAGGCCCAGTTCGACGAAAGCGGCCGCCTCGTCGGCAGCGCCGGTAAAGCAGTGCACCACACCGTGGGCGCCGGCACGGACCGCGGGTTCCACCATCGCGTAGAAGTCCTCGAAGGCGTCGCGGCAATGGAGAAACAGGGGCTTCTTCCAGAGGACAGCCGCTTCGAGCTGGTCCGCGAAGGCCCTGCGCTGGTCGGCAGGCGTCGAGAAATTTCGGTTGTAGTCCAGCCCGCACTCCCCGATCGCCACCACCTCGGGGCGTTCCCAGAGGGACTCAAGCGATTGCCGGACCGATGGCGACCAATCCCTGGCCGTGTGAGGGTGCGTGCCCGCCGTTGCGAATAGGAGGCGGGGATGCAGCCTGGCCAGGTCACTAGCCTTCCTGCTCGCGTCCAGCGATGTGCCCGTCGCGAGTATGGCCACCACCCCGGCCGCCACGGCGCGCGCAAGGATGGCGTCTGTGTGCGGGGCAATCTGGGAGGAATGAAAGTTTACGCCAATGTCGATTAGGTGCATGTCTGGCTGGGATGAGAGGCGGATCGTTCGCAGCATGCAGTCTAACCTCGGGCTAATCGGCTTGCTGCGCTCATAATGTTCTCTATATCAAACACTACGAAGAATTAACCGCTTAGTGTTTCGTTTATGGCACGTTATCTTGACTGATGCTGTTGTTTCGTATACAGTACGTTAGACGTTTATTTGAGCATAATGTTATACAGGTAGCACATGAATCTTGCTGAGCTGGGAGAGGCCTTTAAGCGTGCCAGGATCCTTGCGAACAAGACCCAACAGGAAGTCGCCGAGTACAGCGGGGTGCCGCGGGCCCGGATCAGCCGGTTTGAGACGGGCGGATTGCCGGAGATGGGCGCGGTGAAGTTGTTGAGTTTGTTCGAGGCCGTCGGGCTTGAGCTGCTCGCAAGGCCTGCCGGCCACCGAAGGACGCTGGACGACGTGCTGGCAGAGACGGAGGAAGTCGATGCCACCTCCGAGGAAGCGCGCCGGCGTGTCCGGCACTTTCACCGCCGGCCGCAGCCAGCCGCGGACCTTGACGCGTCCCAGTCCGGCGACAAGGCACCGGAAAAGGCGCACGACGAGGGTTCGAAGTGAACGGCGCACAGATGCTGGACGTCTATGTGAATGCAACGCCCGTCGGCACGCTGGCCGAAGAAGCGCGCGCGAGCGTATTCACCTACCTGCCAGATGTGCCGGCGCACGACTTCGTGTCGCTTCTGCTGCCAGTTCGGGCAGAGTCGTATAAATGGGCAGCCGGGCTGCTGCCGTTTTTTCAGATGAACTTGCCCGAGGGGTACAAGAAGGACCTGATCCGGCGCAAGCTTGGGGCCCATGCCGACGTGAGCGACCTGGGCCTGCTGGCGCTGACCGGCGCGAACGGGATCGGCAGGGTCCGCGTGGTGCCTCACGGGGCGCCGCCGACGTTGGCTGCCTCGAACCTGGACATGGCGAGCCTGCTCGCATCGACTGGATCGCGGGACAACCTGCTGCGCCATCTGGAAGCGGGCATTGCCGAAGGTGTATCGGGCGTCATGCCCAAGGTGCTTGCCAGGCCCGAGGACAAAGCCACGGTCTGGACCGACGAGTTCATCCTGAAGACGGGTCCGGTGGATTTGCCCGGCCTGTCCGTGAACGAGTTCCTGTGCCTCGAAGTGGCGCGGCTGGCGGGCCTGGAAGTGCCGGAAACAGAACTCTCGGACGACGGGCAGGTGCTGGCAATCCGCCGTTTCGATCGCGTGGCGGACGGCAGCCGGCTTGCAGTTGAGGATTTTTGTGCGCTGAGAGGACTGGACCCTGTCAATAAATACAAGGGCAGTCTTGAGGATCTGGCAAAGCTGTTGGCGATTTACGTCAGCGCCCCGCATCGGAAGGAAAGTGCGCGGCGCCTGTTTACGTTGTTGCTTTTGAACTACGCACTGCGCAATGCCGATGCACACCTGAAGAACTTCGCTGTGGTGTACACCAGCATCGATGACGTCAGGCTGGCGCCGGTGTATGACATTGTCACGGTGACCGCCTACCCGGAGTATCGGGCGGATATCCCAGGTTTGCCGCTGGCTGGCAAGCGGACCTGGGCATCCGGGAAGTTGCTGGCGCAGTACGGCGGCGCAAGACTGAACTTGTCTAGCGCCGATATGGCCGCATGTATGGGCCAGGTGACGCAGGCGATCCGGAAGGTAGTGCCGCTGGTAAGCGAGTACGCCGACCGCTACCCGGAGTTCAGGGAAATCGCCAAGCGCATGCTGGACGCGTGGGCGCAAGGCGCCGAGGACATCAAGCCGGATGCCAGGTTGGGCAAGCCGGAGCCTGCGCCGCTACGGGAACAGGCCGGCCTGTCCGGGCAGAACGATTTGGTGAGCAGGAAAAAAACAAATGTGTACGTCGATCCGGATGGTGCTTTCGGTCACAAAGCCCGCTAGACCAGAAGGTTCGGCGCATTGGAAGACGCCTCGATGGGTCTGATACCTAACTCCGGTGCTTCCCTGCATAGGGGGAACCACACGGAAGCGGGGCATTGGCAACACGGCAGTCGGTTTTTTCGCGTGATGCGTTGCAACAACGAATGTAGAATATCGCCCTTTGGCTTGAACGGACACGCAATGCCGGACTGGGAGTCCCAGCGGATTGCGGCAGATGTCCGTCTCTCGGCAGCTAGCAATGCTGCGAGGGCTTTGACAGCCGCAGGTGCGATGGGTGTACCCTCGTATGGGCAACAGTCAAGAAGTAATCAAGTAGTAATTCAGCAAGGGAGCAGCAGTTAATGGCGAGTGGCGCACAACGGACGTTGGCAGAATCGAAAACAGCATTGGCCGGCAAGAAGCCGGCCGGTAGGGGTGCGGCGTCCACGGCTCAAGCTGATCCCGCAACCGAAGCTACGGAGCGCAGCCAGCAGCTGCGCGCACTGATCCAGCTGGGCAGGGAACGCGGCTACCTGACGCACGCGGATATCAGCGACCATTTGCAGGGCAATTTCACCGACACGGCTGCGATGGAGAGCATCGTCAGCACGTTCGCCGAAATGGGCGTGACGATCTACGAGCAGACGCCGGACGCCGAAGCGCTCCTGCTGCGCGATAGCGCGGTTGCGGCCTCGGACGACCAGGCCGACGAAGAGGCGGAAGTCGCGCTGTCGACCGTCGACTCCGAGTTCGGACGGACCACCGACCCGGTGCGGATGTACATGCGGGAAATGAGCTCGGCAACCTTGCTGACCCGCAAGCAGGAAGTGGAGATCGCCAAGCGCATCGAAGACGGCCTGAACCGCATGGTTCACGCCATCGCTGCCTGCCCGTCCACCATTGCGACGATCCTCGAACTCTCGCAGCGCGTGGAGCGCGATGAAATCCGCATCGATGAACTGGTCGACGGGCTGATCGAAGGGGAAGCCGAGGTGGCCGCCGAAGCCGACGACGACACCAGCCGCGATGAAGTCGCCGCCGATGACGAGAGCGACGACGACAGCGACGAAGGTGCGAGCGCGCAAGCCAACGAATCCGCCGCGCTTTCCAAGCTGCGGGACGATTGCCTGACGCGGTTCGCCCGCGTGGCCGATCATTTCGAGGCCATGCGCAAGGCCTACACCGCGCATGGCGTGGAGTCGGAAGGATTCCTCATGGCTCAGCTCGCGGTCCGCGAAGAGCTGAGTTCGATCCGCTTTACCGCCAAGACCATTGAGCGCCTGTGCGCCGATGTCCAGGCCGTGGTGGAAGAAGTGCGTGTCGTCGAGCGCCAGATACTGCAGCTGATGGTGGAGCGGTGCGGCATGCCCAGGGAAGAGTTCATCGAACGCTTCCCCGGCAACGAGACCAATCTTGCCTGGGGCCGCTCGCTTGCTGCCGAATCGCGCTCGTACAGCGACTCGGTCGGCCGTAGCCTGCCGGACCTCGAATCGCATCAGCAAAAGCTGGTTGATATTCACGCACGCGCGGTGTTGCCGCTGTCGGAGCTGAAGCTGGTGAACCGCCAGATGCTGACCGCCGAGCGCCAGATGCGCCAGGCCAAGCACGAGATGACGCAAGCCAACCTGCGTCTGGTGATCTCGATCGCCAAGAAGTACGTGAATCGCGGCATGCAGTTCCTGGACCTGATCCAGGAAGGCAATATCGGCCTGATGAAGGCGGTCGACAAGTTCGAGTACCGCCGCGGCTGGAAATTCTCCACCTATGCAACGTGGTGGGTCCGCCAGGCAGTGACGCGGGCGATCGCCGACCAGGCCCGGACCATCCGGGTGCCGGTGCATATGATCGAGACGATCAACAAGCTCAACCGCATCTCGCGCGAAATCATGCAGCGCACCGGCAAGGCCGCGGATCCCGCGGCGCTTGCCGAGCGCATGGAGATGCCTGAAGAGAAGGTCCGCTCGATCATGAAGATCGCCAAGGAGCCCGTCTCCATGGAAACGCCGGTTGGCGAGGACGGCGATACGAGCCTGGGCGACATGATTGCCGACTCGGATACCGCGTCCCCGGCGGAAGCCGCACTGCATGCGAGCCTGCGGGCGACCGTGCGGGAAATGCTGGACGACCTGACGCCCCGCGAGGCCAAGGTGCTGCGGATGCGTTTCGGTATCGACATGTCCACCGACTACACGCTGGAAGAAGTCGGCAAGCAGTTCGATGTGACCCGCGAACGGATTCGCCAGATCGAAAGCAAGGCGATGAAGAAGATGCGGCATCCGAGCCGCGCGGACCATCTGAAGGCGTTCCTGAAGGAAGGCTGATAGCGGGGCGCCGGGGCAAGTCCTGGCGCCAACGCGCGACGAAGCGATGCAGCGACGAAGGGGGTTGCGGCCAGGTTGAGGCCGTGACCCCCTTCTTCGTTTCAGGCCGGCACAAGGGTCTTCCAGAGCACCATGGCGCCGATGTTCAGGACCACGGTGCCCCAGAAAGCCGCCTGAAACGCCTGCTTCCGGTTTTTGTGGCGCAGCAGATGTTGCGCGGCAAGTGCGCCCGGCCAGCCACCACACAGGGCGAGGAAGTGCAGGTGGGCCTCGGGCGTGCGCCATTCCTTGCGGTTGGCGCGGGCCTTGTCGGCGTTGTACGCAAGGAATGCAACGATACTCATCACTAGACTGATCGCGCCGGCAAGCCGCGGGAGAAACCCACCGAGGGCGCCGGCGAAAATCGCCGCCAGGGCGATCGCGGCCAGGAAAACCGGCAGCACGCTTGCCTGGTTTTGCGGTTTCGGTGCGCCCAGCATCGAGACGTTGCTGGCTTGCATGCGGCCGTCCTTGCCCTTGCCCAGTTCAAACATGACGCGGTCGCCAGGCTTCGGCCGGACTGAACGGTTCTGCAGCGCGGTGATGTGAAAGAAAATGTCCTTCACGTCGGCATGTACATCGATAAAGCCATAGCCCTTGTCGGCATTCCAGGATGTTACGCGGCCTGCTTTTTTCATTTTTGTTCGGCGTGGAAATAGACCGGGAGCGTCGCACAAATCCCCCTTTCGCACAACGAGCGGCAGCCGAAGCCTGAGGAAGGGGAAGGGTGGCGCGTCTTAAGCTGGCCTCAGACTGTCCTCTCTCCGCCCGGAACGGCTTGCTTGGAGACGACCATGTTCCGCTTCGGTCCGGTCCGCTTGCTGCGCCTGGTAGCGCGCAATACCAGCAGGACAACCGGGATGATCAATATCCCCTCAAGCAGTTCGGGATCGAGCGGAAGATGCACCGCGTGGAGGGCTTTGAGTCCGGCGCCGGTCAGGGACAGCACGTAATACGAGATGGCCGCAACGGATAAGCCCTCGACTGCGTGCTGAAGTCCCAGCTGGCTGCGGGCCGTTTGGTCCATTCCCTCCAGCAGGCGAGTGGTGTCCTGCTCCTGCGCAAGGTTGACGCGCGTACGCAGCAGGTCGACAGCTCTTGCCACACGTCCCGCAAATTGTTCGTGGCGCGCCCAGACCGCCTTGCACGTTTCCATTGCGGGGGCAAATCGACGCTCCATGAATTCGGCGATCGTTGGCACGCCTTCGATGCGCTCTTCCCGCAGTTCATGAATCCGTGCGAGCACGAGCTTTTCATAGGCGCGAGATGCACTGAAGCGCCCACCGGATTCGGCCAGCGCCTCGATCCGCACCGCCAGATGGGTCAGCCGGACCAGCAATTCGGCATCATGTTGCGGTCCGGGACTTGCATCCATGCTGTGCATCAATGGCCCGAGCGCCCGCTGCAGTTCGTCCAGGCTTCCGCCCAGGTCGCGAGCGACCGGCAATGCCAGCAATGCCATCATTCTGTATGTCTCGATCTCGTAGAGACGCTGCAGGAGGCGGCCACCTTGCTCTTCACGAAAGCCATCGTCGATCACGAGAAATCGCGAGAAGCCGTCCGGCTGGATGGTCCAGTCGCAGAATACCTGCCCACCTCCCAGTACATGGCTGCCGACAAGAATCGGACCATCGATCCACTCCCGCAGGTCCCGGCGCGCCCGGTTTGCGCCTTCGCCCGACACGAGCTCCATTCGGGCCGCGACAAACCGCTTGCCTTCAAACGCATGGAACCATTCAGATGGCACGTGCGCCGTAGCCAGATCGGAGAAGTAGTCCGTGTCATGGCGTTTTGCGACGAACGTGAAGGTCGAAAACTCCGTGTGCCGTTCCCACTTCAACTCTTTTTCCGCTCCCCACCGCGCCGAATAGTGCTTTGTGCCGTCGGCGGGGGCGTCCAGGCCAGTGAGACGGCACAGCGCTCTCAGGAGCGTCTGGTGAATTGCCGTGTCGTCATCGGCATAGATGGCAAAGTGCACCAGTGACACCGAGCCGCCAATCCTGAGAAACGGCCGTGCATGCAATTCGCGCGAAAGGCTGGCGCGCAGGGGGTGGTCCATAGCTTGATGCCTGTTTGTTAATCCGCTAATTAACTAATTAACCGCATTGACTCCGATCGCGGCGTGTCGGGTTGCAACCGAGGGCACCTTCAATCCGCCTTTCGTCGGCGCGACCCGCCGCACACCCGCGCGGCCTGCGCTTCAGCGTTGCTTGCGTGTGAGTATGCCCTTGGCGCATGATTAAGAAAAACGGGTAAAATTGATCGTTCGCATCAGATTTTCTGATATTTATGAAAGCGCTTGACCTCGACGTGCTGACGATGCTTGTGGCTGTTGCCGATACCAGCAGCTTCAGCCGTGCGGCGCAGGTGGTGCATCGTTCCCAGTCTGCGGTCAGCATGCAGATCAAAGCGCTGGAGCTGGCGCTCGGCAAGCCCCTGTTCGTGCGAAGAGCAAGAAGCGTTGCCCCGACGCAGGATGGCGAAGTCCTGTTGGGGTTTGCGCGGCGCATGCTTGCCCTGCGTGACGAGGCCTGGGCGGCGGTGGTTCGCCCGGACGTGACGGGCAGGGTCGTCATTGGCGTGCCCGACGACTATGCTTCTTCGCTGTTGCCCGCGATCCTCAAGAAGTTTTCGGCGACTTACCCTAAGGTCGAGATCCAGGTCATCGGACTGCCGAGCGTGGCGCTGGCGCCGATGGTCAGGGATGGATCGGTCGACCTCGTATGCGCAACACGCGTAAAGGGGTTGTCCGGCGAGTTCATCCGACACGAGCCGATGGTCTGGGCGGCTGCGCCAAGCGCCGATGGGATATGGCGCGAGAGACCGCTTCCGATCGCTGTGTTCCTGCCGGGCAGCGTCGCGCGGGAAAACGCTATTCGCAGCCTTGAGCGCGCGAAGATTACCTATCGGACCTCGTACGAGAGCCCCAGTTTGCTCGGCCTGCTCAGCATGGTCGAAGCCGGCCTCGCCGTGGCTCCCCTTGCGCGCTGCGCGGTTCCGCCTCACTTCACCTTGCTTGGCCAGGCTCAGGGCCTTCCGGAGATTGCAGCGCTGGAAGTCATCCTGGCGCGAAGTGCAGGTTCCAGGCGACCGCCGTGCGATTTCCTTGCCGAACAGATCGTTTCCGAGTTGCGGCGATAGGGCAGTCATGCGACGTCACAGCGGTTCAACCAGCCGCCTTCCATTCGCGCTCATGGCGCGCGCACTGTTGCATTTCGCCCTCACGCCTGACGGGCGCTAACAATTGATTACAACCGGGGTGGTCGGGCCGAACTATGCTCCCCCGTGCTCAAAAACTGCGGTAGCCAGGTACAGTGGCATGCCGTGCTACATGGAAGAAGCGTCGCATGATCAAGATCTGTTCGATTCCCCTGGTGGCCATTGCCATGTTGGCGGCCACCGCGGGAGCCGCCCGGGCGCAGCATGTTGTCGGGGGGATGGGCGAGGATGTCAGGATCGGCGCCTTTGGTGGCCACGCGGACAATCGCTTGGGCGGCCGCGTCCTGCCCGACAAGCATGGGCTCGATACGGCCGGCCGGAACGGGGCACGCACGCGAGCCGGTGGCCGACAGGCAGTGCACGCCGCCGGTACGCGTGCAAAGGTGCCTTTACTTCCTGGCAGGCATTTGCCATAGGCGGCATTTCTGCAGGGGACACTCCCGGCGTTGACGCTCTATTCCCCTCCGGTACGACACGTTGAAGCCTTCGGAAAGCGAGATCATGCCTGCGCGCCTTGCGTCAGGCGGCCCAGCGCGCCGGGCTGCTCGGTTCGGACACACCGTTGGTGCAGTAGGGAGAATCGCATTGCTGAATCAGCAAAGTGCGCAGATAGCGATCGCCATGCTTGCCATGCCTCGCAAGCGCTCGTAGCCAGGCGCGCTCCCATTGTCGGATCACATGCGGTAAATCACGCCGGCCCAGACGCTGCGGGGAGCGCCAGGGGCGACAAACAGCGCGCTGGCGTTGTCTCCCGGCGTATTCTGCGGACGTAGCAGATTGCCGTTGGGAAAGACGTCATTGGCGATCTGCCCGTAGGTCTCGTAGCGGCGGTCGAACAGGTTGGCCACACGCAAGTAGACTTCGAAGCCTTTGCTCACGCGATACGAGGCGCGCAGGTTGACCGTGGCATACCCCGGCGTACTCCAGTTCACGGACTTCGGCGCCTTGCCGGGCTGCGGGTCGGCGCGCAGGCCGTCTTCGTTGCCACTGGTGACGCTGCTGGACACGCCAACCAGGTCGGCGCCCAGGGTCAGTTCGGGCAGCGCCTGCCAGTCCACACCCAGCTTGATGGTGTGGCGCGGCAGGCCGGCCAGGCGCATGCCCGGCTTGACGTCGATGGTGCGTTCGCCCACCGCGAGCTGACCGGTGGCCTGATAGGTGGCGTCGAGATAGCTGTAGCCGAGGCGCAGGGTGACGTTGCCCAAGCGCTGCCGGGCGGACAGGTCGAAGCCCTGGTTGCGGGTCCGGTCGAAATTGGCGAAGTAGCCCTGCTGCGTGTTGGGGGCGCGCAGGAAGAGGATGTCGTCGTGGTTATCAACGCGGTAGAGTGAGCCGGACACTTCCGTGTCCTTCGAGGGCCGCCAGCGCGCGCCCACTTCATAGGAGTGCGAGACGACCTGCTTGAGGTAAGGGTCGGCCTGCAGGCCGGCAGGCAGGCGGCAGGGCTGGGCGGGATCGGCGCAGCCCAGTTCGAGCGCCGTCGGCACGCGGTTGTTCTGGGCGTAGCCGCCAAATACCGAGACCCCGGCGCCCAGCTTCTGCGTAATGCCAAGCGCGGGGTTGAGCCTGCGGTAGGTGAAGCTCTCGTTCGGCTGCTCGCTGCCGTCGCTGTTGCGCAGCGTGTTGCTCACGGTCACGTGGTTCCACCGGGCCGAACCAGTCACGAAGGTGCTGGGCGTCACGGCCCAGGTGTCCGACAGGTACAGGCCAATCGCGCGCGAGGTGCCGCTGACGCCGGAGAACAGTTCGTTCGGCGCATCCGGGTCCGCGATCACGCCGCGGTCGTCGGTAAAGGTGCCTAGCTGCTCGTACTGCGAATAGGTGAGGCGGCTGCGGTCGAACGTCAGCCCGGCGTTGATCAGGTGCTTTTCCGTCTCCTTGGCGAAGCTGAACGCCATGCCGATGGACTGCTGCCACATGTGCGTCGTGTTCAGCACCGCCGGATCCAGCGCCGCGCCTTCGTCCCGGGTGTAGCCGCAGCGGGACTTGCGCGGGCTGCCGGCGGCATTGAAGCCATCTTCGCAGTCTTCCGTATAAGCAGCGTAGACCGGGTTCACATCTCCGTTGGTGGTGTCGCGGCGGCTGGTGCGCACATAGGCGAGCATGGCGGCGCTGGTCTTCTCGTCGAACCAGTGCCGGCCATTGAGGGCGGCCTGGGTGACCATGTTCTCGGTTTTGTCGGGATAGGTATAGACGGCACCGCGATTGCTCTCGTAGAGCCCGGGCAGCATGGCATTGCCGCTAGCGCGGTAGCTGGGCACCAGGCCGTTGCCGATCAGGGTGCTGCGCCCATGCAGCACGGACACATCCCAGCTGTCGGTCTCGCCCTCGTGCCCGGCCTTGATGAACAGATTGCCGAGCCGGCCCTCGGAATGATCGCGCCAGCCGTGCTCCTGGAACAGGGTGCCGGCGGCGAAGGCGTGCCAGCCGCTGTCGCTGCGGATGCCGCCCGACAGGTCGGCGCGCTTGCGGTTGCCGCTGCCATAAGAGAGATCGGCGGTGAAGCCAGGTGAGGTCAGGCCCGAGCGGGTGGTCATGGCAAGCGCGCCGCCGAGCGTGTTGAGGCCATAAGCGGGGTTGGCGCTGGAGACCAGCGAGACGCTTTCCAGGGCGGACTCGGGAATCATGTCCCAGCTAACCACATCGCCGAAGGGCTCGTTGACGCGGATGCCGTCCAGGTAGACAGACAGCCCTTGCGACACGCCCGGGATCGACGAGGCGCGAAAGCCGCGGTAGGTGAGGTCGGTCTGGAAGGGGCTGCCCTGGATGTCGTTGACGTTGACGCCAGTGAAGTTACGCGCCAGGTATTCGGCGAGGGTGCCGGTGCGCGTGCCGTTCAGCTTGTCGCCGCTGACCGTCTGCACCGTGTAGGGCACGACATCGCGGTCCACGCCGATGCCGGGCAGCGGAGCCGCCGCCACCACCAGGACCTCGGGCAGCGTGGCACTGTCCCCGATTTGCACACCATTGTCCTGTTGTGCAACAGCGGGCAGGGCGGCCAGCAGTGCCACGGCCAGTGCGATGGCGGTGACCGCGCCGCGCCGTGGCGCGCCGAGGCGGGGCGCCGGGCGCAGGGCGGCGCCTCCCGGCTTGGCTCTGCGTCTGGGCGGGGGTAGGTTGGCTGGCATCTTGCATCTCCTCGGAATGATTGGCCGGGGCACCTGCGTTGGGTGCCGGCCTGGCGGAAACAACTCGAGGGACAGGGAGCAGGTTCCATACCTCGGGCTTCGGGAAAACCTCCCGATCCGCGGGCGAATTCCACCGGCCACCGCAACCTTCCGGGGGGCGTCATTGCCATGACGATGTCTCGCTATCTGTTAAGCCGTGCCATCTGGATCTCCGCGGCCTGCCTGTGCTGCGCGCTGGTGGTCGCGCTATGGCTCGCGGTGCGCGCCATCGGCGACGAGCGCCATGGCGCGGACGCCATGGCGCAACTGATTCCGCGCCTCTCGGCATTGCAAATGGCGGCGCCGGCCGAACGCGAGGCGCATCTTGCCGCCCTGCGCGCCATCAATGCATCGGCGCAAATGCGCCACTTGTGGCTGCATCTGGAGGATGCCGCGGGCCAGGTGCTGGTAAGCGCGCCGCAGCCACGGGACAGCTCCGCCTGGGGCGGCCTGCTAGCCCTGCCGGGCCTGAGCGCCAATGCGGCGCGGCTGGAAAGCCGCTGGGAGATCCACACCCGCGACGGCGCTACCTACCGCGCCGCCTTGCGCTGGAATCCGGAGAGCGAAATCCAGGAAGCCAGCGACGACATGGCCGGCAACCTCGCCGTGCTAGCCGTCTATGGCGCGCTGCTACTGTTTGGCATCCACTGGGCCCTGGGACGGGCGCTAGCTCCCCTGCAACAGATCCTGGAGGCGATCCGGCGCTACGAAGACAAGGACTACAGCGTGCGCCTGCCGCCCATGCGCACGCGCGAGATGGACCAGGTCGGCCGTGCGCTCAACCACCTGGCTGGTGCGCTGGACGATGCCCAGGCGGAGCGACGCGCCCTGAGCCGCAAGCTGCTGACTGCCCAGGAAAGCGAGCGCGCGCGCCTGGCGCGGGAGCTGCACGACGAGTTCGGCCAGGTGCTCACCGCAATGCGCGCCGATGCCGCCTATCTGGTTCGCAAGAGTGTCCATGAGCCCGTGCTGCAACTCGTGGCCAACGACCTGGCCGGGCATTGCGCCAGGATTCAGCACGAGGTACGTCATTTGCTGCACCGGCTTCGGCCGCACGGCGTGCAGCCCGACGGCCGCCTCGCCTCGGTGGAGCGTCTGCTGCAAGACCTGGTGCGAGCCTGGCGCGACCAGCCGGGCCAGCAGACGCAGGTGGACTATGAGGTGGCGCTTGGTGGTGTGGCGCCGGGCGCGGACCTGGTCCTGACGCTGTACCGGATGACGCAGGAGGCGCTGACCAACGTGATGCGCCATGCCGGCGCGCGCCGCGTGGCGATCCGCATCGCCGCCACGGCCGCAGGGGAGGCGGTGCGCTGGAGCGTGGAGGACGACGGCCAGGGCATTGCCGACGTCGCCGCGGCCCTGCAGCGCAGTCATGGCCTGCGAGGGATGCAGGAGCGCGCGTGGGCCCATCTGGGCACGCTGCACATCGAACCCGCCTCTGCTGCGGTCCTTGCCACGCCCGGCTGCCGCCTGAGCGCCAGCTTTCCGCTTGCGCAGCAGGCGTTCGCCGAGCCGGTTCAACCGCATGGGAGCCAGAGCAAATGAAAACGATCGACGTAGTCATTGCCGATGATCACGCGGTAGTGCGCACCGGGTACCGGCGGCTGCTGGAACTGGAGGAGGGGGTGCGCGTGGTGGCCGAGTTCGGCGATAGCGATGCCGCCTACGCCTGGCTGACGCAGCATCCGGCCGACGTACTGATCCTGGACCTGTCGATGCCCGGACGCGGCGGCATGGAGGTGCTGCAGCGGCTGGGCGCGCGGGTCCCCGCATTGCGGATCCTGGTGTTCAGCATGCACGACAGCGCCGCCATCGTGAGCCAGGCCATGCGGGCCGGCGCCGCCGGCTACCTGACCAAGAGCAGTGCGCCGGAGGCACTGGTGGACGCCGTGCGCAAGGTGGCCAACGGGGGGCAGGCGCTGTCCGACGATGTCGCGGGCCTGGTCGATGCCGGCAGCAGGCCGCTGCCGCACCTGGCCTTGTCGCCGCGCGAGTTCGACCTGTTCCGCCTGTTCGCGCGCGGCACGGCGATCGAGGAAGTGGCAGCGCAGCTCTATCTCAGTACCAAGACCGTGGCGAACTACCAGACGCTGATCCGCAAGAAGATGGGCCTGGCCAACCGGGTGGAAATGCATCGCTATGCGGTGGAGCACGGCTTCGGCTGAGCCTCTGTTTCAAAACGGGACAGGTCTGGCCCGGGCGCTGGTGGCGTGTTCCACGGCGGGACAACCATCAATAGCGCACTGCACAACGCGCAGCCTTACAGCGATGCCTGGCGGCCTCCAGGATGACGCCGGAGAAGGCCAGGCGCCCGACAGCCCGCATGTTGCGCCGCACATGGTATCGGCCTTGCTCTTCTAATCAGCATGAACACTTCCACCTTCTGCCATGCCATGCTTCGTCGCCTCGCTTTCGCGCTGCTGCTCGGCTTTGGCCTGGCGCATGCGCTGGCCGCGCCAGCGGAGGGGGCGCCGCGCTTTCCGGTGCGCCCGATCACGTTGATCGTGCCGTGGCCGGCGGGCGGTGCCACCGATATCTCGATGCGCGTGCTGGCGGAACTGGCCGGGCGGGAGCTCGGTCAGCCCATCGTGGTGGAGAACAGGCCGGGCGCCGGCGGCACGCTGGTGGGCGGCGCGCTTGCCGCCGCGCGGCCGGATGGCTACACCATCGGCCAGTTGCCGCTGACGGTCTATCGTTTCCCGCATCAGCAGAAAACCGCGTGGCAGCCGCTGCGCGACATCCAGCCGGTGCTGATGATCTCCGGCTACACCTTCGGCATCGTGGTGCCCGCGGACAGCCCCTTCCACACGCTGGATGACCTGATTGCCTGGGGCCGTGCCCATCCTGGCGCGCTGACGGTGGGTTCGACCGGCATCGGCACCACCGCCCACCTCGCCATGGAGGATGTGCTCGGACGCAGCGGCGTGCGCTACGTGCACGTGCCTTACCGCGGCACCGCTGACCAGATGCTGGCGGTGGCCAATGGCTCGCTGATGGCGGGCGTGAATTCGACCGGCTTCGCGCCCTTCGTGGAGAGCGGGCGGATGCGCCTTCTGGCCGTGTTCAGCGCGCAGCGATCGGCGCGCTGGCCCGAGGTGCCGACCGTCAGCGAGCTGGGTTTCGACAACGCGATCCACAACTCGCCCTATGGCATCGGCGTGCCGCGCGGCACCGACCCGCTGATCGTCAACCGCCTGCACGACGCGTTCCGCATCGCCATGCAACAGCCCCGCCACGTGGCCGAGCTGGCCAGGTATGACCAGGAACTGACCTACCTGAACACCGCCCGGTACGAGGCCTACCTGCAGCGCGCCTGGGAGGCGGAGCGTCGCTTCGCCGAGCGGGTGGGCACGGCCCAGCCGAAGGAGCACCTGTGATGGCCCCGGAATCCCCGCTGGCGCTGCGCTGTGAAGCCGTGCGCAAGCGCTTTGGCAACCAGCACGCGCTGGACGGCGTTTCGCTCGACGTGCGGCGCGGTGAATTTGTCGCGCTGCTGGGTCCCAACGGCGCTGGCAAGACCACGCTGTTCCAGATCCTCAGCGGCTTGTTCGTGGCCGACGCGGGGCGGGTTACGGTCATGGGGGTGGATATGCGGCGCCACCCGGTGCGTGCGCTGGCCCGCCTCGGCATCGTGTTCCAGCAGCCGGCCATCGACCTGGACTTGTCGGTCTTGTCGAACCTGCATTTCCATGCCGGCCTGCACGGGCTGCCGCGCCGCGTTGCCGCCGGGCGGATTGCCCGGCTGCTGGAGGATTTCGGCCTGGCGGAGCGGGCAGGGGCATCCGTGCGCGAGCTCTCGGGCGGCAACCGGCGCAAGGTGGAACTGGCGCGCGCGCTGTTGCACGAGCCCGCCGTGCTGCTGATGGACGAACCCACTGTCGGGCTCGATCCGGCCTCGCGCGCGCAGATCGTTGCCGATGCACGCCGGCTTGCCGCGCAGGCGCGGGCCGGCGTGCTGTGGGCCACGCACCTGGTGCAGGAGGTCGAGCAGGCGGACCGCGTGATCGTGCTGCATCGGGGCGCGGTGCGCTTCGACGGCACGCCGGCCGCGCTGCGCGGCGCCGCCGAGTGCGACAGCCTGGAGCAGGCCTTCCTGGCCCTGACCAGCTTCCCCGCATCGCCTGTCCGTGCCACCGCGCGCGCTACCGAGCGTGTCCCGGCATGAACAGGCCGCCCACCCTTGGCTTTATCGCCTGCGCCACCCTGGCCGCCATGTTGCTGCTGATCGCCGCCGGCGTGGCCGGCGCCGCTGAAAGCCGCAACGCCACCGGGCAGGTCTTCGTCTCCAGCGAGAAAGACGATGCCGTGGCCGCCTATGGCGCCGCCAGCAGGCAACTGATCGCCGTCTGGCGGCAATGCAAGCGCCCGCGCCACCTGCAGTTGTCGCCGGACCGGCGGCGCCTTTACGTGGCCTGCAGCGACGATAACCGGGTGGACGTGGTCGACGTGGCGAGCCGCAAGACCGTGGCTTCGCTGCCGGTCGGCGACGACCCGGAACTGTTCGACCTCAGTCCCGACGGCCGCACGCTCTACGTCTCCAACGAGGAGGACGGACTGCTGTCGGCCTACGACATCGCGTCCGGCAAGAAGGTGTTTGCCATCAAGGTGGGCGAAGAGCCCGAGGGTGTGAAGGCCAGCCCGGACGGCAAGCGGGTGTACGTCACCTCGGAAGTCGCCAACCTGGTCCATGTGATCGACGTGGCATCGCGCAAGCTGATCAGGAATATCCGGGTCGGCAACCGCCCGCGCCGCCTGCTGCTGGCCATGGACGGCAAGGAGCTGTGGGTGACCAATGAACTGGCCGCCAGCGTCAGCGTGATCCGCACCGATACGCTGGAAGTGGTACACACCATCGCCTTCACGCCCAAGGGCTTCCGTGCGGAGGACGTGACCCCGGTCGGACTGACCGCCAGCAGCGACGGCAAGCGCGCCTATATCGGGCTGGGCCGCGCCAATCGCGTGGCCGTGGTCGACGTGGCTTCGCGCCGGGTGCTGGACTACGTGCTGGTGGGCCGCCGCGCCTGGGGCCTGGCGCTGACGCGCGACAACGCCTTGCTCTATGTGGCCAACGGACTGTCCGATGACGTCAGCGTGGTCGACACCGCAAGCAACAAGGCCGTGACCACGCTCAAGGCGGGCAGGGTGCCGCATTCGGTGGCGATCGATGACTAGTCCGGCTACCGGTCTGCGCTGGCTGGCCGTGTTCGCGTGGCTGGCAGCCACCGCGCACGCGGCTGACGTACGGGTGGCCGTGGTTTCCATGGCCGGCGATGCGCGCTATGCACCCCGGCGGATGGAGCAACGTTACCCCGGCCAGCCGCAAGGCCGTCCCGTGGACGGCGCGCGCGTGGCGGTGGCGGAATCGCGCTTTGCGCTGGAAGCCGCCGGGCAGGTCCTGCGGCTCGATGCGCAGGAAGCCAGCGGCGAGGCCGAGGTGGGGCCGATGGTAGCCGCGCTGGCGCGCCAGGGCACGCGCTTTATCCTGCTGGACCTGCCGGCTCCGGCGGTCAGGCTGGCGGCGCGTGCGGTCAAGCCCGGCGAAGCGCTGCTGTTCAACGTTTCCGCCGACGACGATGAACTGCGCGGCGCCGGCTGCGCGCCGCACCTGCTCCACACGCTGCCCAGCCGGCGCATGCAGGCGGACGCGCTGATGCAATACCTGGCGCTGCGCAAGTGGCGCCGTGCGCTGTTGCTGAGCGGCCCGTCGCCGGAAGACGCGGCGCAGCGCGCCGTGCTCACGCAGGCTGCCCGCCGCTTCGGCATTGCCTGGTCGGCGCAGCGCGCGTTCAAGCTGTCGAACGATCCGCGCGAGCGCGAGCTGGACAATCTCAGGCTGCTGACTGCCGGCGTGGACTACGACGTGGTGGTGGTCGCCGATGCCGACGGCGAGTTCGCGCGCGGCGTGCCCTATGCCACCCAGCTGCCCCGCCCGGTGGTAGGTGCCAGCGGACTGACCGGCCAGGCCTGGCACTGGGCCTGGGAGCGCAACGGCGGGCCGCAGCTGAACCGGCGTTTCATCAAGGCGGCGGGCCGTCCCATGACCGGCTATGACTGGGCCGCGTGGGTGGCTGTGAAGGCGATAGCCGAAAGCGTGGCGCGGCAGCCCAAGGGCGGCTTTGCCGGGCAGGCCGAGGCGCTGGTCTCCGAGGCGGTGGTGGTGGATGGCTTCAAGGGTCCGCCGCTGTCCTTCCGGCGCTGGGACCGCCAGTTGCGCCAGCCGGTCCTGCTGGCGCATCCCGACGGCGTGGTCGGCGTGGCGCCGGTGGAGGGTGTGCTGCATCCGAAGAACAATCTCGACACGCTGGGCGCAGACGCGGCCGACACCGCGTGCCGTCCAGGCAAATAGGGGAGCGACGCCCAGGCCATGACTACCACCCTGATCCACGCCTGGCGCGCCTTGCGCGCGGTGGCCGGGCGCGAACTGCATAAGTTCTTCCGGCAGCCCGGGCGGCTGTGCTCGTCGCTGGCGCGGCCGCTGCTGTGGCTGCTGGTATTCGCGGCCGGCTTCCAGAACGCGCTCGGCGTCGCCATCGTGCCGCCCTACGACACCTATGTCGAATACAAGGTCTTTGTCACGCCCGGCCTGCTCGGCATGATCGCGCTGTTCAACGGCATGCAGTCCTCGCTGGCGATGGTGTACGACCGCGAGATGGGCGTGATGCGCCTGCTGCTGACCGCGCCGCTGCCCAGGGCCTGGCTGCTCGCCTGCAAGCTGGCCGCCGGCACCTTGCTTTCCTTGCTGCAGATGGTCGCCTTCCTGCTTGTCGCCATGGCCTTCGACGTGACATTCGCGCCGGCATGCCTGCCCGGCGCGCTGGCCGTGATGGTGCTGGCCGCGCTGATGCTGGGGGCGTTGGGCTTGCTGCTGTCGGTGCATGTGCGGCAGCTGGAGAACTTCGCCGGCACCATGAATTTCGTGATCTTCCCGATGTTCTTCATCAGCTCGGCGCTGTATCCGCTCTGGAAGCTGGAGGAGTCCGGCGCCACCGTGGTCTACCAGCTCGCGCGCTTCAATCCCTTTACCCATGCCGTGGAAGCGATCCGCTTCGCCTTGTACGGGCAGGCCGCGCCAGTCAGTCTCGCGGTGGTGGCCGCTTGCACGGCCGTGTTCTTCGCTTTGGCGCTGCTCGGCTACGACCCTCAGCGCGGGATGGCTCGCCGCGTGCGCCAGGCCGGGGGTCCGGCATGAGGCATGCCGTGCCGCTGGCAGCTTGCCTGGCGTTGGCCGCAACGGGTGCGTGGGCCTTGGACAGCCGCGATCCGTTGCAGTCGCCGCAATGGCCGCTGGTGCACAAGGAAGCGCTGCGGCAGGCGCCGTACGTGTTCGACAGCCGCGTCAAGGTCACCGGGCCGGCCTTTGCCGAAGATCCGATGCGGGTGCCGATCGCTTTTGATGCGTCGGCGCTCGGCGAGGTGGATCGCATCGTGGTGGCGGTGGACCGCAACCCGATCCGCAAGGTGCTGGAGTTCGAGCCGCTCAGGGTGCGCCCCTCGCTGTCGTTCCGCTTCAAGCTGGAGCAGGCCTCGCCGGTGCGCGTGGCGGCCCGCACGCGGGACGGCGTGTGGCACGTGGGCGGGGTGATGGTGGATGCCAGCGGCGGCGGCTGCACGGTGCCGGGCGCGACGCGCCGCGACGGTTCGTGGAGCACCACGCTGAACCGGGTCGAATCGCGCGTGTTTCCCGGCCTCGGCGGCAACGGTGGCCGGGTGCGGCTACGCGTGATGCACCCGATGGACACCGGGCTGGTGGCGGGTATCCCGGCCTTCCATGTGGAGTCGCTGAGCCTGCTCGACGCCACCCGGGAAGCGATGCTGCGGCTGACGCTGTACGAACCGGTTGCCGAGAACCCCATCTTCTCCTTCGACCTGCGCGAAGCCATGGAGCGCGGCATGACGGTGAGCGGACGCGATAACAACGGCAACCGGTTCGCGGCGCAGGTGACGCCATGAAGCGCGCGCTCGGGATCCTGCTATGGCTGGCAGCGCAGGCGGCGCTGGCGCAGGCAGGGGACTATCGCCTGGCGCCACGCCAGGTCGCCGCCGACGTGTGGCTGCTGGAAGGGGCCAATGCGGATTTCGCGCCGGACAACGGCTGCAACATCATCAACACCGCCTTTATCGACACGGGTGACGGCGTGGTGGTGATCAATACCGGGCCGTCGCACCAGTACGGCGAGCAGCAGCGCCGCGCCATTGCTTCGGTCACGGCGGCGCCGGTGCGGCTGGTGCTCAATCTGAACCTGCATCCGGACTACTTTTTCGGCAACCAGGCCTATACCGACGTGGGCGGCAGCGCGCTGGCCGGCACCATCGACGGCGCCCGGCGCGAAGGGCCTGCATATGCCGACAACCTCTACCGGCTGTGCGGCAACTGGATGCGCGACACGGAACCGGCGCCGCCGCGCCACGTGCTGACCCCGGGCCGGCGCACGATCGGCCGGCACACCTTCGATCTGATCCGGATGGACGGTCACACCGCCGACGACCTCGTGATAGTGGATCGCGGCGCCGGCGTGGTCTTCGCGGGCGGCGTGGCGTTTCGCGAGCGCGTGCCGACCACACCGCATGCGGATCTCAAGCGCTGGCTGGCCAGCCTGGACCATTTGCAGGCGCTGGTGCGCGACAGCGGCGCACGGCTGCTGATCCCCAGCCACGGACCGGCGCTCGGCAGCGCGGACGCCATCGCGCAGACACGCGGCTACCTGCAGTGGCTGGACGCCCGCATGACCCAGGCGGCCTCCCAGGGCCGCGACCTGGCCGAGGTGCTTGCCATGCCGGTGCCGGACGCCTACGCGCGCTGGGGCGCCATGCCGGCGGAGTATTTGCGCAATGTGACGCACCTCTACCCGGCGTATGAGGACGCGGCGTTGAGACGCTGAGTCCGGACAGGTGTGCTGTTCAATTCCGCAACAACGGCAACCGAGTGTTCCGCGCTGGTACGCCATCCCGGCATCCACAGGCCGCCGCGGGGCCGGATGCAGGTGTTTTCCATTGGCATGGGAATTGCCAAGAGTCAGTCTGGTGTGCGAGGCGCACTGGTGAAGATCGACAACAAGAGAGAGGAGCAGACAATGAGGACGTTACGCGTGATGATGGTGCTCGCGGCGGCTGCCGCGAGCCTGGCGGCGCAGGCCGCGGTGACCGATGCCATGATCGAGAATGACGCGAAGTCGCCGGGCGACGTGCTGTCGTGGGGGATGGGCCCGCAAGGCCAGCGCTTTTCCACGCTGAACCGCATCAACACCAGGAACGTCAGCCAGTTGGTGCCGGCCTGGTCGTTCTCGTTCGGCGGCGAAAAGCAGCGCGGGCAGGAAGCGCAGCCGTTGATTCACGACGGCAAGATGTTCGTGACGGCCTCGTACTCGCGCATCTACGCGCTCGATCTGAAGACCGGCAGCAAGCTCTGGAAATATGAGCATCGCCTGCCCGAAGGCATCATGCCCTGCTGCGACGTGGTCAACCGTGGCGCGGCCCTGTACGACAACCTGGTGATCTTTGGCACGCTCGACGCGCAACTGGTGGCGCTGGACCAGAAGACCGGCAAGGTGGTGTGGAAGGACAAGATCGAGGACTATGCCGCCGGCTATTCCTACACGGCAGCCCCCCTGATCGTCAAAGGCATGGTGCTGACCGGCGTCTCCGGTGGCGAGTTCGGCGTGGTGGGACGGGTCGAGGCACGCGACGCGAAGACCGGGCAACTGGTCTGGTCCAGGCCGGTGGTGGAAGGCCATATGGGCTACAAGTACGACAAGGACGGCAACAAGACCGAAGACGGTGTGACCGGTACCCAGAACGCCAGCTGGCCCGGCGAGACCTGGAAGACCGGCGGCGCGGCCACCTGGCTGGGCGGCACCTATGACCCGAAGACCGGCCTGGCCTACTTCGGTACCGGCAACCCGGGGCCGTGGAACAGCCACATGCGCAAGGGCGACAACCTGTATTCGGCCTCGACCGTGGCGCTCGACCCGACTACCGGCAAGATCGTCTGGCATTACCAGAACACGCCGAACGATGGCTGGGATTTCGACGGCGTCAACGAGTTCGTGACCTTCGACCAGGATGGGAAGCGCCTGGGCGGCAAGGCCGACCGCAACGGCTTCTTCTACGTCAATGACGCCACCAACGGCAAGCTGGTGAACGCCTTTCCCTTCGTCAAGAAGATCACCTGGGCCAGCAGCATCGACCTCAAGACCGGGCGCCCCAACATGATCGCGGAAAGCCGGCCGGGCGACCCGGCCGCGGGCAGCGATCCGAAGAAGGGCCAGTCCGTGTTCGCCGCGCCGGGCTTCCTCGGCGGCAAGAACCAGCAGCCGATGGCCTACAGCCCGCAGACCGGCCTGTTCTATGTACCGGCCAATGAATGGGGCATGGATATCTGGAACGAACCCGTGGGCTACAAGAAGGGTGCCGCCTTCCTCGGCGCCGGCTTCACCATCCATCCGCTCAACGAGGACTACATCGGCTCGCTGCGCGCGATCAATCCCAAGACCGGCAAGATCGAGTGGGAGGTCAAGAACTACGCGCCGCTGTGGGGCGGGGTGATGACCACTGCCGGCGGGCTGGTGTTCTGGGGCACGCCGGAGGGCTACCTGAAGGCCGCGGACGCCAAAACCGGCAAGGAACTGTGGAAGTTCCAGACGGGCAGCGGCGTGGTGGCGCCTCCGGTTACCTGGGAGGAGGGCGGCGAGCAGTATGTGGCGGTGGTGTCGGGCTGGGGCGGCGCGGTGCCGCTGTGGGGCGGGGAAGTTGCCAAGCGCGTGAATTTCCTGGAGCAGGGCGGATCGGTGTGGGTGTTCAAGCTGCACAAGAGCTGAACGTTGCCGGACACCATGTAGTGAAGCTGCCCTGCGCGTGCCGGCCTCGCACACCGAAGCCGGCACGCGCAAGGGCTGGTCGATGATCAGAGCATTGGGAAGTAGATATGCAGAAGGCGAAAGGATACCTGTCGTTGACGGCCACGGTGGCCATGGTGCTGTGTGCCGCCCGGGTCGAAGCGGCGCCCGATATGCAGGCGCTGGCAGACAAGAGCGGCTGCTTTTCTTGTCACAGTATGAATGCCAAGGTGGTAGGGCCGGGTTTTGCCGAGGTAGCGGCCAAGTACAAGGGAGATGGGGAAGCGCCCGAGCGGCTGGCGAAAAAGATCCGTGAGGGCGGAAAAGGTGTTTGGGGACGGATTCCCATGCCGTCGCACGAGAGTATCAGTGAAGCGGATGCCAGGAGGCTGGCAGAGTGGGTGCTGAGTATCGGTTGAGCACCGGATGAGCACCGGATGAGCATTGGAAGAGACCGGTGTCAGGCCTGACGGTCGGATAGAAACCGGATACGAAGGAAGGATTCGCAAAGACGCTTCACATCGGCCCACCCGGCAGCCCAGGCACGGCGTGAAACGTCTTTGCTCTTTTTGTTCTCAATTTTCTACTTCCGTTTTTTGCTATCAGCGCAGCTACCTTCGCTGCTTAGCCTGAGCGAATTCCCATCGCTGCGGAAGACCATCCCGCTCTCCCGTCCGCGCGCCTGCACCTCGGCCAGCCTGCCCTGCAGCACGATCTCCGCGACCTTCCCATGGTCTCCAGACCGATCGCAAACCGGATCCGTGGCGGCGGCGTCGCCGGTCAGGAGGAACGCCTGGCAACGGCACCCGCCATGGTCTTCCGCCTGCGAGTCGCAGGATCGGCAAGGCTCCGGCAGCCAGTGCGTGCCGCGAAAACGCTGGAAGGCCTCGCTCTCGCGCCATATCTCACGTAGCGATCGCGTGGTGACGTTCGGCAGGTCAAGCCCGGGCAGCATGCGGGCCGCATGGCAGGGCAGCGCGAGGCCGTCGGGCGCCACGCCAAGGAAGGTTGTGCCCCATCCGTTCATGCATTTCTTGGGCCGTTGCTCGAAGTAGTCGGGCACCACGAACAGGATCTTGCACCGGTTGCCGATGCGGGCGCGGTATGCCTTCACGACCGCTTCGGCTTCGCGCAGTTGCTCATGCGTGGGCATCAGCGCCTGCCGGTTCTCCCAGGCCCATCCATAGTATTGGGTGTTGGCCAGTTCCAGGTATTCCGCGCCCATCTCCAGCGCCATCTCGATGATGGCGCCCACATGAGGGAGGTTGTGCCGGTGCAGCACGCAGTTCATCACCATCGGATAACCGTGCGCCTTGATCAGGCGGGCCACGCGTTGCTTCAGGTTGAAGGTGCGGGTGCTGGAGAGAAAATCGTTGAGTTCGCGCGTGGAGTCCTGGAACGATAGCTGGATATGATCGAGCCCGGCAATGCGCAAGGCGGCCAGCCGGGCATCCGTGAGGCCGATGCCGGAGGTGATGAGGTTGGTGTAGAAGCCGAGCCCGTGGGCATGTTCGACCAGTGCTTCCAGGTCTTTGCGCAGCAGGGGTTCGCCGCCCGACAGGCCCAGTTGCACGGCGCCCAGCGCGCGCGCCTGCGTGAAAACGTCGCGCCACCGGGCGGTGTCGAGTTCGGTGTCGTGCCGGGCATAGTCCACCGGGTTGGAGCAGAAGGCGCAGTGGAGCGGGCAGCGGTAGGTCAGTTCCGCCAGCAGCCATAGCGGCGGCCCGGGCGGTGCTATGGCTGCCGGCGGCTCAGACCAGCCAGCCGCGTTCGATGGCATGTTTGACAAAGGCGTGTACCTCCGGTGCGATGCCCTGCACGCCGAAGGCGGACTGCAGGTCGTCGATCAGCATGTCGAGGGTGTGGCTGCCGTCGCAGCGCTGCAGGATGGCGGCCGCGCTGTCGTTGAGCGTGACCATGCCTTCCGGATACAGCAGGATCCAGCTCTGCTGGGCGTCTTCCCACTGCAGGCGGAAGGTCCGGTGCAGCGTGGGCTTGGTCAGGTCGGCTTCGGTCGGGGTCATGGGTGGGCGAGTTGGATGGCGTCGAGCATCGACCACAGGATGTCGAGCTTGAATTGCAGGATGTCCAGCGCGCGCTGCTGCTGCTCCGGCGTGCGGAAGTAGCCGAGCGTCACGCGCAGGCCGTGATCGACATCGCGCTGCGCAAGCGGAATGCGCGAGCGGAAATAGTCCAGGCCTTGCGCTTCGATCCACGGATAGTGCCCGGGCCAGCCGGCCAGGCGCTCCTTGTGGATCTCCGGGGCATACATCTCGGTCAGCGAGGAACACACGGCCTCCTGCCAGGGCGCGCGGCGCGCGAAATTCACGTAGGCGTCGACGGCGAAGCGCACGCCGGGCAGCACGTGCCGGTGCGACCACAGCGCCTCGCGCTCGAGTCCCACCGCCTGGCCCAGCCGCAGCCAGGCTTCGATGCCCCCTTCCTGGGTCTCGGTGCCGTCATGGTCCAGGATGCGCACGACCCATTCGCGGCGCGTGGCGCGGTCGGGGCAGTTGGAGAGGACTGCCGCGTCCTTGAGCGGGATGCTGGTCTGATAGTAGAAACGGTTGGCCACCCAGGCGCGGATCTGTTCCGGCGTGCATTGCCCGGCCGCCATGCGCAGGTTGAACGGGTGGTGGATGTGATAGCCCGTTTCTTTCGCGCGCAGGCGTGCTTCGAATTCGGCCGCGCTCCATGCCGTGGCTTGCGTCATAGCGTGATCTCCATGCCGTCGTAGGCTACCTCGATGCCGTGGTCCGCCAGCAGGCCGCGCTGCGGCGAGTCGTCCACCAGGATCGGGTTGGTGTTGTTGATGTGGATCAGGATCTTGCGTGCCGCGGGCAGCCGGTCGAGGGTTTCGATCATGCCGCCCGGGCCGGACAGGGCGAGGTGCCCCATGTCCGCCGCGGTCTTGGCGGAGAAGCCAAGCTGCTGCATCTCGTCGTCGCGCCAGCAGGTGCCGTCCACCAGCACCACGTCGGCGCGCTGCAGTTCGTCGAGCACGTGCGGCTCGATGCGGCCCAGCCCGGGCGCATAGAAGGCGCGCCGGCCGGTGGCGGCATCGACGATGCGCAGCCCGATATTGTCGCCACGCCGCGGCGCGTTGCGGTTGGGGGAATAGGGCGGCGCCTTGCTCTCCAGCGGCACCGGCGTCAGCATCACGCCATGCAGCGGCGGCACCGTGAAGGGCGCGTCGTCCAGGGACAGCGTGTGCGTGTCAAGGCCGCAGTAGTGCGACAGCATGCGTGTCAGCGGGAACGCCGTGCCGAGATCCTGCAGCACCGCCGCGGTGGCGTAGACCGGCAGCGCCTGCCGGTGCTCGCGCAGCATCAGGAGGCCGGTGACGTGATCGATCTGCGCATCCATCAGCACCACCCCGGCAATACCTGTGTCGCGCGGCTGGCGCGCCGGCTGCAGCGCCGGCGCGTGGCGCAGCTGGTCGAGGATGTCGGGGGAGGCGTTGACCAGCACCCAGTCTTGTCCCTCGTCGCTCAAGGCGATCGACGACTGCGTGCGCGGCGTGGCGCGCAGCGTGCCGTTGCGTACGCCATCGCAATTGCGGCAATTGCAGTTCCACTGGGGAAAGCCACCGCCTGCGGCCGATCCCAGGACCCGGAGTATTGTCATGGCGCGTATCGATAGGGTTCGTTACGGAGTCGAAGAGCAAAAAGCCCGCCAGCGAGAAAAAAAGGCCCGCGGGGGCGGGCCTTGCCAGATCGGGGCATTCAGGCAAAAGTGCTCAGCGGTTGGCTATGTACATCGTGATCTCGAAACCCAGGCGTAGTTCTTTGTAGGCGGGGGTACTCCAGTTCATGTCTCCTCCTCGGGGGTGGCATAGTTAGTGAATGCATCGCGTCTTCTTGCGGCGAACGTCGCCGCGTTCTTTCCGAGGCAACATCCATGCCCGCAGCGCAGCTGCCGTCCCAGTGTTTTTTTCTCCGTACGCGGGATGGCCACCGCATGCACGTGCGGCAGGCGGGCCCGGCCACCGGCGATCCGTGGCTGGTGCTTCACGGCGGGCCGGGCAGCGGCTGCAGTCCGTCGATGGCGGCATGGTTCGATCCGCTGCGGCACCGTGTGGTCATGCCCGACCAGCGCGGCGCGGGCCGTTCGCGGCCCGCCGGGACGCTGCGCCGGAATACGGCGGGCGCGCTGCTGGCAGACCTGGAGCAGTTGCGCGAGGCGCTTGGCGTCCAGCGCTGGAGCGTGGTGGGCGGATCGTGGGGGGCAGCGCTGGCGCTGGCCTACGCCGCGCGCTATCCCGGCGCGGTGGCGGCTCTGGTCCTGCGGGGCGCTTTCCTGACAGGCCGCGACGATATCCATCGGCTTTTTTCTCCGCGCGGCGGCGCGATGCTGCGGCGCATGGCGAGCGGCGAGCGGGCGTCCGATGCCCGGGCACGCCTGCTCACTGTGTCGCAAGTGTTGCAAAGTGGTACGACTGTTCAAAAACTGGACACTGCCGGACAGTGGCAGCGCGCCGAACGGCGGATGCTGGGCCTTGGCCAGACGCAGCCGGGGCGGCAGCCGTGGCGCGAGCGCATGGCGGCGGTGGACAAATACCGGATCCAGGCGCATTACCTGCGCCGCCGCGCCGGGCTGGGCAAGCCGGCGTTGCTGAAGGCGGCGTCGCAGATCGGTGCGCGCGACGTGCCGGTGACGTTGCTGCATGGCCGTGCCGATAAGGTCTGCCGGCCGGCCAACGTCCTGCGTTTGAAGGCGGTCATGCCCCAGGCGCGGCTGGTCTGGGTGCCCGGCGGACACTTGCCTGCCGGTGCCATGGCCGAGGCCCTGCGGGCCGCCATCGGCGCGGCGGGCTGCCGGCGGTGACGGATCCCACCCGGCGCGGATTCATGGGCGCCCTGCTGGCGATGGCGCTCGGCGGCGCCGGCCCGGCCGCCGCACTTGGCCGCGTGGTGCTGGCGAGGCTGCAGCCTGGCGTGTATGTGGCCAGCGCAGCCAATGCCGAGGTGGCGCTGGCTAATGCCGGGGAGGTGGTGCCGACCCTGGTCCATGTGACCGGAGCCGGAGTGCTGGTGGTCGACCCGGGCCCGCATCTGGCCTGGGGGAACGGGTTGCTGGCGGCGATCCGGGCCGTGACGCCCGAGCCGGTGCGCTGGGTGGTCAACACCCATGCGCATCCCGAGAACGTGCTGGCCAACGCGGCCTTTGCGCGCTTGCGGCCGCGCCCCGCGTTCCTGGCCTCTGCCGCCACCGCCAGCCTGATGCGGCAGCGCTGCGAGGCGTGCCTGGCCCGCCTGGCGGCGCAACTGGGGCCAGCCGAGATGCGCGGCACGCGGATCGTGCTGCCGGAACCCGGCTTGCGGCATGGCGATCGCCTGCAGACCGGCGCCACCGCGTGGGAGGTGCATGTCCACGCGGGGGCGCATAGCGCTTCGGATACTGTGCTGCATGCGCCGCAACGGCGGCTGTTATGCGTGGGCGGCCTGGCCTACCGCGACCGCGTTCCGGAAATGCAGGAGGCTTCCCTGCAAGGCTGGCGGCGCGCGCTGCGGGCCGTGTCGGCGCTACCCGCCGATCTCGTGGTGGGCACCGCGCCGGGCACGCCGGCGCAAACGCTGGCGCCCACGCTGGCCTACCTGGATGCGTTGGCCGGCGGCGTTGCCGCCGCACTGGAAGCGGGTGGCGATGCGGCGCGCGTGCTCAGCCCGGCGGCCGCCGGGCCGTACCGCCATTGGCGCCACTTCGCTTCGCGCCATCCCTTGAATGTGCAGCACGCCTGGCGCGAACTGGAAGACCTGTGGATGCACGGCGAGCCGCTGGCCTGAGCGCCAGCCGGCGCGCACGGCTGCCGTCTCAGCCATCTTGCTGCGGCAGCGCGTTGGCCTCGTCCAGCTTCCGGTAGACCGTATTGCGCGAGATGCCGAGCGCCTTGGCCGCCGCGGAAATATTGCCGTGGTGCGCCTTGACCGCGGCGACGATGGCCAGCACCTCGACGTCGGCCAGGCGGGTGGGCTGTGGGCGGGGCGCTACCTCCGGGGCGCGCCCGCCGGCCGGCGCGGCATCGGCTTCCAGCGTGGCGCCGTGCGCGGGGTGGGTGGCCTGGCGCGCCAGCCGGTCTTCCAGGAAATCGTCGGGCAGGTGGTCCTCGGTGATCTCCGCCTCGCCTTCGGCCATCAGGCGCGCGGTGCGCAGCAGGTTGCCAAGCTGGCGGATATTGCCCGGCCAGTGATAGCTGCGGAACATCGCCATCACCGAATCCTTGATGCGCGGTCCCCCGTTTGCCTGGCCCTCGCGTAACAGCTTGTCGGCCACCGCATCGAGGTCGGTGCGCTCGCGCAAGGCCGGCAGGCGCACCACGAGGCCGTTCAGGCGGTAGTAAAGGTCTTCCCGGAACAGGCCGTTGGCCACCTGCTCGCGCAAATTGCGATTGGTGGCGCAGATCACTGACACGTCGACGTGGATCACCCGGCTGCTGCCCAGCGGCGTGACCGCGCGCTCCTGCAGCGCGCGCAGCATGCGCGCCTGCAGGTGCAACGGCATATCGCCGATTTCATCCAGGAAGAGGGTGCCGCCGTTGGCCAGCAGCATCTTGCCGATGCCGCCCTTCTTGCGGGCGCCGGTAAAGGCGCCTTCTTCGTAGCCGAACAGCTCGGATTCGATCAGCGTCTCGGGTATCGAGGCGCAGTTGACAGCGATGAAAGGCCCGGCATGGCGCGGGCTGTCGGCGTGGATGGCGCGGGCCAGCAGTTCCTTGCCGGTGCCGGTTTCCCCCAGCACCATGACGGGAATATCCTTGCCGATCACCTTGCGCAGCTTGGTGATGACGCCTTTGATCTGGGCGTCGCCGGTGTCCAGGTCGTCCAGCCCGGCGGGGCGCCGGGCCGGTTGCGCGCCCGCACGGCGGGGCAGGGAGGCGGCATCAGGCATGCAGTGCGCCTCCTCCGCGCTGCCATTGTCGATGGCAGCCGCCGGGACGGACACGGCAGGCGCCTTCCACTCGACGCGTGCGCTGACCTTGACGCCGCTTGGCAGCGGCAGGTGCACGACGCCCCCCGGGGCCTTGCGCTCGGCGTCGAACAACTGCGACAGCGACAGGCCGAACAGCGAGGAGAAGGTGTGCGCGTGCAAGGCGCCGACCGACATCCCAAGCTGGAACTGCGCGCTGCGGTTGGCCGACAGGAAGCGTCCGCCCGGCGTAAAGGAGGCGATGCCTTCGACCAGGGTGCCGATAAACTCCGCGCGCGAGTGGAAACGCACGCACACCATGTCCTGGAAGGCATTGGCGAAAAGCTGGTTCTCGATCATTTGCGCCGACATCCGCACCAGCGCCATGGTGTGCTTGTGGAATCCGCGCTGGTCACCCGTCACATCGAGCGCGCCGACCGTCTTGCCGTAGGCATCGAGGATCGGCATGCAGGAGCAGGTGAGGAAGCGGTTGGCCTCCAGGAAATGCTCCGCGCCGTGTACCAGCGTGGCCTTGCTCTCGGCCAGCGCGGTGCCGATGGCGTTGGTGCCCCGGCTTTCCTCGGACCACAGCGCGCCGGGCTGCAAGGCCACCTTGTTGGCCCTGGCGAGGAAGTCGTCGTCGCCCAGCGAGTGCAGGATCAGGCCGGCGGCGTCGGTCAGGATCACCATGCTCTGCGTGTTGACGATCTGGTCGTAGAGCGTCTCCATGACCGGCAGCGCGTGGGTGAACAGCGACTGGCTGCGCTCTATCTGCGTTTTCAGCTCGCTTTGCAGCACCGGGCAGAAGTCCGGCGATTCATAGGGCCGCAAGCCATAGGCTTCGGATCGCAGGTGGGCCTGGGCGATCAGGTCTGGCCGGTCGCCCTCCGCCGGGTTGCCCGTTGCCGCCGGCGGGACGCCGGGCACGCGCGGGCCGCCGGCCGCTTGGAAAGTCATTTTTCTGTCTCCTGTGGAAGTCGCCCGCGATCTGTGCACGGGTCGCTCCGGGTCCTGGCGTGGTCGACATGGCCCGAAGTGTTGCTTCATGAAGCAAAACGCTTGCCAGGGTGTTGCATTCCAGGGCACTGGTTCCGGCATGCTGTGTCACACGCCGGCCATTTGCCGGGGCCTCGTCCGGTTTATGGCCCTCTTTGCGCTTGGTATGGCTTTTGCGGAAGTCACCTTCAAAACATAGTTCAACAACTGGAGGTGACACTGATGAAAACACCACGCCGCACACTTGCCCTGATTGCCATCTGCACGCTTCTGGCCGGGGCGCTACCCCAAGCGGCCTCGGCCCATGGGGACGTCACACCGCAAGCAGTGGACACCAAGACACTACCGCAACTCGGCGAAGAATGGCGTCCGGATAATCCATACAGGACGGGCGAAGCGCAGCAGGAAGCACTGCGTATCGGCTCCTCGGCCTACAACCAGAACTGCGCGCGCTGCCATGGGCTGGAAGCGGTGTCGGGCGGCATCGCGCCGGACCTGCGCAAGCTGGACAGCGATTGCGCGTCGCTGGCCAACGCCAAGAAGAAGCAGGAATGCATGGGCGAGGTCTCGCAGTACTTCACCACCACCGTGCGCAAGGGGCGCACGCGAGACGGCCGGGTCTACATGCCGCCGTTCGATGGCGTGCTGAGCCAGGAAGCGGTCTGGTCCATCAAGACCTATCTCGAATCGCGGCACGAGTAAGGGCTGCGGGCCCGCCCGCACTTCCACCGCATTCCCGCATTCCCTGATTCACAAACACAAAGATCAAGAAAACCAGGAGACCTCCCATGCGCGCCAGCCCTCTCCGGGACGCCGCTCCCTCCCTGCCGGCCCCCGCCGGCTCCCGTCGCCTGGCCGGCGCACTGCTGGCGCTTGCCGCGCTCGTCTGCGCCCAGCCGTCGCTGGCCGATATGGCCAGGATCCGCCAGAGCGGGACCTTGAAGGTGGCCGTCTATAAGAGCCTGCCGCCATTTTCCACGGCAGTGGGCAACCCGTTGCCGGGCATCGACGTGGCGCTGGCGAAGGCCCTGAGCAAGCAGATGGGGCTGTCGGTGTCGCTGCTGCCGTTCGATGCTGACGAGAACATGTCCGATGACCTGCGCAATATGGTGTGGCGTGGCCATTACCTGGGCTATGGCCCGGCGGATGTGATGCTGCATGTGCCGGTGGACCGTGCGTTCATGCGCGCGAACGACAAGGCGCTGATCTTCGCGCCTTATCACCGCGAGATGTTCGTGCTGGTCCACGACCGCGAGCGCGTCTCCGAGGTCCGGCAGCTGGAGGATCTGGCCGGCCAGCCTACCGGCGCGGAAGCGGGCTCCGCCGGTGCCAATGCCCTGTTGTCCGGGGCGCAGGGCGCGCTGCGCGACAAGGTCAAGATTTATGCCGGGCCGGACGAAACGCTGCGCGCGCTGTTCGCCGGCGAGATCGCCGCGGCGATGGTCACGCGCTCGCAATACGAAAGCGCGCTCAAGGCGGCCGGCCAGCCCGCCGCGCGCTTCGCCACGGTGGACGTTGCCTCGCCGCTGCTGCCCGCGCGCGGCTGGGCCATCGGCATGGCCGTCAAGGCGGACGAGGGCGAACTCGCGGAGTCGCTGCAGAACGCGCTGGACGCGATCCGCCGCAGCGGCGAGCTGCAGCAGATCTTTGCCCAGTACGGTGTGTCGCTGCAAACGCCGTGAGATTCTCCAGCGGCTGGGCGTGCAGTATGAAACCGGGCGTCAAGTGGGGCGTGGTCCCCGGTCAGGCGCTACGCAATCTCAAGCAGCGACTTAGGTTGGCCGCTGGTCAGCGCTACTCGTCGAACAGGTCCGGCCCGAACACTTCATAGTGAATGCGCGTCTCCGGGATGTCCAGGTTCTGGAGGGCATCGTGCTGCATCCGCATGAACGGGATCGGTCCGCAGATGTAGTAATCAGCGTCCGGCAGCATGATGGAATCCTTGATCAAACTGACGTCGACCAGGCCCTCGTAATCGAAATCCTTACCCTGGACGTCTTCCGGGAGAGGCTCGTTATAGAACACAAGCAGCTTGAAGTTGGCGTGCTCATGCGATGCTTCGCGCAGACGGTTGCGCATGGCCTGCACCGCACTATTGCGGGCGCCATGCACGAACACGACCTGCCGCGGCGGTTCCTGAAGCGCCTTCTTCAGCATGCTGACCATGGGGGTCAGCCCTACGCCGCCGCTGATCAGCACGATCGGGGACCTGGCATTTACGTCGATGTAGAAGCTGCCGTACGGCGCGGCGAGCCTGACCTCGTCGCCAACACCGACGTGATCGTGCAGCAGGCAAGAGACATAACCCGCCGGCGTCGTGCCGCCACTCTCGCGCTTCACCGATATCCGGTAACTTCGCCCGTTCGGCACATCGGAGAGGCTGTACTGCCGAATTTGCTGCAGGCCAAGAGAGGGCACCTGGATCGCGACGCTGGTGTACTGGCCAGGCTCGAAATTCACCACCGGGCCGCCATCGGCCGGTTCCAGGATGAACGAGGTGATGACGTCGCTCTCAGGCCGCTTCTCGCGGACGATGAATGTGCGCCAGCCTTTCCAGCCGCCATCCTGCTCGGCGGAGCGCTCGTACAACTCGCTTTCGATACCCATCAGGATGTCAGCCAGGTTCCCGTACGCCTGCGCCCAGGCGGAGATGATCTCGCCGGTCGCCGCATCCCCGAGAACATCCTTGATCGCGCCGAGCAGGTGTTCACCGACGATCGGGTATTGCTCCGGCCGCACGCCAAGACTTGCGTGTTTGTTTGCGATGTTTTTCAGAACGGCCGAGAGACTCTCGGGATTCTCGATATTCGCGGCGTAGGCATACACTGCGCGCGCCAGGGCCTGCTGCTGCTGCCCTTGTTCCTGGTGCGCCATATTGAAGACGTTCTTGAGTTCCGGGTGCGCCTCGAACATGCGTTTATAGAAACGCTGGATGATGGCGTATCCGTGTTCCGCCAGCACCGGGGCGGTGGATTTGACGATGTCCTTGGTCTTCTGGGTGAGCATTGCATCGTTCCTTCGAAGATTGGCAACAGGTGTGAACCACACCCGTTCAAAGTCTATACCTCACCCGGCTTCGGGGGGGATGCGGCAACCCTTGTGCAGCCAGTCATGTACGCTGTAGCGAACTCGCGATCGCGCGCGTATCAGAGGGGCATTGGCTCACCCCCGAATGCTTCAAGCTCGCGCGCAAGGCTTTGCGCGGCCAGTTCGACCAGTGCGCGTCCCTTTTCCGGTGTCGCCTGTCCCGGGTCGGAGCCGATGCGCCCGTCCGGGAACCGCGCACGAAAGTCGAGCGCCTCCCGGATGGGACCCGATGGGGCGATTTGGGGTGTATAGCCGGCCGACTTCACGGCGGCGGGGAAGGCCCACTGTGTAATGGCAATCTCGGAAGGCGTGGCGTGAGAGCCATGGCCGGTCGGGAACTGCTCGCGCGCGAGCTCGTTGACGCCTGCCAGGTCCCACCAGTTGCACAGCTTCAGTGCGAATCCGGCGCGGCGCCGGGAAAAACTGGCTTCGGCATAGATCTCGGAGAACGCGGCCTCGATGGAGGCCACATTGCCGCCATGGCCGTTGAGGAACAGGATTTTCTCGAATCCGTGCCCCACCAGTGAGCGGGTCCAGTCACCGATCGCGGCAATGAAGGTCGACGGGCGCAGCGAGATGGTGCCGGGAAAGCCGAGGTGATGCTGGGCCATGCCAATGTTGAACGTCGGCGCCACCAGGATATCGGCTGTCTTTTCCGCCTCGCGCGCAATGATCTCCGGGCAAAGCCAGTCGGTGCCAAGAAGCCCCGTTGGCCCGTGCTGCTCGTTGGAACCAATTGGCACGACAATCACGCGGCTGCGCTTGAGAAACTGTTCGACTTCGGCCCAGGTGGATAGATGTAAAAGCATGGTTGCTCCTTCTTTCGTGTGTTCCTCTCGGAACCTTGTATGTGGTTTGCAGTGGACTACCGGCGCTCAGGCAACTTGTTGGCGAGGAGGATCAGCGAGGCGATCAGCGGCATCAACGCCATGACCAGCACGCCAGGATGCAGGCTGCCGGTCGCGGTCTTGGCCCACCCGATGATGGCCGGGCCCCAGAAGCCGCCGGACAAGCCGATCGTGTTGATCAGCGCAATGCCGCCGGCTGCCGCCGGGCCCTTGATGTACTCGGCCGGCATGGCCCAGAACACCGTGTAAGTCATCCAGAGCGCGGTGGTGCCGAGCGTAAGCAGGACAAGCGACAGACCGAGATTGCCGTCTGCGAGTGCCGACCCGGCGAGCAACAGGGCAGCGAAGAAGGCGGGCACTGCGCTGTGATATCGGCGCTCGCCCTTTTGATCGGAGCGGCGCCCCATGTAGTACATGCCGAATGCGGCGCCAAGGTATGGCAATGCGGTGTACCAGCCGAGCTGCACGGTATCGGCCACGCCCTGCGCCCTGATCAGGGTCGGGAGCCAGAAGCTCATGGCATAGATGGCCGCGATAATGCAGAAGTACGCAAGGGCGAGCACATAGACCCTCGCATCCCGTGCCACCGCCATGAACGAGTGCTTGTGCGCGACGGATACCCCGAGCTCAGCTGCCAGAAAACGTTTTTCCTGGTCCGTCAGCCAGGCCGCATCCGCGGGGCGGTTCGGCACGAGCGACAGTGCAAGGAACCCCAGCAATACGCAGGGGATGGCCTCGATCAAGAACATCCACTGCCAGCCGGCGAGGCCGGCGGTGCCGGACATGGTGGTTATCAGCCACGCCGAAGCGGGTCCTCCGACAATGCCGCCGATCGGTCCCGCCAGGAAGACGATCGCGATGGCGCGCCCCATGCGCTGCGGTCCGTACCAGCACGACAGGTAGTAGATCATGCCCGGGGCAAAGCCTGCCTCAAAGATGCCGAGCAGGAAGCGCATGGCATAGAACGTTGGCACATCACGCACGAAGAGCATGCAGGCGGACGTGATGCCCCACAGCACGAGGATCCGGCTGAACGTCTTGCGCGCGCCCACGCGAGGCAGCAGCAGGTTGCTTGGCAGCTCGAACAGTACATAGCCGAGAAAGAAGATGCCTGCACCCACGCCGTAAGCGGCGTCGGAGAAGCCGAGGTCGCTTTGCATCTGCAGTTTGGCAAAGCCGATGTTGACCCGGTCGAGATAGGCAAACAGGTAACAGATCAGGAGGAACGGCAGCAGGCGCCAGTTGATCTTGTTGTAGAGCGTCGAAGTGTCGTCGACGGCGCTTTCGTTCGGAATGACTAACATGCCGGTCTCCAGTGCGTTGTGTTTGATGCCGCTTATCCAGTCCGCCGATGGTGACAGAGCCGGGGGTTCCGACCAACAGTAAGCGGGCTCACGCTTCGTTCTAATCTGAGCAACGCAACCCATCCGTATCGCATGGTGAAGATGGCCGGAGTCAGGCCCGGTCGTCATGGCGGGGGATGGCCGGGCAGGCGCGATGAAGTTCATGTATGGTTGCCTCCTGCCCATCACATTGGCTCAATGGTGTTTCGACATGCGAGAGATCAATCAGCTGCGATTACGATACTTCCGTGAGGTTCTGGCGCACGGCACCATTCGCGGGGCGGCGGACAGCCTCAATACGTCACCCTCCGTGATCACTCGACAGATCAGGCTGCTTGAAGAAGAACTGGGCGCTACGCTGTTCGAACGCCAGTCGCGCGGTGTGAAACCGACGGAGGCGGCCGCGCATCTGCTCGAGTTCTGGCGCGGCTACCGTTCGCATCAGGAGAATCTCGAGGACCAGCTGCACGCGCTGAAGGGATTGCAGCAGGGCAAGGTCCAGGTGGCCATGAGCGAGGGCTATGTCGATGCGCTCGTCAACGAAGTCCTTGCGCCGTTTTGCGCGCGGTACCCGATGCTGGATATCAGCATGGAGATCCTGCCAGTCGACGATGTCCTGAACGAAGTCGCTGAAAGCCGCGCCCACATCGGCCTTGCCTACAATCCACCGCCTCACCCGCGCATCGAGTACCGTGCCAGTTCTCCGCAGCCCGTGGTGCTGCTGGTTCGTCCCGATCACCCGCTGGCGTTGCGCGGCGGCGAAGCCAGCATCCGCGATGTGCTGTCATACCCGCTCGCGCTGATGCCGGAATCCTTTGGCATCGGGCACGCCGCGAAGATGCTGGAGTTCGCGGAGAACATAAAGATCCGCCCGACGCTCGTCACCAACTCGTTGACGGCGCTGAAGCAATTTGTCGCCTATGAGAACTTCATTACGCTGATCGGAGAATTCGCGGCGTATCGCGAGATCGCTGCCGGGAGCCTGGTCACCGTACCGATCAATCATCCATTGCTCAGGGGCACCCAGGCGCGGTTGCTTGTGAAGACCGGCCGGCCCCTGCCTGCTGCGGCATCCGAGTTCCTTGAGCACATTACGCGCCGCATGTCGATGTTTGCCGCCAGCCGGAAGGCATCGGACAAGCAGTAGCCGGCGGAGCCGGCAAGGCAGATTCCCTTGACGGAAACGGTTATCCGAAAGTGAAGACGAAGGCCTGGACGCCCGGGTCCAGGAAACGGATGTCGAAGGTGTGCTCGCCGACCTTTCCCGGCTGGCGAACGAGTTGGTAGAGCCTGGTCTGCGTGACGGTGCCGTTGCCATCCGGGTCGGTATCGGTACCGTGGCTGGCACCGGGCGCCTTGCCGTCGACCAAGACACGGAAGCGCACCGGCGTGCCGTCGGCGCCGGGGCCGAGCACGAGGTGCAGGTCACGCGCGCGGAAGCGGTAGGCGATGCCGCCGCCGGCGCGGTTGAGCGTGGCTTGTTCGGCGTCCACGGTCCAGTTGCCGCTCAGGCCCCAGCTATTCAGGCGCGGCTCGGCGATCGTGTAGTCGCGTGCGGTGCCGGCGCGCAGGCCCTCGGGCGACGCGAAGCCGGATGCCTGCTGGTAGCCGATATAGGTCTCCCGCGAGCGCACGTTGTCCAGGTCTGGCGCCGCTTGCGCACCGGACGTGTCGAATTTGACCGGCGCGGTGCCGGCCTTTTGCGCACCGGCTTCCTTCAGCAAAGCCTGAATGACAGCCTCGGACTGTTCATAGCCGCCCTCGCCGAACTGGTGGTGGCGAATCTGCCCGCTGGCATCGATGAAGTACAGCGCCGGCCAGTAGCTGTTGCCGAACGCCCGCCAGATCCGGAAGTCGCCGTCCACCGCGACCGGGTAGCGGATCTTGAATTGCTCCACGGCCCGGCGCACGTTGCCGACACGCTTCTCGAAGGCAAACTCGGGCGTATGCACGCCGATGACCACCAGCCCCTGGTCCTTGTATTTTTCCGCCCAGGCGCGGATATAGGGGAGCGTGCGAATGCAGTTGATGCAGGAGTACGTCCAGAAATCCACCAGGACGCAGCATGAGGCAACGGAAAGGAAGCTGGCGGCGATTCCGCTGATCCCGGTTCCCGCCATCACGCTGGATGGCACGGCCGATGGCGTCGTCCCGGCAACCGACGGCAAAGCCAGCGCCGCACGGTTTGCCGGGCCGCGCATTCATCGGCAGATTCCGGGTGTCGGCCACAACTTGCCGCAGGAAGCACCCGAGGCCTTTGCCGACGCGGTGACAGAACTCGTGCGCGGCGGCAGATGGCGCACGTGAGTGGCGCGCGAAGGCAGGCGGCATTGGACTGACTGGCGCACGAGATGTCCGCCCCGCCCACGCGGGCCGGGCGGCGTTCAATGGCGCCCTGGCGTGCTCTAGTGACCAGCGCTCTGCCCGCCGTCGACATGCAGGATTTCGCCAGTTACGAAGGGCGCCGAATCCAGATACAGGATGGCGTCCACGATATCGCTCATCTCGCCCATACGGCCTACCGGATGGAGTGCCCCGAGCGCGGCATGGGTTTCCGGCGGGTGCATCGAGGACTTGATGATTCCCGGCGAGACGGCATTCGCGCGAATGCCACTCTTGGCGTATTCGATGGCGAGCGATTTCGTGGCCGCGTTCAGTCCGCCCTTGGTCAGCGATGCCAGTACAGAAGGCACGCCGTTGATGGCGTGGTCGACCAGGCTGGTGGTGACGCTGATCACGTGGCCGCTCGACCTCTTCTCCATTTCGGCGATGGCGAGCTGCGTGATGTAGAAGAAGCCCGCGAGGTTCACGCCCGTTTTCGCCGCGTAGTCTTCGGCGGTGTACTGGGTAAAGGGCTTCGCGATGAAGATGCCGGCGTTGTTGACCAGCGTGTCGATGCGGCCGAAGCGTGCCACCGCTTCGGAGATGACGCGCCGGGCGGTGGCCGGATCGGCGATGTCGCCTGCGACCGTCAGGATGTTGTCATCATCCGATGGCTTGATGGATCGCGCCGTTGCGACAACGCGGTAGTCGCGCTTGCGGAAAGCCTTGACCACCTCTGCGCCAATACCTTGCGATGCACCAGTAACGACGACGACTTTTTGCGATGTGCTCATGATAAACCTCGATACAAGTTGATTCGGCTCTCTTGCCGATCGGGCCGGCGGCACCGATTGGTCCTAAATCTAGTTGAATCGATGCTGAGTTCGAATACCCGCCATGGACAAAGAGTCTTGCCTGACGGGAACAAATCAGGCGCAAAGCCAGTGCCCGCACCGATCTGTCCGTCTGTTGAGCGTGCGGGAACGCCGGCGCACCGGCTCGACAGTCTCACGGGCCGGGAGATGGCAGGAACGGCGGCGCGCAAGGGGTGCGCCACATGCCGTGCGCCTTGCGATTGCCAACGCGGATAGCAGGCATCGGGAACTGCGGATGCCACGTTGGCCGGAAGCCCGGCGCATTTCGATTTACACCATGTAACAACCCATGTGCTGTGCGGCGGGCTAATCGGCGGACCGATTGAACCTATATTTTCCGCACGGACGACGGGTAGTCATCCGCTTCGTTGGAAATGCGGCACTCCGCTCATGTGAGGAATCAGTGCGTGCCGCGCAGCTCCGACCGGGCCCCCGGCGCGATGCCATCGTCGGACCTGCCACCCAACCCGGACACATCCCAGATACAAGTAATTCGTATCCTGGAAATCAAAGCCAACCTCAAAAAAGGGGAATTAAGCATGTCTGAAGAGATTAACCCTGACCGTCGTCGCTTCCTTGGTGCCGCGGCTGTCGGAATCGGTGCCTTGGAGTTGGGCCTGACCGGACTCGCTCGTGCGCAGTCGAGTCCTGCCGGGCAGTCTGTTCCAGTCGCCGCCTCGGCGACGTCCGGTGCGTCGTTCGGCAACCTCAGGCAGATCGAAGCCGGTGTTCTCAGCGTCGGCTATGCCGAGGTTGGACCGCACGATGGTCCCGTCGTTATCCTGCTGCACGGCTGGCCGTACGACATTCACAGTTACGTCGATGTGGCCCCGCATCTGGCAGCCGCTGGCTACCGGGTCATTGTTCCGCATACGCGCGGTCACGGCACGACGCGGTTTCTCTCCGAAAAGACATTCCGCAATGGCCAGCAATCGGCAGTTGCGCTCGACACCATTGCATTGATGGACGCACTCAGGATCGACAAGGCGGTTCTCGCCGGATACGACTGGGGATCGCGGACGGCTTGTGTCATCGCAGCGCTGTGGCCGGAGCGTTGCAAAGCCATTGTTTCCGCCAATGGCTACATCATCAATAACCTTGAGTTCAACAAGCGCCCGTTGCCGCCGAACGCCGAGCACGCATGGTGGTATCAGTTCTACTTCGCTACGGAACGCGGCAAGGCCGGCCTCGAGGCTAACCGGCGTGATTTCGCCAAGGTTATCTGGAAGGAGAATTCCCCTAAGTGGAACTTTGATGATGCAACGTTCGACCGTACGGCGGCGTCCTTCGACAACCCGGACTATGTGGCGATTGTGATTCACAACTACCGTTGGCGACTCAGTCTTGCCGGGGGCGAGCCCCAATACGACAGTATCGAGAAGCGCCTGGCCACAGGCCCGGCGATCACGGTGCCGGCGATCACGATCGACGGAGATTCGAACGGCGTCGCACCGGCTACGGATGGTAGTACTTACGCGAAAAGGTTCACAGGCAAGTACGCGCATCGGATTGTCAAAGGTGCGGGCCACAACCTTCCACAGGAAGCGCCAAAGGCCTTTGCGGATGCCGTAATCGAAGTCGCCCGCTACTAGCGGGCGCGGGTCGGGGGACGTTCCGGATCGCCTGTGCCGGGACGGTCCCTCTCGTGGATCGGCGCGGCCCCCGCGTCGATCTGTTTTTCCGGGGGGCGGCGGTTGCTGGCGTGATCCGGGCTTGCACAGGGTTATTTGCGATCGGAAAGGAGCTTCTGTATGGCCGCTTCCGTTTCCTCGTAGTGTCCTTCGCCAAAATGCTGGTAGACGATCTTGCCGCTGGCATCGACAAGATAGAGGGCGGGCCAGTATTGGTTCCTGTAGGCGTCCCAGATGACATACGCGTTGTCCTGCACGACCGGATACCGGATGTCGAGGCGCTTGAGAGCAGCCTGTACGTTCGAGGTCGATTTCTCGAACGGGTACTCGGGCGTATGCACGCCGACCACCATCAGCCCATTGTCCCGGTATTTGTCGTACCACTGCTTGACGTGCGGGAGCGTGTTGATGCAGTTGATGCAGGTGTAGGTCCAGAAATCGACAAGCACCACCTTGCCGCGCAGTGCGGAGATTGTCAGCGGCTCGGTGTTCAGCCACTTCGCGTTGGCGGGAAACTCCGGCGCCTTGCCATGGTCGGCAGGCGAGGGGGCTATCGCACTGCCGTGTGTTGCTGCGAGTAGGGATACGGCTGCGATACAGGCACGAATCGAGCGGTGCATGAGTCAGACTCCGAGGTGGATTGAGGGGAAAGAGTTGGTCAGCCAGGCTACGGCAATCACGTCATACTGGAAGTACATGGCAACGGCGGTTGCGGCGACAATCGCGCCAAAGCCGCGCTGCAAATGATGTGCATGGCGGGCGACCTTGCGGCCGCGGGTGGTCACGAACCGGCCGCCGTAGGCAATGGCCAGCATGGGAATCGCGGCGCCCGCGGCGAACAGCGTGAGGAGCTTTGCGGCACGCCCCAGGTCCTGCGCCCTGGCGACCAGTGCGAGGATGGAAGCCAGTACCGGCCCCGCGCACGGCGTCCAGACCACGCCCAGCGTCGTACCTAGCACGAAGCCGCCAACCATGCCATTGCCTGCCCGGGCACCGACGCCGGCAAGGCGGTCGATCACGGCGCCAAACGGCGTCATGAGCCGGTCGAATAGCCGCGGCCAGATTCGAGCGAGCCCGGATGCGAACAGAATCAGGATGGAGACATCCCGGATCAGGCCGTGCACGTCACCGAGAGAGCTCGAAAGTGCACTGAATGCAATGCCCACCGAGGAGAACGCGGTGACGAACCCCAATGCGATTGACAGCGGACGCAGAGGATTTTGCTCGCCGATGGACGTGCTCACCACCATCGGCAGCACGGGAAGCACGCATGGGGACGCGATCGTCAGCACGCCGGCCGAAAATGCCAGTATGAGTTCGATCATGGCCGGCTCCGGCAAAGCCCCGGCAAGGCGCGCCCGGTGATTTCCGCTCTGCGGCGCCGCTGCGGTAAATGGGGTAGGGTGGCGGTTGTTGAAGTCACGAATGCCTCCGGTGTTGACGCGATGGCGCTATTGCAACGCTCGCGCGTATGCCGGATGTTTCGGGAAACGGCCGGAAATGAAATGTTTCTTGTCCGCGGGCGGTCCAGATACATGACGATACAAAGCGCCACGGAGGCAACGGCACAATGGCATCAAGGCGCGGGCTGCGCGCCGCGATCCTGGAGGGGAAACGAAAATGAAGCGTTCACTGCTGCTCGCCACGATGATCTTGTCCGCACTCGCGTATGAGCTTCGCGCAGGTGCGACCTGCCGATGGGCTTTCTCCAGACCGCCTGTTCTGCGCCTGACGGGCGCCGCACGGCGACGGCGTGTTCGCCCTGTGACCGGCAACCACCCTGCCAATCTGACGGTGCGCCATGACGCAGCCTGACCATATCCTTATCGTGGACGACGACCGGGAGATCCGTACGCTGGCGGCCGAGTATCTCGAACGCAGCGGGATGCGTGTGACCCTTGCGGCGAACGGACGCGAGATGCGCGCGGCCTTGGACAAGGGCGCGGTGGATCTCGTCGTGCTGGACCTGATGCTTCCCGGCGAAGACGGACTGACGTTGTGCCGGGACTTGCGCGCAAGCGAACGCAAGAACATGCCAGTGCTGATGCTTACTGCCCGCAACGAGGAGGCCGATCGTATCCTGGGGCTTGAGATGGGCGCGGACGACTACCTCGTCAAGCCATTCGCGGCGCGCGAACTGCTGGCCAGGATACGTTCGGTGCTGCGGCGCACGCGCATGCTGCCCCCCAACCTGCAGATCACCGAAGCGGCTACCGTGCTGGCTTTCGGCCCCTGGCGGCTGGATACGACCGCGCGGCACCTGCTCGACGATAACGACGTCATCGTCGCCCTCAGCGGCGCGGAGTACCGGCTACTGCGGGTCTTCCTCGACCATCCGCAGCGCGTGCTGAACCGGGACCAACTGCTCAACCTGACGCAGGGACGCGAAGCCGAACTGTTCGAGCGCTCCATCGACCTGATGGTGAGCCGCCTGCGGCAGCGTCTGCGCGACGATGCCAAGGAGCCCCGCTATATCAAGACGGTGCGCAGCGAGGGCTATGTGTTCGCGGCGATGGTGGAGATTCGGGAGGCGCGCACATGAGCCGCCCGGACGGGATCCTGCGAGGATGGCCGCGCACGTTGTTTGCTCGCCTGATGGTGATACTGCTGATCGGCCTCGTGCTGGCGCAAGGGCTTGCCTTCAGCCTCGTGCTGCGGGAGCGTTCGCAGGTCGCCGACAGGTTGATGCTGGGCAACCTCGGGCGCGATGTGGCCAGTTCCGTTGCCATCCTGGACATGATGCCGGCGGATAAGCGGCCGGCCTGGCTCGATCGGCTGGGGCGCCGAAACTACAGCTATCTGCTCAACGCCGGCACGGCCGGCGGCGACCCGCCAGCCTTGCAACTATCCCAGGAAGCCGTCGCGACGATCGCAGAGGCACTGGGGGAGCGTTACGATGTGACGGCAAATACACTGTCTGCAGATGGGGCGCAATTCCAGGTGCATTTGCGCCTGAGCGACGGCAGTCCGCTCACCATTGATGTCCATCCGGCGCCAACGGGATTGTCGGCCTGGTTGCCGGTGCTCCTGTGCGTTCAACTGGCGCTGCTGGCAGGCTGCGCTTGGATCGCCGTGCGCCTGGTAACGCGGCCGCTGAAGCAACTGGCGGCAGCCGCGGAGAATCTGGGGCCCGATCTGAAGGCCGACCTTATCCCCGAGCGCGGGCCGGCCGAGGTCGTACACGCCGCGGCGGCCTTCAACGCCATGCAGCAGCGCATCGCCGGGTATCTCGCCGAGCGCGTGCAAATTCTCGCGGCGATCTCCCACGACTTGCAGACGCCCATCACGCGAATGCGGTTGCGCCTGGACTTGATGGAGAGATCCGAGACGCAGGACAAGCTTTACAGCGATCTTCGCGCGATGGAGCATCTGGTCCGCGAGGGTGTCGCCTATGCGCGCACGCTGCATGGCAGCGCGGAAGCGCTGGCCCGCGTGGACCTCGATGCACTGCTGGACAGCCTGGCTTGTGACTATCGGGACGGTGGGCATGCGATTACCCTGGACGGCAAGGTCGGCGCACCGGTACTGACGCGCCCACAGGCGCTGCGTCGCATCCTGACGAACCTCGTGGACAACGCGCTCAAGTTCGGCGGCGACGTGGATATTGCTGTGTTCCGGGAGGCGGAAGGCAGTCTTGCCATTGCAGTGCGGGATCGCGGTCCCGGCATTCCCGAAGCCGAGCTTGAACGGGTCATGCAGCCGTTCTATCGCCTCGAGACGTCCCGGAACAGGGGGACGGGCGGTACGGGCCTGGGGTTGGCGATTGCGCAGCAACTGGCGCAGGCCCTTGGCGGGCGGCTCATACTCTCCAATCGGCAAGAGGGCGGCCTTCAGGCCAGGCTCACCCTGCCTGCACAGGCATAGCGGGCTGTTCCGGCGCGCGGCGCCTCGTTTCCAGCGACGGCAGGCTGGGTGGGCTGCACGTCGCGTTTAGCGTTTAGCGGTTGGCGTTTGGTGTCTGGTGTTTGGCATGAAGCACTTCGTGCCGCGTCCCGACAAGGTGCGGTCCGTGGCGTCCTCCGGTCCGGGTCCAGTCTCTCCGCCCTCGGCCGCCGTTTCTTCATTCCCTCCTCCTCGCTGCCGCGACGGACGATTTTGTATTCGTTTGTATCGCTTGCCCAGTGCGATACGTGTGCTCACAGTGCCACGGCGAAATCGCTACGGGCCAGAAACATCGGTCGCCTTAAATGCTTCCTGTAGCGCGGCGGCGGCAACCAAGACCAGATCATCCCGCCCGCGCCGCAACACCGTCCGCGCCGGACACCGGCGCAACTGCCCTACACGAACCTGGATAAGCATCATGAAAATCATCAACGTCACAATCTTTGCCAAGCGCCTTGTCTCGATCGTTGCCCTTTTGGCCGCCGCCGGTGGGGTACAGACTGTGTCCGCAGCCGAGCTGGCTTCGGATCATGGCGCTGGCCCAAGCGCAGCCGCCGCGCGCAGCGTAGAGCGGGACCCGTTCACTGACGGCGCGCGTAGTGGCGAGCGTGACGTCTACACGGATGGCGCCCGTTATGTCGATGGCACCGCGCGATTCGTCGCGGGCCTGGATCGCGTTGGCGTCTCCGCTTCGCCCGCCCGCGGCTCAGATGCCGCTGCCGACAGCGCTGCCATGCTCGCCCGCATCAGCAACCGTGACGGCTATACCGAAAGCGAACACGCTGCAGATCCCCGCTTGGCCGCATAGCACGTCCCGTCACTCCGATGACCGCCCGGATTGATCGCATACGATTGATAAACAGCCTTTTAAATTTCCAGTAAGAAATCCATCATGACCCAACTCGAAAATGTACTCTACACCGGCAAAACCCACACCTCCTCCGGTGGGCGGAACGGCACGTCCCGCAGCTCTGATGGCCGCCTGGACATTCAGCTCTCGTCTCCCGGCACCGCCGGCAGCGGCACCAATCCGGAGCAGCTGTTTGCCGCTGGCTGGTCGGCCTGTTTTATCGGTGCGATCGGGATCGCGGCTGGCAAAATGAAGGTCACTCTCCCGGCCGACCTGGCCATCGACGCGGAAGTGGACCTGGGCACAGCCGGCGGCGCCTACTTCCTTCAAGCGCGTCTCAATGTCAGCCTCCCGGGTCTGGAGCACGAAGTCGCCCAGGCGCTGGTGGACGCCGCGCACCAGACGTGCCCGTACTCCAAAGCCACAAGCGGCAACATCAACGTCGTGATCAACCTGGTCTGAGCCAGCGTTTTCATAAATCCGGCCTGCCCGTGCTTATCGGGCAGGCAACCTTTCCACATCCTCTTGAACTCGCACCAGAACGCTCGACTTCCAGATGATTCGAAATCGAGCGGGCTTGTTGGAACCCGGTTCCAGGCAAAACCCTATGCGTTACGCGCGGACGAAATTCTTGTCCATGGAATAGACCGGCCTGCGTGACCCTGGCGGCGCTGGAAGGGATAACGCAACCGATCGGAGACTGGCGCGCGGGCGCCGTGTGGGGCCTCAGCCATGCAAGACCCGTGAGGCGTCAAGTTACTGTGGCCGGCGAAGTCCTGGACGCGAGGGTGAAGGCCACTCGGATTTATTCCGTCGTGTAGCAAGTGATGTTCCACGTCGGCGGCTTATCGGGGCGGCACCGGAGCCTATAGTTTAGCCAAAGCGGAATGCCGATCGTCTACATCATATGTCCGGCATGGAGGATCGGATTCCGCATCCGCGGCAAGGCGGTTCCCGTTGTTGAACAATGAAAGCGGTGGCATCTACGGCCGCCATGCCGAGCCAATCAATTAATCAATCATTCTTGAGATGTCTTTGTTCAGCCGTAACCATTGAGGAGCCGAAATGTCCGTGGAATCCAAACTCGCAGATCTTGGCCTTGCGCTGCCGCAGCCGCCGCAGCCCCTGGGCAGCTACACCGCGACCAGTGAAGCAGGCGACCTTCTTTTTATATCGGGGCAACTCCCGCTTCGGGAGGGCCGCGTCATTTTTCAAGGGCGCGTTGGCGAAGTCCTGACCGTGGAGCAAGGCAAGCAGGCGGCTGAACTGGCCGCTTTGAACGTTCTGGCGCAAATCAGGCACTACCTTGGCGGATTTGAGCGGCTGGATCATATCGTGCGCGTCGAAGGCCATGTGAGCAGTGCCGAGGGCTATTTCGATCAACCCGCGGTGATCAACGGCGCCTCGGATTTGTTTGCCGCCGTGCTGGGTGAAAAGGCCGGCCATGCACGTTCGGCGTTCTCGCATAACCAGCTGCCTGCCAACGCCGCTGTCGTGCTGGTAGTCATCGCGAAGATAAGGCCGGCGCAGTAGCTCAGTGCGCGAACTTCTCCACCAGGAAATCGACGAAGGTTCGCACGCGCAGCGACAAATGGCGCGCGTGCGGGTAGAGCAGGATGAACGGCCGGGTGGCCCCGCCATACTCCGGCAACACCTCCACCAGATTCCCCTCGCGCAGGTCAGACTCCACCACGAATCGATAGGTCTGAAACAATCCCGCTCCTGCGCGCGCCAGCGTAGCGCCGCCGAGCACGTCCTCGGAGCATCCGTAGCTTCCCGTTGTCGCGATGTCGATGTGTTTCCCTTCATGACTGAAGGTCCAGGCCAACCGCCGTCCACTGCTGGGAATATCGAACTGAATGCACTCGTGCGTGTGCAACTCGTCAAGCGTAGTCGGTTTGCCCGCGCGCTTGAGATAGCCCGGCGTAGCGACGACCACGAGTTCCGCGTCCTCCAGTTTCCTGGCGATGAGCGTGGAGTCCTCGGGCGCCTTGCCACGGACCGACAGATCGTAGACGTCGTCTGCGAATTCGACGTTGCGATTGCTGATATGGGTTTCGACGGAAACATCGGGGAAGCGCCGATGGAATTCCGGCAGCACCGGTAGCACCCGGTAGTGCGCATATGGGGTTGGCAGGCTGATGCGCAGCAGACCTGCCGGACTCCCGTGTTGACCGCTCACTTGCCGCTCGGCATCGACCAGTTGCGCCAGCGCGTTGCGAGATTGCTCGAAATAGATCCGGCCTTCATCCGTCAACCTTATCTGGCGTGTCGTCCTGACAAAGAGGCGTACACCCAGACGCGATTCCAGGCGGGAAACGGAGCGGCTTACTGCTGCCGGCGTCACGCTGGTGGCAATCGCTGCTGCCGTAAAACTGCTGAGTTCTGCGGCGAGACAGAAGAGCTCGATGCTGCCGAGCTGAAGGTCATCGAATTTGCGTTTCATCGTTTTGCGGGCATGTAACGACTGTTATGTCGCGAGGGGCGTTTATCGGTGCCGGCCCATCCAATAGATTGGAGTCCCCGGGCTGGACACGCATTGCAATCAGCCCTTCATTCAGGAGAACTCGATGCAGTTGATCTACGTTGGCGACCCGATGTGTTCGTGGTGTTACGGATTTGGAAATATTTTGACGGAACTCACGGAAACAAGGCCGGACCTGCCCCTGAAAATTGTAGTGGGCGGCATACGCGCAGGGGCAACGGACATTCTGGACGACGCCGGCAAACGCTTCCGCCTTCAACACTGGACGCGCGCGGAGCAGGCTAGCGGTCTTCAATTCAACCGCAAGGGGTTCCTGGCTCGCGAAGGCTTTGTATACGATACGGAACCCATCTGCCGAGCGGTGGTAACCGCGCGCGCATTTGCTCCAGGACAGAATCCGCTTCCGCTATTTCGTACTCTGCAGCGAGCATTCTACATTGATGCCCGAGATACCACGGCAACGGATGTTCTGGTCGAAGTGGCAGCCGGCGCCCTGGCAGACAGCGGCCTCGATGTATCGAAGCAGGCATTTCGCGATCTCTTCGAATCCGATAATGTGAAGCAAGCGACGCAGGCGGATTTTTCCCTCGCCCGTAGCTGGGGTATATCAAGTTTCCCGAGTTTGCTCGTCGAAGATCGAGGACAGTTGCAACTTCTGGCGACGGGGTTCACATCCCTGGATATTTTGAACAATCGATTGAACAAGGTATTGGGCGAGCGCGCATTTGCGCGGCATGAATGAAACGTTGTCTCCACGGCCGGGGGCCATGTGTTGGCAATCCAATTTCGCTGCATGGATCGTAGCGGTCCCGGCAATATCGCCCCCTGAGATGCCGGATTCTCGCGGGGCGAGCTGACGCGCAGCCTGCCCGGCAGCGGGGGCAGGTCCATCAGGTGCCGGAGTGGTAGTGGATGGTCTGCGTGGTCAGGTGCTACATGCTACGATTTCCTCCATAAATCTCTCCGACATCCATCAAGGGAGGCGGACATGGCGATAGTCGAAAACGGCAACCAGGAAACCGAGTTTTGGGAGGGCGTGCGCGTAGCCGCGGACTCCCGCTACCGGGCCGAACAGGCCGCGAAGATGCGGCGCACTATCGGCTGGGCCTTGGGGTTCTCAATCGCAGGCCTGTGCTTGGCGCTGGTAGCTCACCGGCGACACCGGGACACCGTGCATCTGTTTGGCTTGGGCGATGAGAAGCAAAATGGCTAGTGATTTTCTGCCCACTCCATGATCCATGATCCATGAGTAACGATGGGAGATTGCCGTGTCGAGCCATGTCTTTGTCGAAGAAGGGGATTACCACTGCCACTGCACGGTCTGGGAGTCACATGGCGGGATTTGGCAGGCATCAGTATTGTTCGAGCGAAAGATCGATCACACCAACGAGTTCATCCCTGGCTTGCGGCACAAGATGAAAAACCGGTTCGGCAGCAAGGATGAAGCGATCCGCGAAGCAATTGCCTACGCAAAGGCTTGCGTCGAGAACACGCAGACGGGGCTGTAGTCTCACGCCATTTTCCCGGCCGCTGCGCCTGCTTCATGGTCGATCATGGGCCGTGCAATGATGGCACTTGCCGTGCGACTAACCGGTATCGGCCAGGTCATATGGGGTATGACACCACTATCCAGGGGTGACCAGCGTGTACTTGGGGCGTGGAAGCCCAGGCACGAGGCAGCCCGAAGCGCTTTTGGCCGTGCGTATCTTCTCCGCTATTGCGTCCCGGACACAGGTGGGGGCGGAGATGCAGGGCCCGGCGCCATTCAGCGCCGGGCCAGGCGAACTACGGACAGGCGCGGCTGAAGGAGTCATCATGCAAGAGCTTGCCTTTCGCACCATGCTGTACCGCTACTTCTTCTTCGGCTGGCTGTTCCGCGACGTCAGCCGGGGCAATCTCGTCGAACGTACCGTCGCCTGGCGTTTCAACCAGGCGCACGCGCACTGGCTGCTGACCTATATGCGGCGCTGGCTCTGGTGCGGGCTGTCCTTCTGCGCCCTGGGTGGCGTGGTCGAACTGATGCTGCGCGCGCCTGGCCTGTCGGCGCTCTTCTACGTGCCCGGTGTGCTCAGCGTGCCGGTCAACGTCGTCATCGTTGTGCTCTGGATCGGCCTGAAGGCACTTCCCGGGCCGCTGTGAGCGGTGGCGCCGGCGCCGGCCAGAGTGCTGAATTTTCGGGCCAAGAAGGCCCGACATCCCCGGGCGCTTCGGGAATGTGCCGGGCGGCCGTGGCCGGCCAGCCTTGATTCCCGCTGCCAGTCGCCATGTCAGGCCCACTATGTGTATAGAATAGCGGCTGCCCTTCCCGGGCAGCCAATTTATCAATGCAATCCATACGCAAACGACCAGCCATCGACGGTGATCTCGGCTGGTATGAATCATCACCTTCCCGTCATTCCGGTCTCGGAGCGCGCCTCAAGGGGGAGCAGCATTTCGATGTTGCCATCGTAGGGGCCGGTTTCACCGGCATCTCGCTGGCACGCCGGCTGGCGGAGATCCGTCCGCAGGCAAGGATCGCCCTTATCGACGCACTTGAGATCGGCCAGGGCACCTCGGGCCGCAACGCTGGCTTCCTGATCGATGTGCCGCACAACGTGGATGGTGGACAGCCGGACGCCGAATACGAGCGCCAGCTGTTCGCGCTGAACAATTTTGCCATCAGCCAGTTGCGCGGCCTGAAAGAACGATACCGCATCGATTGCGGCTGGCACGACGCGGGGAAATACATGTCGGCGCACGAGGAAGGCAATCTAGCCAGGCTCGCGTGTTTTGCCGACGCCCTGAAGGCCGCTGGCTTCGAATATGAAGTCGTGGAAGGACACGCCCTCTCGCGGCGGCTCGGCACAAGCTATTACAAGGCGGCGGTCTATACACCCGGCAACGTGCTGGTAAACCCGGCGGCCCTGGTTCGCGGTCTGGCCGCTGCGCTACCGGAATCAGTCACGCTGTTCGCGGCGAGCCCGGTAGTGGCCTGCGACTACGGGCCAGTCCATACCCTGAAGTTCCTGGGCGGCACCTTGCGCGCTGACGTGCTGGCGCTAACCGTCGGCAGTTTCAGCGAGGCATTCGGCCGCGCCGGGAACCGGCTGGCTTCACTCTTCACCTATGCGAGCCTGACCGAACCGCTATCCGGCAGCGAAGTCTCGACCCATTTCAGCGGGGTACGGCCCTGGGGTACCACATCGGCGCACCCGGCCGGAACCACCGTCCGCTACACGCCTGACGGGCGCATCTTTGTGCGCAACACGTTTCACCTTCAGCCTGCGCTGCGCAGCAGCGACACCTGCCTGCAGGCCGCATGGGCAAACCACCGCACGTCATTCGAGGCGCGCTTTCCCTCCATTGCCGGTAAGCGCTTCGAATACACGTGGGGCGGGCTCATCAGCATGACGCTCAACCATCACTCCGTGTTCCGCAAGGATGGGGAGAACTTCTTCAGCACCGTGGGGTGCAATGGTGTCGGCGTCGTCAAGGGCACGTATCTCGGCCACTTCATGGCCGAGTACATGAATGGCATGCGGAGCAGGGAGCTTGACTTCATCATGGCAAACAGCCGTCCAGGCTGGATGCCGCCTGAACCTTTCAAGCGCATCGGTGCATCGCTTCGACTCAGGCGTGAAGTGGCGGGTGCAGGAGGGGATGTCTAGGGGTGCCTGCGGAGCCGGGCCTCCGTGGGGGCGACGGAATATCGCTTGCAGCCCCGTGGAGGGCTTCCCGCCTGCCGCATGGGAACGCGGATGTGAAAAAAAACCGGAACTGTGCGGGGGTGCCCATTCCGGTTTCGCGCAGCGTGCGCGTAAGTGGTGCAGCGACGCTGCGAAGGGTGAATTTAAACACATCTACATCTGAAATAGATATCGCTTAATTCTCATGTTGTTGTCAGCCAACGCTGAATAGTGATTTGAGGTCCGTCACGTGAGGCTTTCATCATATCCGGTGGGAACCTCGGAGACACACATGTCCGGAGGCCGGTTGGATGCGCCGGACGATGCCGGGAGAGCCAGATGACGGCAGGCTGTTTTTTCTTTGCACACTTGCGTGCGGCACCAGCGGATTTTGCGTGCCGTTAGAGGCGGGGAAGATATGGCGCCACGCCGCTGGCGCCTGCGTTTTCGAGTGTTGCGCCCCGTCAACATCGGACAGGTCTCGGGCTTGCAAAGCTGTTGGAAGTGGTTAAGCTCCCCTCATATCGTTATAGTTTTTATAACCAATAAGAGGCGTGAAGCATGAACGCACTAGCTGCGCTTGCCGTTGGATGGAGCGGGGTTGCGCCGAGCGACGGCATTCGGAATGCGGTTCAAGGAAACCCATCAAGTATTGTTGGTTTCTCCAGTGAGGAGGTAGATGCTTACCTTGCTTCCTATGTCGGCATGTACGGAAATCCCGCCGCACCCGTCTGGCTCTGCGACATTACGCCAAATACCGATGGCAAGTCGCTGACAGCACCGCTCAATCCTTTGCACGAGCCAGTTGTATGGGACAAATACTTTCGACAGCGGAATCAGGAAAATATGATGCGCTGGCAAAGCCATCAGAAAGCGGCAAAGCTCATTTCCTCAGCACGCTCGGCGGCATTTGGCGCAGAAGCATGCGACTGGAAGCATTACTTCATGCACCACCTTTACGGTCCCTCCGGCGGGGAATTCAGGATCAGTCTGTTTCCTTTGCCCACGGGCGCAAACGGAAACAGATGCTGGGCCAGGGTGTACCGGAACCAACCGGCGCTTAATCCCCAGAGTCGATACCTCAGTCTATGCCGGACGGGTGGCCGTTTCCGCTTCATTGCGAAATTGAGGCAACGCATGCAGCCCAAGGTAATTGTCTGCATAGGCGCATGCCATGCGGACGACTTTCTGCGCGCATTCGAGTTCTCCAATGCGAGAGGTACGGACGCGATACTGCAGCCAGCGGATTTACCCGTGAGATTGCAGGTGTTCACCCAGGACAATACGACGTTGGTCATCTCGCCGGCGTTTGGAGGCGTGGCAGGCCTCAACTCCGACGTGTTGTTAAGTGCGATGGGGCGCTTCACCGCGCAATGGCTGGCCGCCACCGATTTCCCTTCGCCATTGGAGAAAGTTTAATGGTTAAAACGACTCGGCAGCTGCACCAGGAGCCCGTTTGAAAACTGAAGGATGGGTGACTCTGCGCAGTAGCAGCCCGCCCATTGCGATATAGACCATGGTCTCGGACGCATCAGGACGCCGCTCGTAGTCTCTCCATCCGAAGGTACGCTCCATCACCCAACGCCGGGGTAGCACCGCGAAACCAACCTGATCCTCGTGGCGGCGCACCACCTGCACGACGAAATCGAGCGTCGCGGCTCTATCCATCAAAGTGCGACGATCGTACGCACCATCTGCAAACAGATCCCCAGTCCCGGCCGGCACTTCGTTAGCGTCTCCAGAACCGCCAACGCCCTTGTGCTGTCGGCGATGCCCGCAGGCGTCAAGTTCACCATCAAGCACCACGAGGCCGGTGGCAGCGCGTCGCGTGCATCGCGCAAATACAATAATGTCGACATTAAATTCTAACGCTGCTATGATCGTGCTCAAGATAGCCTGGGCCGGTAGAAATCGCTTGTTGCGCAGTTGGTTGGTGAGGCAACAAGCACCTGGCAAGCTGGGTGATAGTCCAGAAAACATGGGGGAGACGATGTCATTACTGAAAAAGCTGCTCGCAGCGGCGCTGTGCGCCGAGGCAATCATTGCCTTGTGCGCGGCAGGTCCGCTCCAGGCACAGGAAGCCTGGCCCGCGCGCCCGATTCAAATGATCGTGCCGTCGTCTCCCGGATCGGGAACCGACGCGCTGGCGCGGGTCATGGCGCGCCGCCTTTCCGAATCGCTGAAGCAATCTGTGGTCGTGGAGAACCGGCCGGGTGGCAGTGGGGTGATCGGGACGAACGCCGTCCTCAAGGCGGCGCCGGATGGCTACACGATTCTCTACACAACGGCATCCAACATGGTGGTTGCGCCGGCTGTCATCAAGCCCATTTCCCAGGAGGCAAGAAAGAGCCTCGTGCCGATCGCGCAGACTGCGGTGGGTGGGGTGTTGCTGCTGGTGAGCCCGGATCTGCCGGTGCACGACTTGCCTGGACTCATTGCGCTCGTGAAGGCGAATCCGGATAAGTACAGCTATGGCAGCTGGGGCACCGGCTCGTCCGCGCACTTGACGATGGAGTGGCTAAAGAAGCAGACCGGCATGAAGACCGAACACGTCGCATATCGGACCTCCAGTCAACTGCTCACCGAACTATCCTCGGGGGTGCTGAAGATCGGCTGGACCGATCCCAGCGTGGCAGTTCCGTTCCTGCAATCCGGGAAGGTGCGCGGCATTGCGATTGTGGGCAACGTGCGGTCTCCCCAGCTCGCCGACGTCAAAACGATGGGTGAACAGGGTTACAAGTTCAGCACGGTGGGATGGTTCGGCATGTTCGCGCCGGCCGGAACTAGTCCGGCGATCGCGAAGCGGCTGGCCGATGAGGTCAACAAGGTGCAGGCGTTGCCGGAGATCGCGGCCCTGATGAAGAAACTGAACTTCGAGCCGCCTCCTGTAAAGTCCTCCGCGCAGTTGGGCGAGATCGTCCGGAATGATCTGCAAGTCTGGACGAAGATCGCCAACGACGCAGGAATCAGGCTCGAGGAATAAGATGTGCCGTGCGCGGCATTGCGGGCTGCCCGGGACAAAGCCGCCATTCCCGGCCCGATAGCAGCCAGCCGTCCGGATCCCTTGGCAGCTTCGAGCGGGTCGTTCATTTGGCGGGTGACCGGCGTTCTCGCCTTGTCGATCTTGGTAATGGCGGTCACATCGACCCTGCATCTGGATACGGCCCCTGGCCGGGCGCTAAGGAATTATTGCGTGAATTGCTCTGAACTTTCGGGTGCGGTTCCTGCCGCCACATCGCCGCAAACCCTGCGCGTTGATTTTCACCTTGACCTGATTTGCCCCTGGTGCTGGATTGGATTGCGTAATCTGCGCTCAGCATGGGCAAGCATTCGACAGCAGCATCCTGGGTTGGTGCTGGAGACGATATGGCATGCCAATGCCTTGCTGCCGCAGATTCCTGCGCAAGGCATTCCGTACCAAGAATTCTATGAAGCAAGGCTTGGTGGCCAGCGGGCTGTGGCGATGCGCCGCGCACAGATTCGCGCTGTGGCCGCATCGGTTGATCTATCGTTGAACTTCGAAGCCATTGCGACCTTCCCGAATTCGGCGCTGGCATGTGCCCTGGTCAATGCGGCCCAGTCCAGGCTTGTGCCGGAGGCCATGTACCAGTTGGTAGAGTCCATCTACCGTGCATTCTTCTCCCAGGGGCAAGACATCGGTTCGACCGAGACACTGCAGGCCCTGGCTCAATCGTCAGGGTTCAGTTGGGATGCCAGGGCGTGCTCTCCGCTCCGGTCTTCAATGGGGGCCGGCCATGCAGGAGGGGTTCCTTATCTCGTCTTCAATGGCCAGTGGCCGGTCACTGGCGCAGTTCCAGCAAGCGAGTTGATTCAGATCATGCAGAAAGCCGTGGCGGCCAGGCGTCTGAACTGCGAGTGCAAATCCGATGCTTGATTCCGAATGGATTCTGGTCGGGCCTCCGGAGTCGCTGGCTCCAGGCGCGCGCAAACTGGTCTTGCTGCAAGACGGTCAATCGGCAATCGTGTTCAACCTTGCCGGCCAGTTCTTTGCCATGGAAAACAGTTGCCCGCATGCGGGAGCCTCCATGGCAGGAGGTTCGTGTGTTGAGCACGTTATCAGCTGCCCTGCACACGGCTTGCGATTTGACATTCGCAACGGCCAGTGCACCGCATCTCCGGGCTTGCGTATCCGCACCTATGAAGTCGTCGTGGAGGACAAGCAACTTTGGCTACGCCCGTCAGAATGCTTGAAGGCTGGTCGGGTGCTATTGCCGCGCAGACGTCAGGCCGAGGTGGTTGCAGCCTGCTGATGACTCGCCATCCGGATCGAAGCTGCGGTAGTCGGCGATCCAGTGCTGCCGCGTCAGCGGACCATTGTCATAAAAGGACAAGTTCGAGGCGCGCAAGGTAAAGCGGGAAGTGGCGCCAGGCCAGATGATTCACTCATCGCGAAGGACACTCTGACTTCAACCGGGTAAGCGAGATGCAAATGCACTTCTGGACAACGCTCTTCTGCCTGAAAACCAGCAGCCTCTGGTCATTCAAGCCGCGCCCTACGGACCGCAATGGTTACATCACAAGGCCGATACGCAGCGACGCTTGAACGCCCGGAGCCCAGCAGCAATCCAAGCCGTTCCCGCTTGAGCATCACTGCTAGCCGGGAGAGGCCATAGGTGGCTTTCCCAAGCCGCCCATGGCAAATTTTCTGCAGCCTGACCAACTGTGCCACCAAATTCATTTGTCCTTTGGCGAGTGCAAGCGGCAAGCCGCAGGCGAACTGTCATATTTGATACAGAACAGGAGACAACATGGCAAAAGTCGTTAAATTCTACGAAACGGGTGGGCCCGAGGTCCTTCGTTTCGAGGACGTTGAGGTTGGTGAACCGGGACCGGGAGAGGTCCGCGTCCGCCACGTGGCCGTGGGCCTGAATTTTGCCGATACCTACTTCCGCGGTGGCATTTACCAGGTTCCGCTGCCCAGCGGCGTCGGCAACGAGGCAGCCGGCGTGGTCGAGGCAGTTGGTGCCGGCGTGACCCAGTTGGCGGTCGGCGACCGTGTGACCTACACAGGTTTTATCAACACGCTGGGCGCCTACAGCACTGAGCGGCTGATTTCTGCCGCACTGCTGATCAAACTGCCGGAGGCCATCAGTTGCGAAGCCGCGGCGGCCATGACCATGCGGGGCTTGTCCGCTGCTTACCTGGTGCGTCGGATCTATCCTTTCGTGGCGGGCGACGCCGTGCTGCTGCATGCCGCAGCGGGCGGTGTTGGCCTGATCGTTTCGCAATGGGCCAAATTGCTCGGGCTGACGGTGATTGGCACGGTTTCGACCGATGCCAAGGCCGAAGTGGCGCGCGCCCACGGCTGCGATCACACGATCAACTACAGCCATGAGGATGTGGCCAAGCGCGTGCGGGAACTGACGGACGGAGTGGGTGTGTCCGTGGTCTTCGACAGCGTGGGCAAGGCCACCTTCATGTCCTCGCTGGACTCCCTCAAGCGCCGCGGGCTGATGGTCTGCGTCGGTACCGCCTCCGGCACGATCCCGCCGTTCGATCCGCAGATTCTGGCCCGCAAGGGCTCGCTGTACCTGACCCGCCCGGGCCTGGCCGATTACATCGCCGATCCGGCCGAGAAGGCGGCACTGGTCGATGAGCTGTTCGGCCACGTGGCGGCAGGCCGCATCCGCATCGAGATCAATCAGCGCTATGCCTTGGAGGACGCCGTGCAGGCGCATCGGGACCTGGAAGCTCGAAAGACCACGGGTTCGTCCATTTTCGAGATTTGAGTGTTCCCGCTTCCTGGGAAACGCGAGCCGTCAGGCTGCATTGGTCGGCGAAGCGTAACCCAGTGATTTGGCAGTCGGGTCAGGTTGTTCAGGACCCGCTGTCGGCAGCGTTCTTCGTTGTACGCGGCCTCGGGATCCACATGTCCCACGTCATGGCCCTGTGTGTCGCAGAAGAGCGCCGCGATCTCATTAACGGTGGCGGTAGCGGTGATAGCGATCGCCTTGGCGTCGCCGATCCGCGCCGACCGCCGTCGGTAAAAGTCGCTCGGCGTGGTATCCGGCTCGCCGAATGCGACGGCAACAAGATGCCGCGCGGCAGAGGCCTTGCTGGGCGAGCGGCGCGTCTTTGACGGCAGTATCTTGCCGACAGAGATCATGTTGCCCGGAACCAGGCATAGCCACGATGTGAATGCCGCCTTCCCCCTGAATGCACGTACGGCTTCCGATCATCTGCCTGCGATCTGCACCCTTCAATTCCGAATGACTCTGCGCGGCGTGAGTGCGCCGGTTTGGGCACGCGTGCTCAACCCCGATCACATGACGCCGGGAAAGTGCCGATCAAATCGGTGCGCGAGTCGTCGCGACATCGGCTGAGCGCGTTGTCATGAGCATGTGTAAAAGTCAGGTACGGGAATGAAGCGTCAAATCAGTTTTGCGGAAGCGTAAGGGCAGGGTAACGCGCCGGCAGCACTTCCTGGCGGCGATGAAAAGCGTTGTGCCGTGGCAGCGGCCGATAGCGGCGCTCTAGCCAAACTACCCCAGGGGCCGACGAGTCGGACGTATCGCAGGCGCAGGCATTGCCGCATGGCCACGAGGACCATGCGTTTGGCGATGCGGGCTACACGGGAGTAGAGAAGCGCGATGCAATTCGGCGGGTTCTGTGGCCCTGGACGATGACGCTATTGTTCACGTCCGCGATGGTCGTCGCGCCCAGCATGGCCATATTTCGGTCGACCTCATCGCGCAGGAGCGTTATGGCGTGGCGAACGCCCTCGGCTCCCCCAACGGCCGCAGCGTAAACAAAAGGTCGCCCCAGGAAGACAAAGCGGGCTCCCAGTGCCAACGCTTTCAGAACATCACCGCCTCGCCGGATACCGCTGTCCATCATGACGGTTGTCTTGTGCGCGACTGCCTCACAAATCTCCGGCAATACAGCAAGCGGTTCCACGGCACCGTCCAATTGGCGCCCGCCGTGATTCGAGACAATGATGCCGTCGGCGCCCAAGGCGACAGCGCGTGCGGCGTCGGACGTATGCAAAATGCCCTTGATGACCAGGTTGCCGCGCCATCTTTGCCGGATTCGCTCGATATCCGTCCAGCTCAGGTGATCGCGTCCCGTCGTATCGCGAATGGCGGAGGCCGACAGGATCGGCGCGCCGCGAGACGCAAAAGAATTCTCAAAATGCGGCATCCCACTCGAAACGAGGGTTCTGGCGAACGTCCCGGCCAGCCAACGCGGCCGAGACACGCCATCGAATGCCAGGCGGACAGATGGTCGCAAAGGCAAAGAGAAGCCAGTACGGACGTTATTCTCCCGGTTGGCCCAAACGGGAATATCAACCGTAAGGACAAGCGTAGCGAACCCGGCCGCTTCAATCCGCTCAATCAGGGCATCCCTGCGCGCGGCGTCACCTGGCAGGTAGGCCTGAAACCACGTACCTGGCGCGGCCGCCTGAACGGCTTCCATCGGAATCAAGGACGTGCCGCTCATGATTGCGGGTATCCGCTCTTCCCGCGCCGTTTGCGCGAGGACCACATCGCCGCGGTAAGCGGCAATCGCACTGATTCCAACGGGCGCCACGCCAAAGGGAGACGCGTAACGTTGCCCAAAGATCTCAGTCGCTTGCGACCGTCCCGACACGTCGACAAGAACTTTGGGACGAAACTTGACCTCGTCGAATGCCGTCCTGTTCGCGGCAAGCGACTTTTCATCCTCCGCGGCACCGGCGATGTAGCCAAAGATCGGGCGCGGAAGCACTCTCTTTGCCGCGACTTCAAAATCGGCAAGCGAGAGGATCGGCCGCAGTCGTCTATGAATCTGACGGTTGGCGCCATAGGCAGGCTTGGCGGGCATTCCAGCGCTCGGAACGGCTTGGCTTTCTGCAACTTCTGTTTGAGATGTCATCTTGATTTGAAGCGTCTATCAGGCCCAACCGCTGTCACTATCAGCCACGCCGGATCACATCGATCATTAGGCGAACGTGCCTCGCTGGCGCATCAGCTCACGGAACAGCGCCTCGTTCTTCTCGAACGGCGCACGCCCGTGGAGGTAGAAGTAGTTGTTCAGGACAACCAGATCGCCGACGGGTAGCGACACTTCCTTTGTTCCCGGCGAAGCCTCCATGGAAGTCGACAGGTCGTTGAGAAATGCAGCCTCCTCGCGATTGCGAGGCTGTACAAACTGATCGATGAAGGACATCGACAACCCAAACTCATTCTGGAAGAAGAGTGGGCGCTCGACTCTATCGCCGACATTCTTGGACCCCGGTGCCTTGTAGAGGAAAGGCTGCGTCCCGAGACGGTGACTGACAAACCGGTCACGCGCCTCCCAATCGTCCAGATGCAGGAATCGGGACTCGCCGCCGATTGCATTCTGTTCTGCAAACTTCATCATCAACAGCCAGTCCGTCGCTTCGGTAACGAAGGTGCCATCGGTGTGCATCGTGAAGAGTCGATAGGCTTGGCGCAAATAGGAGTCGCTATCGTCCGTGTGCTTGACCACGAAGCGAGCATAGTAATTGCCCGACATCGCATCGTGGTTGCTGGGACCAAGGAGGTGCCCAATGGCAGTGCCGAAGCGAACGAAATCGTCGGCGTCCGTCGTCAGTCCCTGGAGGCCTACCGTAAAGCCACCATGCTGCCGATCCTTCACAATGCCGTTGATGGTTGTAGCGAAGTCCTCGCCGACGTGCTTCGCGAGTACATCCGCGAGCTCGTAGCGCATGAAGGGGACATACTCGAGGTTCTGAACATCGACCTTGCGTACGTCGTGCAGGAACCCAAGAAGGGCCTCGCGCTCAACGGTCACATGCAGGATGCGATGGTGATCTGCGTGGGCAGATAATTGGAAACGGGGCTCGTCATTGCTGGCAAGCACTGCCGCAGGAAACGGGGCATTCATCGATAGCTCTCCGGGATGTTGTATGGCGCTATTTCATCTGGATTCTTTGATATGATCCAGATGGAAGACAGTAATCTTTGTTCCGAAATCGAGATTAAAACGATGATTGACGTTCGCCAGTTGCAGTGTTTCCTCGCCGTGGCGGAAGAGCTTCACTTTGCGAAGGCGGCAGATCGCCTGGGTGTCGCCCAATCAGGGCTCAGCACCCAGATCCAGCGCCTTGAACAAGATTTGGGGGTCACGCTCTTGAATCGCAACAAAAGGAAGCCGGTGTCACTTACCGACGCGGGGCACCTGTTCCATGCCGAGGCTGTGGCGGCGTTGCGGCACATTGAGCGAGCCGACCAGGTGGGACGCTTGGCTGCCCGAGGGCTGGCTGGCGTCATCCGTGTCGGCTATGTGGCATCTGGCGTAAGCAGCGGCCTTTTGTCCATGATGCTGAGCGAGTTTCGGAAATCACACGAGATGGTCCGGATCGAAGTCGTGCCAATGGAAACGCCAAGGCAGCTCGAAGCGCTCAGCGATGGCCAGATCGATGTGGGAATTGTCAGGCCAAGACGGCTCTATCCGGCCGGCGTCATCACGAAAGTCATACAGACTGAACGCCTGCTGGCCGCAATGACAGGAAGTCATCCCCTTGCAAAGCGAGGGACGGTTTCAGCGCGCGCGCTAGCAGATCAGTCCTTTATCGTCCCGCAGTTTGCGGACGAGGAAGGATTCGGGTCTGCGTTATCCGCCCTGGGCAAAGCCGGGGGGTTCACGCCTCATCTGGAATATCGCGTCCAGGATTTCATCTCCGCGATTTGCCTCGCGTCCGCGGGATACGGAGTGGCCATCGTGCCTGAGTCAATGCAGAACTTCTCCCAGCCAGGTATCTTTTACACGCAGATCGCCGACTTTAAATTCTCAGTGCACCTGGCGCTAGCTCACAGGCGTCGGGAAATATCCCCGGCGGTACGGGCATTCGTGCAACTCGGAACCGAGATATTCAATGGCCGTGCCTGAATCGATCAACGGGATCCTGCATCGTCCCCGCGATGGAGGATCGTGGGGACGATGGGTTGGGTGCCGGCAGCGCGCTCAGCCGCGTCGCGTTTCCGCGACGTAACACCATCTGCCAATGAGGAACACGGTGAAGGGCAGAACTGCCGCGAGCGGTAGCCAGCGCAAGGCGACTTGAAGACCGACTGCGTCCGCTACCATACCGGTGATAAAGGGGCCTGCTGCGAGTCCCAATATATTGTTAAACAACGTCAGTGTGGCAAATGCCGAGCCATGAATAGCTGGCGGTGTGGCTCCGGCAATGATCGCGCTGCATGTGCCGAACGAGCTCGCAAGGAAGAACACGCCGGGCGCAAGGAGCGCGAGTTGCAGATTACCTTGTGGCAAGCGGAACGCAATCGCCAGCAGAGTGCCTAGCACGAGGCAATAGCCAATGGCCATGTTCCACCGCTTGAGCGACGAATCCCCGCTGATCCGATCGGTCATCACACCGCACATGAGTTGGCCCAGGCCGCTGACAAGGACGAGCCCGGCCGCCAGTACGGCCGCCTGGCTGACAGGCATGCCCCAGTAGCGATTCAGGTAGCTGGGCAGCCACACGAAAAGCGTACCCTGAACGAAGATCTGCAGGGCGCAGCCGAGGTACGCGCAAAAGACGGAACGGGACGGAAACAGGCCGGAGAAAAGCGCACGCGGTGTCAGTTTCACATGCCCGTATACCTGAGTTCCGTTCGCATTGTCCGGTTGCGCGCTTGCAAGCTTTTCTTCCGTGACCACGAAGTAATAAATGATCACCAGCACAAAGCCAATGATCGCCATCAGACCCATCGACCAGCGCCAGCCAAAGTGCGTCGCAATGATGCCGGAAAGCGAAACACCGAGCACGGACCCAAAAGCGGCGGCAGACGTAAAGCCTCCGGCAATGGTGGACCGCATATGCTTTGGAAAGACGCTAACGAGCATAGCGAATCCGACACTGCCGTAGGCAGCCTCGCCGACACCAACGAACAAGCGCGCGACGAACATCTCGTGGTAGGTGCTGGCAATGGCGCACCCGAGCGTGGCAACACTCCACACCGCAACCATCAGCGCAATGCTTTTGACTCGTCCCCAGCGGTCCGCGATTATGGAAAATGGGAGGGTCAGCACGCCAACCGCCAACGGCACCACGCTGCTAATCGAACCGAGCTGTGTATCGGAAATCTGCCACTGCACTTTCAAGAGTGGAAACAAGGCATTGATCGCCTGCCGCGACATATAGTCGGACAGTAACAGGCAAAACATCAATGCAAACACGACCCACGCGTAGGGTCGGGCACCAGTGGGAGCCGCAGCCGGCTCAGCCGGCATCGCGTTACTCGTACATGGGTTCAATTATGTCTCCTCTAGTGATTCTCGAAACTGATGGCTATTGGTGCGGCCTGCTGTCGTGTGGGCGGTGTGAAGCAAGGCCTTCGGGCCAGGGCGGCAGTGGTGGCTGCTGGCCATCAGCATCGCCGGGCGCTTTGCCGGGCGCTTTCTTTGTGTCGCCGTGCGCGCTTTGGAATTCGACGCTCGATCAGTCAAGGCCCACGAACACGGTGGCATCACGTTCGACGACACGATCCTCGGTAAGGACTTCTCGCACCGGATCATCTAGCCTGGCGCCACTTCCCGCTTTACCTTGCACGCCGTGAACTTGGCCATTTACGACAGTAATTCGCCGACGCAGGGAGCACTGGATCACCATAAGGGCCAGATTCGGCACACCTCGAGGAGTCGGTTGGTACCCGTAGCGCATCAGATCTGCAAGGCGCCATGCCTGGTGACCATGGAAGCCCTTCCAGAAGAGAAGAAACCGGTTGTTCTGCGACACCGTGGCGGGGCCAGCGCTTCGGCCAATCCGCACTCCCTGGTGGACACCGCCAAGGCCAACGGCATCGATACATACCCGTATCCCGTTGCCCTGTTCAATGCGCTCCCGTTGGCCGCGTGTGTCGACGACGACGGGGCCTTGCAGCCATGGAACCTCAAGACCTTGATCCCTGCACGGCTGATACTGGCAGCGCTCGCAAGAGACGTCTTCGAAAGTGCGCTCGCTATGTCTTGCTAGGGTTTTCCCGCTGTTTGCGCGAAATGGCAAAAACTTGTCGTAATCGGTCAAGCCGGTTGACCCGGTGCGATCCGAGAATGGACAAAGGGTGAATGTATCGCAAAGCCTGCCACAGGATCGCCGGCCTGAAGGTTTAGTGCGGCATCGAGGTCATCGGCGACAGACCTTTCCAAACACGCAAAGCGTAGCAATCAAAAGGTATAGACATGAAGAAGCAGACCAATAACTTCCGGTGGCGCGGTTACGCCTTGGCGATCGGTGTTGGTGTCGCCGGTGGGATCCCCATGGCCCAGGCCCAGGAGGCTTGGCCCAGCAAGCCGATTCGTCTGGTGGTGGCGGGGCCTGCCGGCGGCAGTGCCGACGCGTTGGCGCGACTGCTGGCGGAAGGGCTGCAGAAGACATTGAGCAAGCCGGTCATCGTAGAGAACAAGCCCGGTGCCGCCGGCGCGCTGGCGATCAGCGATTTGCAGTCCAACGGCAAGGATGGCCATACTCTCCTGGTCATCCAGGGCGGCGTCGTGAGCGAAGCGCCGTTGGCCTACAAGGTCCACTACAACCCCTTTGCGGACCTGAAGCCCCTGGCCCAGATCAGTCGCACGGGGTTGGTGCTGGTTGCCAACAAGGATGTGCCCGTCTCCAACCTGAAGCAGTTGGTGGACTACGGCAAATTGCAAAAAGACGGACTCGTCTTCGCTTCTTACGCTGCGGGACTGAAGGGCCACACCTCGGGCATGCTGCTCGGGCAACTCACGCATGTGCAAATGCGGCATGTGGGCTACAAGGGCTCTCCCCCGGCATTGAACGACCTGATGGGCGGCCATGTGCCCCTGATGTTCGATGGCGTGACGACCTCTTTGCCGCTGATCAAGGCCGGAAAGATCAAAGCGATTGCGCTGAACTATCCGACGCGGATTGCCGGATTGCCGGATGTGCCGACTTTCAAGGAGCTCGGTTACCCACAACTGGCGGAAGCAGGCTGGTTCGCCGTGTGGTCCCGCCCGGATGTCGCTCCGGCAGTCCAGCAAAAAATCCGCGAGGCGACGCTGGCGTATTTCAAGCAACCCGCAGTGCAGAATCGCGTCAAGGACATGGGCATGGAGCAGGGCGGGGGCGCCACCTCGGAAGAGTTGATGGCGGACCTGAAGCAGGCGTACCAGCAACAGTCCGCGCTGCTGAAGTCCATTAACTACCAGCCAGAATAATAAGAAATATCCGGTGCAGCGGTAGTAGCCCGGCCGCGCAACTGGCCGGCTGGGTTACTACCGTTCCGGCGCGGCCGTCAGGTAAGCATACGGATCGTGGTCATTGAATCTGTCCGGTCGTCCCTGGCGGCACTGTCGTTTTCAAATTCCGCAGTCCGGGTCCTTTTTTCCCGGCCGATGGCACTCGGCCGTGTTTCGGTCACGAGAGTTCGCGAATGAACGCTTCGGCCTGCGGCCACTCGCCATAGCCTGACGCGGGATTCAGATGCCCGACCTCGCCGAGTTCGACGAAGCGACTGCCCCACGCCTGCGCCAGGTCACGGGCGCGATCGAGACGCGTCAGGGGATCGTTGCTGCTTGCCGCAACAATGCTCGGAAACGGCAATTTGCCGCGAGGGATCGGCAGCCAGCCGTGGTCGCTCAGTGTGTCGGTTGTCGGGTAGCCTGCCGGCATGGGCGTCTCGAGGTCCGCGGGCGCTGCAAGCAGTGCGCCGAGGATCTCGGGTGTGGCGCCTCGTGCCGCCCAATGGGCGACCATCATCGCGCCTGCGCTGTGCGCCACGATGATCACCGGCCCCTCGATGGTGGCTAGCGCGCGATCGATCGCGTCGACGCGGGCAGCGCAGCTCAGCTTGTCTTGCTCAAGCGGGGCGACGCTGACCACGCCAGGCAGTTTCGCCGCCAGCAGGGTCTGCCAGTGTTCCGGCACATGGTCACGCAAGCCTGGGACGATGAGAACGGTCGTTTTCGTAGAGGCCATGTCGATCTTTCAGTAAGGCGCGTCACCGATGATGGCGGTGCGCTCCATCTTTCGGTGACACGGGGGGTAATCCATCACTGCGTAGTGTTGGGTTGAGCGGTTGTCCCAGAACACAACACTGTTTTTCTTCCAACGAAAACGCACCTGGTATTCGGGGATGGTGGCCTGGCTGACCAGGTAGTTAAGCAAATTACTGGCACCCGGCGCCTTGTCTAGCCCGTAGCGGACGTTGGCCGGCACGTTGTAATTTGTGAAGTGCGTCGTAAAACTCCCGTTGACGAACAGGACTTTCTCTCCGGTTTCGGGATGAATGCGCACCACCGGGTGCTCGGCGTCCGGGTACTGAGCCTTCAGTGCAAGACGTTTTTCGATCGGCATCGCGGCGCCGAAGCTTGCCTCGATGCTGTGGCGCGCGCGCAATGAGGCGATCTTCGTCTTGATATCCTCGGGCAACTGGTTGTAGGCCTCGACCATGTTGACCCACATCGTGTCGCCACCCACAGGCGGGCATTCGATACAGCGCAGCACGCAGCCCAACGGAGGCTTTTCGCGCCAGGTGGCATCGGTATGCCAGGAATTCTCGTTGCGTTCGGGAGGGCTGTCCGGGGTTTTGTAGATCTGAACCAGTCCGGGGTAATCGGGATGGCTGCCCACCACAGGATGGTCCTCCAGCTCGCCAAAGCGGCGCGCAAAGGCCACGTGCTGCGCGCGAGTGATGTCCTGGTCGCGGAAGAACAGCACGCGATACTTTAAGAGCAGGGCCCGGATTTCGGCCATCAGTTGGTCGTCTTCGGCAGCCGCGCCCAGGTTGACGTTGCCGAGCTCCGCACCGATCGTGCAAGTGACTGGCTCGACCTGGATCGAGTTGCCCAGAGAGGTTGCGCGGACCGCTGCGGGTGCCGCATTGAGGCGTTGAATCATGAACGTTTGTCTCCCATTGCCGATTATGCCCTTCGATCCTGGCGAGTTTGGGCGTCGCGGGTTTCTCCCGCTTGACAATACATGACAGGCATTTATCATTCTATGTCACCCTCCTACGTCAGTTCCCCGATGTCGTTACTTGTCCGCGCCGCGGCCCTCACGAACTACAGCGAGGTCGCTCGTGCCGCCGGGCTGGATCCGGTGCGAATGCTCTTTGACGCAGGGATAAGTCCGAGCGTACTGCGCGAGCCGGACATCATGATTCCAGTCGAGCGTTTTGGACGTCTGCTCCAGGCGTCCGCGACCATGTCAGGCAACGAGAGTTTCGGGCTGTGCATGGCCGAGTCGCGCCTATTGTCCAATCTTGGGGCGGTAGGATTGCTGATCCGCGACCAGGCAACGCTGCGCGACTCGCTTGGCATGCTGATGCGCTACCAGGCGATGCTCAATGGTGCGCTGTCGCTGGCGGTCGAGGAATGCGGAGGACTGGTCATTATTCGCGAGGCGGTAATGGCTGGCAACGCACATCAGCCAACACGCCAAAGGGTTGAACTGGCGCTAGGGGTAATGGTGCGGTTGATACGCCAGCTCCTCAAGCCCGACTGGGAGCCGCGGCGCGTATGCTTCGAGCACCCGGCGCCGCGCGACCTTAGTGCACACCAACGGTTTTTTGGCCCTCACGTCGAGTTCGACTACGACTTCAACTGCATCGTCTGCGCGAAGGCCGATCTCGATGCACGCAACCCGTCGGCCGATCCGGCCATGGTGCGCTACGCGCAGCAGTTGATAGACGCGTCCGCCATGCCGCAGCAGGCGACCATGCTTGAGGACGTGCGTCGCACGATCCTTCTGCTGTTGCCCAGTGGGCGCTGCAGCATCGAACAGGTGGCCGAGCACCTGGGCGTGGTGTGCCGCACGGTCCAGCGCCGGCTGGCGGAACAGGGGCGGAGCTTCTCGTCGATCGTTAACGACATCCGCACGGAACTCGCGGCGCGTCACGTCATCGAGAGCGATCGTCCGTTGACCGAGGTGGCGACCCTGCTAGGTTTTTCCGCGCCAAGCGGATTCTCGCGCTGGTATCACGCGCAATTCGGTTGCAGCCCCAAGGAGAGCCGGGCCGCAAGCGGCACCGTGCGCCGACAGACAGCACCTCCGCCGGCGAGCAGGGCATAAGCCTTCAAAAGGCCAGGGCATACGGACGCTCCTTGCGCGGGATCGCGGAGATCTTCCGTCTGGCCAGCGCGTCGCGCCGGATCGAGGACCGGGGAAGGATAGAATACCGAAGTTACGCAGCAGCCATGCGGCGTCCAGGACAGTACACCGGTATTCGAAACCATGAGCAGAAGTAAGACTGAAAACCTCCCGGATCTCTCTAGCCTCCTCACGCCAAAAAATCAGCTGATGCTGGCAGTTGAGCACGCTGTGCTAAGAGGGCAGGACTGGGCACGCGCATCCGCGCCCATTGCTGAACAGATCGCCGCCAGACTGGCGGGCGTGATCACGCTCGATCTAATCCGGTCGGGTCAGCGCCTGCTTGAGAAAGACATTAGCGAAGTGCTGCATGTAAGCCGCGCGCCAGTCAGGGAGGCTATGCGCATCCTCGAACGAGACCGGCTGGTCGAGTTTCAGGCCAGGCGCGGTGCCATCGTCACCGCGCCCGGCGAGATGGAGCTTCGCGATATCTTTAAGGTTCGAGCAGTACTCTACGTTACGATGCTGGAGCAGGTTATGCGCGAGAACTCGGACGGGCTCCAGGACGTCCTCGACGAGCGCATGCCGAAGCTTGCCAAGGCAGCGGAGGAGTCGGTCGACGCCTATGCTGTCGAGAGCTTTCTGCTGAACTTTGCGATTGTCGATTTGTGTGCCAACAGATTGCTGGTTGACATGCTGCAATCCATATCGCTTCGCACGTTGCGCTACGCTCGCCTTGGACTATCTGCCGCTCCGCAATCCATTCCTGCTTCGTTGAAGACCTGGCGTGCGCTTCAAAACGCGGCGCAGAAGCGTGACGAGAAGTTGCTGCTCTCCGTTGCCCAGAAGCGGCTGGATGAGGCGAGGGATGCCGCGCTGCGTGCTCTCAAGATGAAGCCCGGCGTTCCGATAGTCTCAAAGGACGACAAAGGCCCGGCCACGCGGGAGCAGACTGCGCAAACAGCCAGGCGGCGCAAGGCTGCCTAGTTGCACCTACGCGGGCCATCAGGGTTACTGGTTTGATGCCTGCGGTACGCAGTTCCTTCTGTTGATGCTTCGTGCCGGTGGCGGCCACCCCGGTAGCTACGCGAAGCAGCACTGTCAAGCATTACCCGCGGGGCGACGACGGCGTGGAGCGACGGCGCTTGCCTGGCTTCACCGTCGTCTACGGCTCTCTCCACCCTCGCGATGCTGCAATCATCCACACGGGGTGGCACTTCATCAAAGCTGTCGGCTCGCCTCGTCAGGTTGAGGCCGCCTCGCGCCCCATCTGCTGTTCTCACCATTCTTGTGCGTCGACGCATCGGTCCGGAAACCAATGGCTGGCTTGCCGCGCTCAAATTTATTGTTGTCGACAATAATATATCTGGTGTACAGTCCATGGACTCAAGGAACTGACCGAGCCACCGATTTGTCTGTGCGGTTGCTGTTGAGGGAAGCCCTAGGTAACTCGGGGCGTTCTTCGCCATGGCCACGACACGCGTGGCTGATGGCATCGTTTGTGACAGGCGAAAAAAATAACCTAAAGGAGAGGAGGCAATGGGATCATTGAGAAAGCTGAGCAAGCTTAATCACGCACTCATCGCTGCGGGCGCAATCTGCACCGGCGGCGCACACGCACAGAGCAGCGTGACGCTATATGGCGTGGCGGATATAAACGTTGAGTTCGCCAATCATGTCGGCGCCGTTCCCACCGCTGCCAACAAGTTCAATGCGGGCCCGTCCAACAATGTCTACCGCATGGATTCCGGCGGCCTGTCCGGTTCGCGTTGGGGCTTGCGCGGCGTGGAAGATCTGGGCAACGGCGTGAAATCCGTTTTCGTACTGGAGAGTGGCTTTAACCTGGATACCGGCACGTCGCAGCAAGGCGGCCGCCTGTTCGGTCGACAGGCCTACGTTGGCATCCAAAGCACGCAGTTTGGCCAGGTGACCTTCGGCCGTCAGTACACTTCGATGTTCGAGAGCATCGCGAACTTCGTGCCGGCAGCCTTTGCCACCCAGTATGAACCGATCGTGATGCTGACCGGCGCCAACTTCCGCGAGGACAACACCATCAAGTACTCCGGCCGGTTCGGCTCGGTCTCTGCACTGGCACACTGGTCCTTCGGTACCGGCCTGGCATTGCCGACGACGGTGGCCAACGGCCCATTGCTCGGCGGCAACGGCGAAGTGCCGGGCCAGTTCCGCCGCGACACCGCCTATGGCGCAGGGTTGACCTATATCTCTGGCCCTGTCGGTGTGGCCGTTGCGTACGACCAGTTCAATCCAACCATTTCCAACCCGTTAACAGCTGTTGCCCTCGGCAGCGGCAGCTTCAAGAAGGCGACGGTCGCGGCAAGCTATGCGTTCGGCGCGGCAAAGATCATGGGCGGCTACCGCTGGGGTCAGAACAAGGACCAGAATGGCAGCCTGATCGAGCGCGACGACTTCTACTGGATCGGCGCCAACTACCAGGTGACGCCGGCGCTTGGCCTGACGCTTGAGTACAACTACGACAACGTCAAGAGCTTCTTCGCCAACAAGTCGGTGCCGAACCCATGGCAAGTTGCCTTTATCGCGGACTACACGCTTTCCAAGCGGACTGATGCCTACCTGACCACGGCATATTCAAAGAATGCGGGTCTGGGACTGGATTCCCCGATGATTGGCTTTGCTAACAGCCTTTCCCTTGGCAATAGCTACACGCTAGCCAGCGGTCAAAGCAATATGCTCGGTGTCGCCGCGGGTATTCGCCACAAGTTCTAAAGACAGTCCAACGGTATGTGACAAGGGCTTACTTGCGCAGTGGTGCGGGCAGTCCTGCGGCATGCTCGCGTGCATGCGCTTCTCTCACATGCTCTTTGTGCTGCCTCCGCGGCACTTTTTTTGGTGCGCCCGGCGGGGCGCACTTGCTTGAGGGGCACTGTCACGTTACCAAAGCGGTTACGCAAGATGGTGGGAGAATGCGGGAAGAAAATGGAGGCTTCTGTGACTGGAAAAATGCGAAAAGGCTAAGTAACTTTCGTAGGCGCGGCGCCGATGGAGTTCGTAGAGACGGATCTGGAAGGCGAAGCCGCTACCTCCATTGACTCGTCAACCGAAGAGATGCGTGCGGTCGCAGCTGCCGTTAACAAAATATTCGCATCTTAGAGATATTGCTCCAAGTTTCACTTCCTGGCCAAGCAGCTGGAGAATGCGAGCGGTGGTCTTCTTGTCCGGGTGGGCCTGCACGCGGAAGTTGACGAATACGGTGCCGCCTTCCTGGAAGTCGAAAGAGAGCTTGTTGACCTTGGCCTCGTTGAGCACGTTGTCGTCGCCGTGCTTCTCGTTGCGGGTGTTGATGTGGTTGATCCGAACCATTTCGGTGTCGAGCGGTGGTGGCGGTTTGGGATTTGGGCAGCGCGCGCGGACATGACCTCGTCCGGGTAGGCCTCGACGCCCTCGATGCGCATGGCGTCCTTCTGGGCCTTGGCCAGCTGGTTGAGCGCGGATTGGTTGACCTCCAGCAGGTGCTGGTGCTCGGGGTGCGCGGCCACGAAGCGGATCAGCGCCATCTTGTCGGTGCAGCGCGCTTTCCAGTTCTTGCGGGTGGACAGGCCTGACACCTTCGGCGCGGCCGATGCGATGGGCAACCGATGGGCAACCGCCCGGCCGACGTGGTGACGGTCTTCGAGGCGCAGCAAGGGCAGGGCCACGCCGATCGCGCCGGTGGCCTGGGCTACCTGACCGAGCTGGCTCACCGCACGCCCAGCGCCGCGAATATCGCCCGCTACGCCGAGATCGTCCGCGACCGCGCACTGCTGCGCGAGCTGCTGGCCGAGTTCTGCGATTCGGTCGACGCGCGCGCCCACGGCTCCGGGGAGATGGCGATTCCCACCGGGCTCAATTCCCTGGATACGGCGCTCAACGGCGGGCTGCGCCACGGCAATCTGGTCATCGTGGCCGGCCGCCCGTCGATGGGCAAGACCGCGCTGACGACCGACATCGGGCTGAACATGAGCGCAACGTCATCTGGGCGCGGTATGCCTACCAGCTCGAGCGCGCCGCTGGTGTGCGCGGCTTGGCCGGGTACTACCAGAGCCTGATTGGCGTGGGAAACGACATGGCCTTGCTGGCGCTGGTCTGGCGCAGGTACGCCGGGCGGGAGAGGGCGGATCAGGATTTCTCGTTCCGGCAGATCGCGGCCGAGTGCGGCGGGAGCAAGAGCACGTACGAGCGGGCGAATAAGGTACTGGTCGCCCACCTGGCCGCGTTGGAGAAGCGGGCGGACGAGACGCTGACCACCAGTTTCCGTGCCCAGGGCGTGATCGAGGGCGATTCCTTACAAGCCGCTTGAGTTTCTGGGACAGTAGGCCTAATATCTGCCCACACTCGCAGCAGTTGTCCCCAGAGCCCGCCTTGAGCGGGCTTTCGCGTCTCCGGCCTACGGAAAGGAGTCGAGATGACGAAAGGAAGGGCGTACCGCCGCGCGCAAGTCGCACGGCTGAAGGTGTATCGGCGCAACTACCTCTGCGGGCTGCGCAACGAACGAGAGATCGGCCGCGCCGTGTGGACGCCGACGCTGTGCAGCTGCTGGATGTGTGGCAACCCGCGCCGGCATATGGGTGAGCGGACCGTCCAAGAGCGCCGGTTTATGCAGGCGCGTGTGGAAGAAGAATGACGCAAGCCCGCATGGTTCGCCCAGCGGGCTTTTTGGCATTCTGGGGATGGTGACCAAGAGGCGCGGGGCTGTAGCGGCAGTTCTGGAGGCGCGCTGAAAGTCGAAAGGCAATCGGACAGGCGATATCGCTAGCCGAGAGGGGTCCGGTTCGGGTTCGAATCCCGCCTTGGTCACCATCCTCAGCATAACCATAGGCCCACCCGGTGAAAGCCGCGTGGGCTTTTTCCATTGGAGCCAGCCATGTTCGCACCGCTCGCCTTCGGCCTTTGGTGGGGCGTCTGTGCGGAGGCATGTTGCCCTGGCTCAATGGTTTCCCGGGGCAGCCCCGTACAGCGCGCAAGGGACGGCGAAACGTCTCCGCTGGCGGGCCGAGAGAATAGCTTGCCCGATATGCCGGGGGGTAGGCAACCCCATCGCGGCCCCGGATGCCTAGAGCGCTACCATCGGCACGATCTACGAGGGTGGCGAGTGGGATGCTGACGGCAACGTGGTCACGCCGCCAGCGGCTGTGCCTGGGTGGCACGTGAACCTGCGCCTGGAACGCCCGCTGGCCGCCGGCGAGGCGACGGCACTGGGCAGCATTGTCGTCGCGCCGGAGCCGGGGACGCCATATCGGGTGTGGGCTTCGATACTTGTCTGTATAGACAGATTTCCTAAAATTGTGGTGCAGACGGAAGGCGCCCGCCCGTCGGGGCGGGGCCTGCCAGTATCGATAGTTATGTTTGGGGTACATAACGAGATCTGGAGGCTACTATGGACCAGCATGCGCGCACATTGGTGGTGTTCTACCCCCTAGAAACAGGGGAATGTTCCTTTGCAGAAGTCAGCGGCCAGAGTGTCATTCACTTCGGTCCATTCGAGTCCCGAGAGCTTGCCGAGAAGCTCCTCGCGGACATGTATCCCGAAACGCCGATCGTGGAACTGCCGGAGCAGTCTGCGAAACTCGATGATGATCAGATAATGATCCTCGGATACGCCACAGCACAGCAGGTAGCGTTTCAAGAAGAAACCGGCGAGTAGCCTGCCGCACAATCGACTAAGCCACCTTCGGGTGGCTTTTTCATCCGGCCATTCCTGGACACCATCGCGGTGTCCGAGCTGGGCCGTGCGCTGCTGGCGAAGTCCGACAACGGGTACAACGTGCTGGTCGGCAGCATGCCGGCGGCGCCAATCCTGTTTCACAGCTACGCCGACCACCCGCGGCGGCTGATTCAGATCCAGCATGGCGACGGGCCGGGCCCGCGCTGGGGCTGGAACGGTGACGTGAAGCGCCCCACGTTCACGCCCAGCGTGCTGGTGCGCAGCGGCCACTACGTTCCCGGGTACAAGACCGGCGGCGACTGCTGGTGCGCCTACTACGCCGAGCACCCGGACGAAGAGCGCGATTTCGAGTGTGGCGTGTGCCACAGCTTTGTGATCGACGGCAGCATCCAGTTCCTGGGCGACTGCACGCATGCGCTGGCCGGCCAGACGGTGCCGCTGGCCGAGTTTCCGGAGGGCTGGGGATGCTGATGCCGACGATTCCATGGCGCGCTGCAGGATTGGCGGTGGTCGCTGAAACGCTGTTCGCCGCCGGCTGGACGGCGAACGGCTGGCGGAAGGACGCTGAACTGGCCGAGCTCACTGCCGCACGCTCCCAGGCGGATCTGGCAACCACGGATCAAGCGCTGCAGGATCTGCGCGCCGCCGGCGCCAGCATCCGCCAAAAGGCCGACGAGCTCGCCGGCATCCAATCGACTCTTGGCGCCAAGCTCGACGCCATCCGCAAGGATATGAAGAATGCGAGGCCCTTGCCTGTGGATTGCCGCCCTGACGATTTCCGGGTGCGCAAGCTGTCCGACGCCGTTGAGGCAGCCAAGCAAGCCGCCGCCGCTCGATAGCGCGCTGGCGGCGCCCGTGCGTAGTACCGGATCCGCCAGCGGCGGCCGACTATGACACCTGGCAGGACTGGGTTATGCGGGACTTGCTAGGTGCGCTGGGGGAGTGTGCAGCTTGGCATCGCAAGTTGGTCGAAGCGTGGCCCATGTAGGCCGCCGTTCAGCGCCTCTTGGCGACGGTGTCCAGAAAATTACGCCCGTGGTTGGTGAGACGAACTTGGCTACGGCCGTGTTTCGGTCGTTCCAGTCGTACGAGCTGCCGATGCACGAGGCTCTTGAGGTCGGCAGGGTCCAATTCGAGATTCCCGTCTGCACTTTCGAGAAGCATCAAGGCGGCGATTTCATGAGGACTGAGCATCTTCGTCTCCTGCGAAGGGGATAGGATTGTTGAAGGTCATGCAGCGGGCGGCTGCGCCGTTGAAAAGCTAACTCTCCATCTCCGTGTCCAACCTCGCAACGCAGGATACATTTCCTTACTGCGTATGACAAAGGGAAGTGAAGTCCCCGGTTCCTGCGCGCCTTGGAAGTGGCGTTAGCGCGATTCACCTTCTCAAATCGTAATGCCTGTGTCTGGATGTAACGTAGCCGGACCGACGCGGAACTCCGTCCTCTTGTTGCTTGTCCTTTTTGTATAGTGCGCGCGTGCCGCGATGTGGCATCGCCATGCACTATGACCCGCCGACCCGCAGAAGCACCAGCAGGAGACATTTAATGAAATCAATCCAAAAGATGTGGCTTGCTAGCGTTGTTGGGTTGCTTGCTGCTTCGGGCAATGCAGCTGCCAGGGGGGATGTGGGCAGAATACTGGCTGCAACGGATGGTGCGCCACCCATGAACAGTGCGCCTGGCACGCCTGGGCTTCCCGAGGCACCAAGCAATCGCACCGTGCCAAAGGATAACTCCACCGCAATGGGGAAATCTGCACCGTCTGCGGAGTCCTCGACGAAACTCAGCGACAGTGCCATCACGATGAAAGTGAAAGCCGAGCTTCTTGCCTCGAAGGTGCTCAGGCCCAACGGAATTCGAGTGCGAACTGAAAACGGTGTCGTGCACCTCGACGGCAAAGTGCAAAATGACTCGGAGAAGCTGACGGCCCTGAATGCAGTCCGTGCAGTGGATGGCGTGCAATCAGTGGTAGATGGTCTGCAGGTCGGGAAATAGGCTGGAGCAACTGCGCTAGTCGACGTGCTGCAGCCTGAAATCTCCGAGCAGGCGGTGGCTGACACTCGGCAGTGAAAACGCGCGGGATAGGTCCGTGATATTGCGCGCGAAAGGCGCCCCGCTGGTACCGAGGGAATGGCCGGGCGAAAGGGCTCGGGCTGGCCCCGCGCGGCCTGCGCGCAAATCTCAAAGCCGGCGCATCCCCGACTTGCTGTCATGGCGTCTCGCAATGACGAACTGCCTGTAGGACGAAATCCGGCATGAAATCAGTGCGCACCCGATAGCATGTGCGCATGGCTCGAAGGATACTGGACTACCCAGTTCGGATAAGCCCATGCTGCTCTTTGTGATCGTTACCCTCGCGGCAATTGGGGTGATCGCCATTGCGATTTCCCTTTTGAAATAGTGACGATGCGCTGCTTCAAGATGAAGTCGGAATGGCTCAGTCTAAGGCCGCGGTCGCAGATCCTCCGTAGGAGATGCTATGGCTTTCAAATACACCTTCATTGATGTAACCAACGCCACGCCCGCCGGCGCCCCCGTTCTCGTGGCTGAACTGACCGCAGACGCGCCCATGCCGCATCTCGCTCTTGGTGTGGTCATTCGCCTGCCGGACGCCGCCGGCAAGCCTTGGCTAGTGAAGGAACTGAGCCTGAGTCCGATGATCGAGATCAACGTGGTCGGCGCGGACCTGGCGGTCTTGGTCTATGTGACTGCCGGGTAAGCCTCCGGCTTTCGCGGACGTCCACAAATGCGCTGCGTGGCTGTCGCGCAGCTATTCCCAGCGTCCTTGCTGGCAAGTGCCAGGTACTGCTGGACCTGACCGCATGCCAAGCAGGATGCTCCGTCGGGTACCGCGGTCAGCCTGCCGCAGCTCGGGCTCTTCGGGACCTCGCGCCCAAGCCCGGGGAACGTCTCTGGGATGCAGAACGCATCAGAGTCGAGGGAAGCGAGCCCGCAGCGGCGGCTTTACATAGGGCGGGCCACCCGGAATCGGTGGTGCTGCCCGCCTGCGTCGAAAGACAGGTACTCCGCTAGCCAGACCATTGCCCGGATCAAGGTCGGTGGCTGGCGTGACGGCGCCAGCGGTCCGATGCAGGTGGTGTCCGGCCCCATCGGCCGGCAACGTGGGTATTTCGAAGCGCCGCCAGCCAATCGCCTGGAAGCTGAAACAAGCCGATTTCTCGACTGGGTCAATGGCGCATCGAACGATCTACCTCTGCTCAAGGCAGGGCTCGGCCATTTGTGGCTCGTCACCTTGCATCCGTTTGACGACGGCAACGGCCGTATAGCCCGTGCGACCGGCGACCTGCTGCTGGCGCGCGCCGATGGCAGCCCGCAGCGTTCCTATAGCCTGTCGGCGCAGATCCGGCGGGAGCGCAAGGCCTACTACGATCTCCTGGAGCGGACCCAGAAGCGGTCGATGGATGTCACCGAGTGGCTGGCCTGGTTCCTCGATACGCTGCATCGCGCCGTCGATCAGGCGCAGGACACCCTTGATGTTGTGCTCGTCAAGACGCGATTCTGGCAGCGTTGGGCGACCACGCCACTGAACGAGCGGCAAGTGAAACTGCTCAACGGACTGCTTGATGGTTTCGAAGGCAAGCTCACCAGCTCCAAATGGGCGGCGATCGCCAAATGCTCTCCAGACACCGCGCTGCGCGACATCACGGATCTGCTCGCACGTGGCGTCCTGCGGAAATCGGATGCAGGCGGGCGCAGCACCAGCTATGAGTTGAACGACCTATCCGTGTAGGCGCGCCTCCGGGAAATGACTTGGCTCATGGGTGGAACCGCGTCTCTATGCGGTTGGTCCGCGAGCACCAAGCGCACACTCTCGTCGCTGGCACACGCGTTGCCGCAACGCATACACCCCCAGTGGGCTTGGCTGCAGTGCCGGTATGCGCCAGTTCGTGTAGCGCGCAAGCGGCAACATAACCGATGCGTGCGCCTGCCGCGCATCGGCGAACCCCGGATGCGCTACGCGCCCAGGCAGCTCTCCCATCGCTAGGCCACGCGCCGCCCGGGCAGCAGCCCGGCGTACTCCCTCCCCAGGTACTCGGCCGTTTGTTCCAGCAGGAACGCCCGGCAGCCCTCGCTGGCCGGCATCAGCCGCTTGCTCGCCATGTGCGCGATATGCCAGACGCGCTCGATCGGCGTGCCCGCCACATCCAGCAGTGCAATCTCCTTGGTGCGCAATTCCAGTGACAGAGTGTGCAGTGACAACAGGCTGATGCCCATGCCTGCCATTACGGCTTGCTTGATCGTTTCATTGCTGCCCAGGGTGACCACTTTGGCCGGCGCGAACAGGTGGTGCTTGAACATTTGCTCGGCCACCGTACGGGTGCCGGATCCTGGCTCGCGCAGCAGGAAGGTTTCGTGGCGCAGTTCTTGCAGATCGAAGCCCCCGGCATCGCGTAGCGGATGCCGGGGCGAGGCCACGATCACGTGCGGATGCATGGCGATGGGTTCGGACACGGCGTCGAGTTCGCGCGGAGGCCGACCCATCAGCGCGAGGTCGATCTCGTTGTCCTGCAGCAGGCGCAGCAGCGTTTCTCGGTTGCCTTCGGCAAAGCGCACGTCGACGTGCGGATAGCGCGCCGAGTAGCCGGCCAGCAGCCTGGGCGCGAAGTACTTGGCGGTACTGATCAGCCCGATGGAGATCGAGCCCTGGTCGATGCCCTTGACCGCCTGCAGGCCGTCCTCGGCGTCTTTCACCTCGCCCAGGATGCGCGAGGCGTGATGCAGGAAGCGGTCGCCGGCCTCGGTCAGCGTGAGCTGGCGGCTGACGCGCTCGAACAGCGGGAGCCCGACCACGGACTCGAGTTGCTTGACCTGCATGGAGACGGCGGGCTGGGTCAGGTGCAGTTCCTCGGCCGCCCGCACGAAGCTGGCGTGCCGGGCAACGGTGACGAAGATCTGCAACTGGCGAAGGGTGAGGGAGCGGAGAAAGGACATGAGGTACGCACCACCTTGTCAGATAAGGGATCCCTTATATGCGGGCTAAGAATATCTGAATTTACCTTATGTGGATAGCTGGATATCTTTTCCTCACACGCAGTCAATGCAGCCCATGCAGCCCATGCAGCCAACCCACGGGAAGGAAACCACCATGAACGCCCCTGAGACGATCCAAGCCACCGCCAAGCCCCGCAAGCGTTACGACGCCGGTGTGATGAAGTACAAGGAAATGGGATATTGGGATGCAGGCTACGAGCCCAAGGACACCGACCTGCTCGCGCTGTTCCGCATCACGCCGCAGGCGGGCGTGGATCCCGTCGAGGCTGCCGCCGCGGTGGCTGGCGAGTCGTCCACGGCCACGTGGACGGTGGTGTGGACCGACCGGCTCACCGCCTGCGATATGTACCGCGCCAAGGCCTACCGCGTGGATCCGGTGCCGAACAATCCCGAGCAGTTCTTCTGCTACGTGGCGTATGACTTGTCGCTGTTCGAGGAAGGCTCGATCGCCAACCTGACCGCCTCCATCATCGGCAACGTGTTCAGCTTCAAGCCGATCAAGGCGGCCCGCCTGGAAGACATGCGCTTCCCGGTGGCTTACGTGAAGACCTTTGCCGGCCCGTCCACTGGCATCATCGTCGAGCGCGAACGCCTGGACAAGTTCGGCCGCCCGCTGCTGGGCGCCACCACCAAGCCCAAGCTGGGCCTGTCGGGCCGGAACTATGGCCGCGTGGTCTACGAAGGGCTGAAGGGCGGGCTGGATTTCATGAAGGACGACGAGAACATCAACTCGCAGCCTTTCATGCACTGGCGCGACCGCTTCCTGTTCGTGATGGATGCGGTCAACAAGGCGTCCGCCGCTACCGGCGAGGTCAAGGGCAGCTACCTGAACGTCACCGCCGGCACCATGGAGGAAATGTACCGGCGCGCCGAGTTCGCCAAATCGCTGGGCTCGGTGATCATCATGATTGACCTGATCGTGGGCTGGACCTGCATCCAGTCGATGAGCAACTGGTGCCGGCAGAACGACATGGTGCTGCATTTGCACCGCGCCGGGCATGGCACCTACACACGCCAGAAGAATCACGGCGTGTCCTTCCGCGTGATCGCCAAATGGCTCCGCCTGGCGGGTGTCGACCATATGCATACCGGTACCGCGGTGGGCAAGCTTGAAGGCGATCCGCTCACCGTGCAGGGCTACTACAACGTCTGCCGCGATGCCTATACCAAGACCGACCTGACGCGCGGTTTGTTTTTCGACCAGGACTGGGCCTCGCTGCGCAAGGTGATGCCGGTGGCCTCGGGCGGCATCCACGCCGGGCAAATGCACCAGCTGCTCGACCTGTTCGGCGACGACGTGGTGCTGCAGTTCGGCGGCGGCACCATTGGCCACCCGCAAGGCATCCAGGCCGGCGCCACGGCCAACCGCGTGGCCCTGGAAGCCATGGTGCTGGCCCGCAACGAGGGGCGCGACATCGTCAACGAAGGGCCCGACATCCTGCGCGACGCAGCCAAATGGTGCTCGCCGCTGCGGGCAGCGCTTGATACGTGGGGCGATATCAGCTTCAACTACACGCCGACCGATACCTCGGATTTCGTGCCCACCGCGTCCGTGGCCTGAGCCCGCGCCGTACCTGACACCAACGAACAAGAGACGAGGACATCATGCGCATTACACAAGGCACCTTCTCCTTCCTGCCCGAACTCACCGACGCGCAGATCACCAGCCAGCTCGAGTACTGCCTGAACAAGGGCTGGGCGGTCGGCATCGAGTACACCGACGACCCCCATCCGCGCAATACGTACTGGGAGATGTTCGGACTGCCGATGTTCGACCTGCGCGACGCCGCCGGCATCCTGCTGGAGATCAACAACGCGCGCAAGACTTTCCCCAACCACTACATCCGCGTGATGGCCTTCGATGCGACGCATACGGTGGAATCGGTGGTGATGTCCTTCATCGTCAACCGGCCCGCTGACGAGCCGGGCTTTCGCCTGGTACGGCAGGAGGAACCGGGTCGCACGATGCGCTACTCGATCGAGGGCTATGCCGCGCAGGCTCGTCCCGAAGGTAGCCGCTACTAAGTCCGCAGCATCTCGTCGACACTCACGGAGGACACCATGTCAGCGCCGGAATCTCCCTCGCACCTGCAGCCGCCTGGCACGCTGGCGGATGTGCTCGCCAGCTCGGGAATCGCTGATTTGCTGGCACAGCTTGACCGCGAACTGATCGGGCTGGCGCCAGTGAAAGGGCGCATCCGCGATATCGCCGCGCTGCTGCTGGTGGACAAGCTGCGGGCGGCGCGCGGGTTCAGCGCCGGCGCGCCCAGCCTGCATATGTGCTTCACCGGCAATCCCGGTACCGGAAAGACCACCGTGGCCATGCGCATGGCGCAGATTCTCCATCAACTCGGCTACGTGCGCCGGGGGCATCTGGTGGCGGTCACGCGCGATGACCTTGTCGGTCAGTACATTGGCCACACCGCGCCCAAGACCAAGGAAATCCTGAAGAAAGCGATGGGCGGTGTGCTGTTCATCGACGAGGCTTACTACCTCTACCGGCCCGAGAACGAACGCGATTATGGCCAGGAAGCCATTGAGATCCTGCTGCAGGTGATGGAGAACAACCGCGACGACCTGGTGGTGATCCTGGCCGGGTACAAGGACCGCATGGACCGGTTCTTCGAATCCAACCCGGGCATGTCCTCTCGCGTCGCGCACCATATCGACTTTCCCGACTACCAGGTCGACGAACTGGGACAGATTGCGGACCTGATGCTTGGCGAGATGCAGTATCGCTTCGACGAGCAAAGCCGCGCGGTCTTTGCCGACTACCTTGCGCGCCGCATGGTGCAGCCGCATTTTGCCAACGCCCGCAGCGTGCGCAACGCGCTCGACCGCGCGCGGCTGCGGCACGCCTCCCGCCTGCTGCGGGATCCCGGCGTGGTCGCCGACGACCTCGCGCTGACCACCATCACCGCCCCCGACCTGCTTGCCAGCCGCGTGTTCGCGCCGGCAGCCCCGGCAGACCAATGAGGAGTGAGCCATGCAAGCCCTGATCTTCGATGTCGACGGTACCCTTGCCGATACCGAGTCCGCGCATCTCCAGGCCTTCAATGCGGCGTTTGCCGAAGTCGGCCTCGACTGGCGCTGGGACGTGGCGCTCTACACGCGGCTGCTCAAAGTGGCCGGCGGCAAGGAGCGGCTGCTGCATTACTGGCGCATGGCGGACCCCGAGGAAGCCCGCGGGAGCCAGGTGCGCGAGACCATCGAGGCGGTGCATGCCATCAAGACCCGTCACTATGCCGAGAGAGTCAGCGGTGGTGCGCTGCCGTTGCGCCCGGGCATTGCGCGGCTGATCGAGGAGGCCGGGCAGTCCGGCATGCCGATCGCGATCGCCACTACCACTACGCCGGCCAACCTAGATGCGCTGCTGCGCGCGCCGTTGGGCGTAGCTTGGCGCCAGCGCTTCGCCGTCATCTGCGACGCAGGCACCACCGCCGAGAAGAAACCGGCGCCGGATGTCTACCTGGCCGTGCTGGACCGGCTCGGCCTGGACTCGGCAGACTGCCTGGCGGTGGAGGATTCCGAGAATGGCTTGCGCGCCGCGCTGGCCGCGGGCATTCCCACCGTCATCACACCCACTGCCTATACCTCGCAGGACCGCTTCGACGGTGCGCTGCTGGTGCTCCCGCATCTGGGCGATCCGGAAGAACCCATGCCGCAGCACCTGCCGGGCGCGGACCACCGCTGGGCCGACCTGGCCGCTCTGCGCCGCTGGCATCGCGGCACCTTGTTCGAGGCAGCTTGATATGCATACCCATGACCATGCAAGCGGGAAAGGCACGGCGATTCGCCTGGCGCCGTCGATCCTGTCCGCAGACTTCGCGAGGCTGGGCGAGGAAGTGCGCGCGATCGAGGCGGCGGGTGCCGACCTCGTGCACTTCGACGTGATGGACAACCACTATGTGCCGAACCTGACCATCGGCCCGCTGGTTTGCGAGGCGATCCGTCCGCATGTGTCCATCCCCATCGACGTGCACCTGATGGTGGAGCCGGTCGATGCGCTGATCCCGATGTTCGCCAAGGCCGGCGCGTCGATCATCACCTTCCATCCGGAGGCTAGCCGTCATGTCGACCGCACCCTCGGACTGATTCGCGAGCATGGCTGCAAGGCGGGCCTGGTGTTCAATCCGGCCACGCCGCTGGACTACCTGGCGCATACGCTGGACAAGCTCGACATGGTGCTGCTGATGAGTGTGAACCCGGGCTTCGGCGGTCAGAAGTTCATTCCCGGCACGCTCGCCAAGCTGCGGGAGGTACGCGCGCGTATCGACCGGCACACGGACGCAGGCGGTCAGCCGGTCTGGCTCGAGATCGACGGCGGCGTGAAGCCCGACAACATCGCGGATATTGCCCGGGCGGGCGCGGATACCTTCGTTGCCGGCAGCGCGGTGTTCGGCGCGCCGGATACCGACGGTGGCTATCGCGCCATCCTGCGGCATTTGCGCGAAGCGGCGCAGACATAGCGCTGCCCAGGCACGCCAAGCAAAGACAGATAAAAAGAGGAGACCTGCCATGCCACATCAAAACCAGCCACACCGAATGACCTTGACGCAGTTCCTGATCGAGGAGCGCCGCCGCTATCCGCATGCCAGCGGCGGCTTCAACGGCCTGATCCTCAACGTCGCCATGGCATGCAAGGAGATTGCGCGCGCCGTCGCGTTCGGCGCGCTGGGCGGCCTGCATGGCAGCGCCGACGGCGCCGTCAACGTCCAGGGCGAGACCCAGCAAAAGCTCGATGTACTGAGCAATACCACCTTCCTGCGCGTCAACGAGTGGGGTGGCTACCTGGCCGGCATGGCGTCGGAGGAAATGGCGGCCCCTTACCAGATTCCGTCGCAGTATCCGCGGGGCAAGTACCTGCTGGTGTTCGATCCGCTCGATGGCTCATCCAATATCGACGTCAACGTCTCCGTGGGCAGCATCTTCTCCGTGCTGCGCGCGCCGGAGGGCGTGGATGCGGTGTCCGAGCTGCATTTCCTGCAACCCGGCACGGCGCAGGTAGCCGCCGGCTACGCCATCTACGGGCCCACCACCATGCTGGTGCTGACCGTGGGCAACGGCGTCAACGGCTTCACGCTCGATCCCAACCTGGGCGAGTTCTTCCTCACCCACGCCAACCTCACGGTGCCCGCGGACACGCACGAGTTCGCCATCAACACCTCAAACAGCCGCTTCTGGGAGGCGCCGGTTCGGCAATACATCTCCGAGTGCGTGGCCGGCCGGACCGGGCCGCGCGGCAAGGATTTCAACATGCGCTGGATTGCCTCGATGGTCGCCGAGGCGCACCGCATCCTGATGCGCGGCGGCGTCTTCATGTACCCGCGCGACAGCAAGGACCCGGCCAAGGCCGGCCGCCTGCGCCTGCTGTACGAGGCCAATCCCATCGCCTTCCTGATGGAGCAGGCCGGCGGGCGCGCCAGCACGGGCCGGCAGCCGCTGATGTCGGTCCAGCCCAGCGCCTTGCACCAGCGCATCGGCGTGGTCTTCGGCTCGCGCAACGAGGTGGAGCGGATCGAGCGCTATCACAGCGAGCCGCCCGGCGCCGAGCTTCCCAATCCCCTGTTCAACGAACGCAGCCTGTTTCGCGTTCCCGCCTGAGGTGCCCGGACATGTCCGAACGCTATCCCATCATCGCCATTACCGGCTCCTCCGGCGCCGGCACCACCTCCGTCACCCGCACCTTCGAGAACATCTTCCGCCGCGAAGGCGTGAAATCCGTGGTGATCGAGGGCGACAGCTTCCACCGCTACAACCGCGCCGAGATGAAGGTCAGGATGACCGAGGCAGAGCAGAGCGGCAATATGAACTTCAGCCACTTCGGCCCTGGCACCAATCTCTTCGGTGAGCTGGAAAACCTGTTCCGCACCTATGCCGAGTCCGGTACCGGCATGCGGCGCCGCTATCTGCACAACGCCGACGAGGCCGCCCCCTTCCAGCAGGAGCCGGGTACCTTTACCGCCTGGGAGCCGTTGCCAGAGGACGCCGAGCTGCTCTTCTACGAGGGCCTGCACGGCGGCGTGGTGACGGACGAAGTCAATGTGGCCCGCTATCCCGACCTGCTGATCGGTGTGGTGCCGGTGATCAACCTGGAATGGATCCAGAAGCTGTGGCGCGACCAGAAGCAGCGCGGCTACTCGAGCGAGGCGGTGACCGACACCATCCTGCGGCGCATGCCTGATTACGTGAACTACATCTGCCCGCAGTTCTCGCGCACCCATGTGAATTTCCAGCGCGTGCCGTGCGTGGATACGTCCAACCCGTTCATTGCCCGGGAGATCCCCGCGCCGGACGAAAGCATGGTGGTGATCCGCTTCGCCAACCCGAAGGGGATCGACTTCCAGTACCTGCTGAGCATGGTGCACGACTCCTTCATGTCGCGGGCCAACACCATCGTGGTGCCCGGCGGCAAGATGGAACTCGCCATGCAACTGATCTTCACCCCCTTTGTGCTGCGCATGATGGAGCGCCGCAAGCGCGCCGACGAGTAAGGAGCCGGCCATGAACGCACCAGAATGTATCGATCCGGCGGCGCGCTGCGCCAACGCACTGCGCTTCCTTGCCGCCGATGCGGTGGAGCAGGCCAGGTCCGGCCACCCGGGCGCGCCCATGGGTATGGCCGAGATGGCCGAGGTGCTGTGGCGGCGCCACCTGCGCCACAATCCCGCCAACCCGGCGTGGCCCGACCGCGACCGCTTCGTGCTGTCCAACGGCCATGCCTCCATGCTGCTGTACGGGCTGTTGCATCTGAGCGGTTACGCGCTGACGATGGCGCAGTTGCGGCAGTTCCGCCAGTTGCATTCGAGCACACCGGGGCATCCGGAAGTCGGCCACACGCCGGGCATCGAGACCACTACCGGCCCGCTTGGGCAGGGACTGGCCAACGCGGTCGGCATGGCGTTGTCGGAGAAGCTGCTGGCTGCCCGCTTCAATCGCGCCGGGCATACCATCATCGACCACCACACCTATGTGTTTCTCGGCGATGGCTGCCTGATGGAAGGCATTAGCCACGAGGCGTGTTCGCTGGCCGGAACATTGAAGCTCGGCAAGCTGATCTGCCTGTACGACGACAACGGCATCTCCATCGACGGCGAGGTGTCGGGCTGGTTTGCCGACGATACGCCGCGGCGCTTCGAGGCCTACGGCTGGCATGTGATCCCGAACGTCGATGGCCACGATACCCGCGCCATCGATGCGGCCATCCGCCAGGCCAAGGCGCAAGGCGAGCGGCCCACGCTGATCTGCTGCAAGACGGTGATCGGCAAAGGTGCGCCAGCCAAGGCCGGCGGGCATGAGGTGCATGGTGCGCCGCTGGGCCCGCAAGAGATCGCCGCCATGCGCGAAGCGCTGGGCTGGGACGCCGAACCCTTCGCGGTGCCGCCAGACGTGGCCGCCGCCTGGGACGCGCGTGCGCTGGGTGCCGGGCGCGAAGCCGACTGGAACGCGCGCTTCGCCTGGTACAGCACGGCCCATCCTGAGCTGGCCGCGGAGTTCCTGCGCCGCGATCAGGGCAAGTTGCCGGAAGCGTTCGAGGCCGGGCTGATGGCCTTGCTCGAAACGCCATCGGCCCTGCACGGCAAGATCGCCACGCGCAAGGCATCGCAGCTCACGCTGGAAGCGCTGACCGCCGCCTTGCCGGAACTGCTGGGCGGCTCGGCGGACCTGACCGGCTCCAACCTGACCGACGTGAAGGCCTCGGTCTGGGTCAACCATGCCGGGCAGGGCAACTATGTCAGCTACGGCGTGCGCGAGTTCGGCATGGCGGCGGTGATGAACGGCATGGCCCTGCACGGAGGGCTGATTCCATATGGCGGCACCTTCATGGTGTTCTCCGACTACTCCCGCAACGCCATCCGCATGGCCGCGCTGATGCGGCAGCGGGTGATCCATGTGCTTACCCACGACTCGATCGGCCTGGGCGAGGATGGGCCTACCCACCAGCCCGTCGAGCATGCGGCGAGCCTGCGGCTGATCCCGAACAACCAGGTCTGGCGCCCCTGCGACGGCGTGGAAACCGCGCTCGCCTGGCTGGACGCGGTGCAGCGCGGCGACGGGCCAAGCTGCCTGCTGCTGTCGCGCCAGGCGCTGACACCGTTCGCGCGCGATGCCGGGCAACTTGCCGGCATCCGGCGCGGCGGCTATGTGCTGCAGGATGTGGAGGCGCACCAGGCGGTGCTGATCGCCACCGGTTCGGAAGTGGAGATCGCCATGCGCGCGGCCGCCCACCTGGCCGAGGAAGGGATTCGCGTACGGGTGGTGTCGATGCCCTGCGTGGAGCGCTTCCATGCGCAGGATGCGGCCTACCGGGAAGCGGTGCTGCCGGCCGGCGTGCCGCGCGTCAGCGTGGAGGCCGGCGTCACCTGGCCCTGGCGCGCGGTGGTGGGCGAGCAGGGCGCCACCGTGGGGATCGACACCTTCGGCGCTTCGGCGCCGGCCGATGCGCTGTACCAGCACTTCGGCCTGACGCCGGCGCGGGTCGCGGATACGGCGCGCGCTCTGCTGGGGAGGCCGTGATGCGCATCGCACCGGACCTGCCTTACACCGCGGTGCTGGTCGACCTCGACGGCACCCTGGTCGATACGGCGCACGACATCGTGGAGGCCGCCAACCGCATGCTGGACGAACTGGGCCGCGCGCCATTGCCCTTTGACACCATCAGCGGTTTTATCGGCAAGGGCGTGCCCAATCTGGTGCGGCGCGTGCTGGAGACCGCGGCAAGCGGCGATCGGGATGGCGCCGATTCCGCCGAGGCGGTGTTCCACCGCCACTATGCGGAAGTCAACGGGCACCTTGGCCGCGTTTTCCCCGGCGTGCAGACCGGGCTGGCGGCCTTGCAGCAGCAGGGCTACCGGATCGCGTGCGTGACCAACAAGCCCAGGGCGCTGGCAGCGCCGCTGCTGGCCGTGACCGGGCTGGCCAGGTACCTGGAGGTCCTGGTCGGCGGCGACTCGATCGCGCGGATGAAGCCGGACCCCGAGCCGCTGCGCCATGCTTGCCGGCTGCTGCAGGCTGATGAGAGGCGCAGCGTGCTGGTTGGCGATTCGGCGGTTGACGTGGCCGCGGCGCGCGCGGCGGGCATGCCGGTCTTCCTGGTGCGGTACGGCTATGCCGGCCCCGGCGGCGTTGCCGCGCTGGGTGGCGATGCGGTGATCGATTCGCTGGAAGACGTGCCGGCGCTGCTTGCGCCCGCGCGCCGGATGCTGGCCTGAGTCGGGCAGGGAGAGCGAAGCAGACCCACGATGGATCAAACCGCGCAGAGACCAGATAACCACACGCCTACCACATCCGCCAGGACCCACACCATGCCCCCCATCGGTAAAGTACAGACCCTATCGTCCTTGCTCACCGGCAGCGACCTCACCGGCAAACGCATCTTCATCCGTGCCGACCTCAACGTCCCCCGGGACGCCGCGGGCGAGATCACCGACGACACCCGCATCCGCGCCTCCGTGCCCGCCATTGAAGCCTGCCTGCAAGCCGGCGCGTCGGTCATGGTGACTTCCCACCTGGGCCGGCCGGTGGAGGGCGAGCCCGATCCGCGCCAAAGCCTCGCGCCGGTGCGCCGCCGCCTCTCGGCGCTGCTGAGGCGCGAGGTGCCGCTGCTGGCCGGTTGGGTCAACGGCGGCTTCGATGTTCCGCCCGGCCACGTGGTGCTGCTGGAGAACTGCCGCGAGAACAAGGGCGAGAAGTCCAACTGCGAGGAACTCTCCCAGAAGATGGCCAGGCTGTGCGACATCTACGTCAACGACGCCTTCGGCACCGCCCACCGCGCCGAGGCAACTACCCACGGCATCGCCAGATACGCGCCAGTGGCCTGCGCGGGCCCGCTGCTGGCCGCCGAGATCGACGCGCTGGGCCGTGCGCTGGGCCAGCCGGCGCGCCCGCTGGTCGCCATCGTGGCGGGCTCCAAGGTTTCGACGAAGCTCACCATCCTCAAATCCCTGGCCGCCAAGGTCGACCAGCTGATCGTGGGGGGCGGGATCGCCAATACCTTCATGCTGGCGGCTGGCCTGAAGATCGGCAATTCCCTCGCCGAGGCGGGCCTGGTGGCGGAAGCCCGCGCCATCATCGGCATGATGGCCGCGCGCCGCGCGGCGGTGACCATTCCGGTGGACGTAGTGTGCGCCAAGACGTTCAGCGCCACTGCCGCCGGCACTGTGAAGCGTGCGGAAGACGTGGCGGACGACGACATGATCCTGGATCTCGGCCCGGACACGGCAGCGCAACTGGCCAGGCAGCTCATGGCTGCCGGCACCATCGTGTGGAACGGGCCGGTGGGTGTGTTCGAGTTCGACCAGTTCGGCAATGGCACGAGGGTGCTGGCCGAAGCCATTGCCACATCGAAGGCGTTCTCGATCGCCGGTGGCGGCGATACGCTCGCGGCCATCGCCAAGTACGGTATCGCGGAGCAGGTCGGCTATATCTCGACAGGTGGCGGCGCCTTCCTGGAATTCCTGGAGGGCAAGACACTGCCGGCCTTCGAGGTGCTGGAGCAGCGGGCGGCCGCCTGACGGGCGCCCATGCAATACCGAATTCACCGAATCAGCGTCAACTTACGGAGTTCCATCATGTCACTCGTATCCCTGCGCCAGTTGCTCGACCACGCGGGAGAGTTCGGCTACGGCGTGCCGGCTTTCAACGTCAATAATCTGGAGCAGATCCACGCCATCATGGAAGCCGCCGAGGAGACCGACAGCCCGGTCATCCTGCAGGCCTCGGCCGGCGCGCGAAAATATGCCGGCGAGGCCTACCTGCGCCACATGGTGCTGGCGGCGGCGGAGACACATCCGGATATTCCCATCGTGCTGCACCAGGATCACGGCTCCAGTCCGGCGGTGTGCCAGGCCTCGATCCGCTCCGGCTTCACCAGCGTGATGATGGACGGGTCGCTGCGCGAAGACATGAAGACCCCGTCGGACTACGATTACAACGTCGGCGTGACCCGCCGCGTGTGCGAGATGGCACACGCCGTAGGAGTATCGGTGGAGGGCGAACTGGGCTGCCTGGGCTCGCTCGAAACCGGCCAGGCCGGCGAGGAGGACGGCGTCGGCGCCGCCGGCATCCTGTCGCACGACATGATGCTGACCGATCCGGAGCAGGCGCGCGACTTCGTCGCGCGCACCGGCGTGGATGCACTAGCGATCGCCATCGGCACCAGCCACGGCGCCTACAAGTTCTCGCGCAAGCCCACCGGCGACATTCTGGCGATGGACCGCATCCGCGCGATCCATCAGAAGATTCCCGACACCCACCTGGTGATGCATGGCTCCAGTTCGGTGCCGCAGGAGTGGCTGGAGATCATTCGCCAGTACGGCGGCGATATCAAGGAGACCTACGGCGTGCCCGTCGAGGAGATCCTGCGCGGCATCAAGACCGGCGTGCGCAAGGTGAATATCGATACCGATATCCGCCTGGCGATGACCGGCGCAATCCGCAAGTCGCTGTCCGACGACCGCAGCGAGTTCGATCCGCGCAAGGCCTTGCTGGCGGCCAAGAAGGGCGCCAAGAGCGTGGTGCGGTTGCGCTTCGAGGCGTTCGGCTGTGCGGGACAGGCCTCGAGGATCAAGCCGGTGCCGTTGGAAAAGCAGGTGCAGCGCTACCGTTAGGCGTCGGTGATACGGGCGGAGATTCGGGCGGGGAAGCGAATGCTAAGCGTGCTGCTGCCGGCTGTGCGGGCCCTTGAATAGAGACGCCGCGATGCCGCCGGTGCCGCGAAGTCCGTCGTGACGCGTCTTGAGCAGGGCCAGGATCTGCGCGCTGCGCGTGCGCAGTCCGGCTTCGGTCTCGGCCGCCGTCCGCCCGGCGGCCGAGACGGAACAGAAGGGGTGGCCGGCGGCCACGTAGCTGCCGGGCACGGGAATGTCGTGGCACCAGCCGGTGCGCATCAGCGCGGCGGTGAGCGTGGCGTTGATCCGCGCCGGCGCTTGCGAGAAGACGACTTCAAAGCCACGCACGCCGGCCTGGCCTGCGGCCGGGCGCGCGGGTATTTCTCCACGGCAGGCTTGCAGGTGCGCGTGCATCAGGCCGAGCGGATAGGCATCGGCATAGAGCGCCATGCTGGCTGGCGGACGCGGGTTGACTTCAAGCACCATCAGGTCCGGCGCATCGAACAGGAAGTCGATGCTGTTGAGTCCAACCAGGCTGGTTTCGCGTGCGATGCAATGGATGATATCGACGAGGCGCGAGACGATGCCTGGAGGCAGTATTGCCGGCCCGGTCGCGCCGCGGAACAGGTAGGGACAGTCGTGATGCGACGCAATGCGCTGCAGGCTGATGCCAACCAGATCGACGCCGCGGCGGTGGGCGACGAATAGCGCGGACATCGGCAGGCCGGGTCTTTGCCGCTGGAAGTATGGGGTGGTGTCGGCGGTATCGGCGGCGATGGCGTGCTCGGAAGCCAAATGCCGGATGTGGTAGCCGCCGGTGCCGCCGACAACTTTACATAGCCAACCTGTCGGATCGCGCGGCATCTCCACGGTGGTTTCCGGATGCGGAATGCCGAGTGCGGCCAGCAGCCGGAAAAAGGCGCCGGGCTGCTTGACGCCGCGTACGGTGGCGGCGCTGTTGCCGAGCAGCGGCAACAGTGCATGACCGGCATCGAGCAACTCCGGCAGTTGTTCGAAGCCGCTGCCGGCGACCCAACCAGATGGGTGTTCGGTGTCGCGCATCCGGCGCAGCGCGGCGAGCATATGTTCTCCATCGATCGCCATCGAGCCGGCAGCGCCGATGGGCTCCCAGTGGGCAGCGATGTGACGGGTGTCGGCGTCGCCGAAGAGATCCAGCGCGGCCACGCGCAGGCCGGCTTGCGCGGCGGATTCGGCCATCATGCGGGACGAGAGGGCGGCGACGATGAGGGTTCGGGTTGGCATGGTGAGTGAGGGGGCGGCTTAACTTGGGTAACGATGAGGTCGGGAATGGCTAGATCCCGCACGTGATGCGGTGTCGGCGCGGTGTCGGGCACCAGGCCGGTCAGGAAGGCGGCCTTCAGTGCGCATTCCTCGAATTCCGATTCGGCCTCGCTATCGAGCACAATCCCGGCTCCGACCCCCATGCGGCCCGGTCGCACGCCGCCACGGGCAGGGCCAAGCACCAGCGTGCGGATGGCGACCGACAGGCAGAAGCTGCCGCAGGCACGCGCCGAGCCGGGAGCCGGAGCGTCGGCCCACCCTATGGCGCCGGTGTACAGGCCCCTCGGACTGGTTTCCAGCGCGGCGATCAGTTCCATGGTGTGATGCCGGGGTGCGCCGGTAATGGAGCCGCAGGGAAACAGGGCGCGCAGGAGGGCCGGCATTGACACGGCCTCGGGCAGGACCGCTTCAACGGTGGAGGTCATCTGGAACACGCTGGCGTAAGGCTCGATCGAGAACAACGCCGGCACCCTGACCGAACCGATTTGCGCCACCCGGCCCAGGTCGTTGCGCAGCAGGTCGACGATCATCAGGTTCTCGGCGCGGTTCTTGGCGTCGGAGGCCAGCATGCGGGCAATCGAGCGGTCTTCGGCCGGGGCCGCGCCGCGCCGCGCGGTGCCTTTCATCGGGCGCGCGGTGAGCCTGCCGTCTTCATGACGCAGGAACAGTTCGGGAGAGCAGGACAGGATGAAGGGCTGCTGCGCGTCGTGGGGCAGGGCGATCAACGCCCCGTAGGCTACCGGCTGGCGGGCGCGCAGGCGGCGGTAGAGGCCAACCGGGGACCCCGAGGCCTCGAAATCGATCCGGTAGGTGTAGTTGACCTGGTAAGTTTCGCCGGCGCGCAGCGCTTCCTGGATGCGGGCGATTGCGGTATGGAAGGCGGGGCGGTCGACGCTCGGTTGTAGTGCACCGACACGGGCCGGAGAAGGCGGTGCGCCGTCCATGCTGGCCAGCCAGGCATCCACCTGCTCGCGCGAGAGCCGGGCCAGCTTGCGGAAAAGCAGGATGCGCAGGGCAGGCTCACGCGGCCCCGTCGCCGCGAGATGACCAAGCCCATGGAGTGCCATGCCCCATTCGTAGTCGCCCAGCAGCACCGCGTGGGCGCCGCCGCGCATCGCGGCATCGGCCTCCTGCCACGCCTGCGCCAGCCCGGCCGGATCCGTGCAGCGGATCTCGCGCAGAAAGCCGGTGTACAGGCGGCTGGTGGGCTGGCCCGGCGTGGCGGTGGCGTCGTCGAGCAGCGCGTAGCAATCGTCGCCCGCAGCTGGCGCGTCGGCATGGGAATGCGGCATGGCGGACTCCTTCCAGGCCGGGTCGGGAACGGCTTGCCGGGCCTTAGTCAACGATCAGCAACTCGCCCCTGCCATCCACGGCGAGATCGCCCACCAGCCGCCGTGGCCGCAGCGCGGGCAAGGCCGTAAAGGGTCCGCCCGCGCGGGCCAGGTGGCGCGCCAGCAACGTCCAGAACACATCGAAATTGCCGTCGGTGCGCACGAAGGTGGCGCGCGCCTGCGGCCTGGCGCTGAGCAGCACGATGGTGCCGCGGCGCATGCCGTAGGCCAGATGTGTCCCGACGGCACCGGCAACCGCAATGGTGCCTGCGACCATGCGCGAGGCCGTGAAGTCCCCGGTGTTGCCCGCCACCATCGCGGTGCCGCGCCGCATGCGGTCGCCGAAGCGGTCGCCGGTGTTGCCGCCGATCACGAGCGTGCCGCCGCGCATGCCGTCCATGTCGCCTGGCAGCGCGGCGGCGGCGAAGTCTCCGGCGTTGCCGCCGATGACGACTTTGCCGCCGGCCAGCGCCGCTGCGGCAAAGTCGCCGGCATTGCCGTTCACGCGCAGCGTGCCGTCTTGCATGCCGCAGCCGAGGTAGTCGCCCGCGTTGCCGTCGACCCGCAGCGTACCGCCCGACATCTGCCAGCCGATACGGTCGAAGCGACCCAGGTCGCCTTCAAGCGTGAGAGCGGGCTCGCCATCGCCGCCGTGGGCCTGCACGGTAAACAGTTCGCCAAGGGCGATGCGCTCGTTGCCATGCCACAAGGGCAGGCGCGCTACCGCGTCCGGTGCCATGCCGGCCAGGGCGGCTGGCGTCAGCTGGCGCAGGTCAACCCGCAGCGCCGGGGCGTTGGCGAGGCGCAGGGTCAGGCCGCTCATGCGCATTCTCCCTGGCTGGCAAGCCGGTGCAGGTGAAAATGGAAGGGCCCCAGCTTGCCGCCGTAGTTGCCGGCGGAAACGCGCGCCAGCCCCGCGGCGGCGCCTCGCTCGGCGAGTGCCGCGATCCCGGCCCGCATGGCGGCGGCCACGTCGGCTTCCGTCAGGCCGTCGATCACGATCTCCAGCACGCAGCGCACGGTGGACCCAAGCTGGCTGCCGGCGACCAGGCCAGCCAGGCTGGGGCAGAACGCGTCGTTGGTGGAGGCATGCATGCCGGCGTATCTGGCGCCGACCTTCGAGCCGGAACGGACCACGCCACCGGGAAAGGGCATGATGATATTGGGAACCTGGCGCATTGCCGCCACCGCGGCCTCCGCCGCGGCCAGCGCGCTGTCGGTGTCGCGCGCCAGCATCAGCAGGTTGCCGCCGCCCACCGCCTTGACCACCGCCGTGGTCTCCTGGCAGACGAACTCGCCGTCCATCACCGGCACGCGCCAGTAGCGCACGCCGTCGATCATCTTGGCGATCTGCCAGCCGTCGCCGAAAAAGCGCAGGTTCTTGCCCAGCGGGATGGCCTCGCCTTCGGCCAGCCCCGCATACACCGCCGTGGTGGGGCAGGTCAACACGCACTGGCCGACGCGCCGCTCGACCTGCTTGGCCAGTTCCTTGCCCGACATCGAGAACAGCAGCACCGCCACGCCGGGCCGTCCGTCGGGCGAGTCGGCCGGCGCGATCTCGCGCTCGATGCCGGCCTCGCAGCCGCATGCGATCACCGAGGTGGCGAAGCCCGTTAGCGCGGCTGCGGCATGCCGGGCCCAGGTCAGGTTATGCGCAGTGACCAGCAAGCGGGTTGCCTTCATCGGAAAGGCTTCCGCGAAGGTGTCGTCGATGGTGAGTCCGTTGATCAGCATGCGGAGTGTCCCCAGGCGCGCGGCAAGGTCGGGAGCCTGTTCATACGGTGTCCTGCTTGTGCAGAGGGGCGCACTGCGCAGGCAGCAGGCGGCCGCCATTGCAGCAGGCGCACAGTTCGTCGCGGCCGATGGCGGCGTTGTCGAAGTGCAGGGCGAGATGGCTGTCGCTGTACTTGCGCAAGGTCTTTTCGATGCCTTTGTCATAGTCGGGCTCGACATAGTGCGTGCCACCGGCGGGGGTGGCCACGATGCGCCCCGCGCGCGCCACCAGGGCGCCGTCCTTGAACACGTACTCCGGTGCGCTGAACATGGTTTCGCGGTTGGCGTCCTCGCGGTACACCGCGATATCGGCGGCCGCCCCCGCGCCCAGGTGGCCGCGGTCGCGCAGGCCAAGCAGCCGCGCGGGGCCGGCGCGGGTCAGCACGGCAATCTCATATAGCGTCAGTTCCCGCTTGATATCCGGCAGCGCGCAGTTGGCGGCGACCTCGGGGTGCAGCTTGGCAAGCTGCTCGTCGCGGAAGGACTTGTCCATCAGCAGACGGATCAGATGCGGGTAGCTGGTGAACGGGCCGCCGTTGGGATGGTCGGTGGTCAGCGTCACCTGCCAGGGGTTCTTCACAGTCAGGAAGACTTCCAGGCCGATGGCCCATTGCAGTGCATTGACATAGCTTTGCTCGCGGTAGCGGAACGGCACCACGCCGCAGCCCGCGTCACACTCGATATCGGCGCCGATCCATTTGCGCGGGTGGGCGTGGTCGGCGTTTTTCACCTGCATCATGGTGTCGCCCGATGCGGTCACGGTCTGGCCGAAGATGATCTGGCCGACGTCGATGGAGATATTGGGGTTAGCGTTGACCGCGTCGGTGATGCGCAGCGCCGCCGAGGAGAACTTGCGCGGGCCATCCGCGCCGTAGCTGTGGAACTGGATGTGGGTCAGGTGGCCCGGCAGTCCTTCGAGCGCGGCTATGGTGGCAAGCGTCGATTCGATATTGCCCGGCACCCCGAGGTTGCTGGCGTGGATATGCAAGGGGTGGGGCACCTTGAGTTCCGTCAGGGCCTGGCTCAGCGTGCGCAGCACGTCGCGCGGGGTGATGCGGTAGTGCATGTGCTGGTCGTCCACATCCAGCTTGCGCTGGTTGAACTTGAAGGCCGAGATGCCGCCCGGGTTGACCACCTTCACGCCCAATGCCTTGCTGGCGTTGACGGTCCAGCCGACATAGTCGCGGATGTGCTGGAAGTCGGTGCCGCCGGCCAGCATGCGCAGGAACAGGTCGTCGTTGCCGAGCATGACATAGGCGCCATGATCGATGACCGGCGTGTCGCCCATCTCGAAATGCGTCTGGCGCGCGTTGGACGCCATCATGGCGGGCTCGAACGCAGCGGTATAGCCCATCTGCGCATAGCGGTAGCCGGTGGCCAGCGTGCCGGGCGTGCAAGTGCCGCAGGACGCCAGTTCCAGCGGGCCGCCGGCGGGCAGGTTGTCGCGGTGGTCCTCGGGCAGCAGCATCCGGGCCAGATTGACCTTGCCGCCGCCGATATGCGAGTGCATGTCGATGCCACCGGACATCACCACCATGCCGCCGATATCGAGCTCCGCCTCCGCCCGCGTGCCGGGAGGCTGTTCGACGATGCGGCCAGCGCGGATATAGACGTCGGCAAGCTGGCCGTCGATGCCCCGCGCGGGGTCGTACACGCGGCCTCCATGCAGGCGCAATGTGCTCATGATGCGGACTCCGTTGGCGCCGGCGCTTGTTGCAGCCGCGCCAGCATTTGCGCCGCCACTGCCGCGACCGTCGGCAGGCCGTCGTCGCGCAGCGGGATGAGCGGCAGCACGATGCCGCCATCGGTGCGGAACAGGTGGCCGGCCGAGCCGATGCCCGGGGTGGAAACCGGAATGAAGACGCCGGGGCGCCGCGCCATCGCGGCGGCCAGCGCGGGATGCCCGAGCACCACGGTGGGCACGGTGCTGGCGGGCGGTGGCAGGTCCGGCGTGAAACTGGCAACCCACAGCAAGGCATCGACCTCGCCGCCACGCAGCAGGCGCTCGGTCCGGTGGCGATGCGGATCGTGATCGAGCCCGCCGGGGTGCACGTGCGTGCGCAGGGGCAGGCCAGACAGCCAGGTGATGGCCTGGTTGACGGTGTTGCCGCCGTCGTCGCCGCCTAGCGACAGGCCGCCGGCGCGCGTGGTGCGGTTGAGCGTCTTGACCAGGTGGTGGATGCCTTCGATCAGCAGCGCGGCATGCTTGCCGCCCGCCTGCGCGCAGAGCGTGGAGGGCGTCCACACGATCACGGCATAACGCGCAGCGAGCAAGCGGGCCGAGAGATCGCGCAGCGCAGCCGTTGCGATGTTGCCGTCGGCCAGCGCACGCGGGCGGCACAGGGCGTTCAGCAACGCAAGCGTCTGGTACAGATCCTCGCCTTCGGGCAGCGCCACCTCGCTGCTGCGCACGTTCGGGAGTTGCGCGGCGGCGGGGTCGGCCGGCGTGCCAAGGAAGACCAGTTCGCGCGGGCACGGCGGTTCGCCGTCCATCAGTCCGCAGCGCCGGAAGAACTCGGGGTGCTTGTGCGAGGGCTGGGTGCCGATGCAAAGGATCAGGTCGGCATGATTGCGCACCTCGGCCAGGGTGGTCGTAAAGGCGCCTCGATCCTGCAGCGCGCGCAGGCTGGCCGTCATGGCGTCGCCATGCGCATGGTCGAGCACGGCGCCGCTGTGGTTGGCCAAGGCGTAAAGCGCGCGCGTGCCGGCTACATCGGTGGCGAGGCCGCCGAACAGCGGGCGGCGGCTCCCGCGCAGCAGGCGAGCGGCGGCGTCGAGGGCCTGGGGCAGTGTCACCGGGCGGCCATCGGCGCACGGCTCGGCTGCCGTTGTCCCCCGGCCGAAGGCAGCGAGCGCGCTTGCCGCGCGCGGGCAATTGCTGTCGGTCAGCGCCGGTGCCTGGCCGTCCGGGCCTTCCTGCGGGACGGCGAGCCCGTCGCACAGCAGCGCGCAGAAAGGACAGGTCCAGCTGGCCTGGGCGGCTGGGCGGCCACGGGGGTCGGAGGGGAGATCGGTTGCGGGTGCCATGCCCGAGTCGAGCAAAGCCTGTGCCAGCGGCTGGCCACCTGCCTGCCATGCGCCCGCCACCGCGAGCGCATGGCGCCTGGTGGGGAAAAGCCGATGCCTGGAGGATGCGCCAGGCGCGGTGGCAACGACACAACCGGTGCTCCGTACGCGGGGCAACCTGTCACGCCCGCGCGCGGCGCATGCGGCGCCAGGCCGCGCCAGCGCGGCGCGGCGGGCTGGCATGGAACGTGTTTATGCCTGCTTGCATGCTTGCTCGTCCGGACTTGAGCGTGGGCGATGTGTCCAGCCGGAAGTTACGCCGAAGCAATGCGCTTGATTGCTCCGCTCTCCCGTGAAATGGGAGAGCGGAGTCACACCTACGCCAGATTTCACGCGGCGATCAGTTGACCTGCCCGGAAGTCTGATGAACCGTAGGTTTGCTTGATGGAGCCCGCCGCGCGGATCAGGAGGAACGTCCTCCCTGGCCAGCCGGCGGGATACGGAGATCATGAATGGCCGATGCAACCAGCCAGGCGCTGGCCCCGGCATGCGCGGCGGCGGCGAGATCGGCGCCATGGCGGATGCCGCCGGCGCCGACCAGCCTGCGTCCGGCACCCGCCTGCGCGCGGACTGCCGCGAGCGTTTCCAGGTCCGGCCCCTCGAACGCGCCGACGCGGTCCAGCGCCATCACGATCAGTTGCGCCGGCCATGCGTCGCTGGCTTGCCACCATGCGGCGTTGCCCAGCGGCATGCCATGGCGCCGGTCGAGCGAAAGCACGGCGCCGGGCCAGGCGTCGAAGGGTGGCGCGCTGCCTGCCGCGGCGGGTGGCTCGGACAGGGTTTCGCTGCCGAACACCGGCACCACCCGCGCACCGGCGCCGCACAGCGCAGCCAGCGCCGCGGTGGCCTGCGCCGCGTTGGCGAAGCCAGCGTCCAGCCAGAGTTCGATTTCCGGCAAGGCCTGGCACAGCGCTCGCAGCGCATCGAGCTGGATGGCGCGCCCGGTGAGTGCGTCGAGGTCGGCGATATACAGCGTGGCACTGGCGCAATGCGCGAGCATCGCCCGCGCCATCTCCACCGGATCGCTGCCCGGATGCAGGCCGGACACGATGGGGCGGTATTGGTCGCGCTGGCCGCGCACCGCTCGGACAACGCGGCCGTCAAGAAGATCGATGACTGGGATGATGTGCATGGAGAGGGAATGATGACGCGTGTGTTCGTCTATGAATATATCAGCGCGGGCGCCATGGACACCCGCGCGGTGCCGCACCTGCTGCGCCAGGGCCGGGCCATGCGTGACGCCATGATCGCAGATCTCGCGCGCATCGGCGACGTGGCGATTACCTGCGCGGCGCTGCCCGGCGAGTTGCCGCCGGCATGCGATGGCGCGCACAGGGTGAGCTGCTGCGCGCGCATGCCCGGCGAGGACGCGGCGGATTTCGTGCGCCGCCAGGCGGCCTGCCACGATGTCAGTTGGGTCGTCGCGCCGGAATCCGAAGGCGTGCTGCTGAGCCTGAACTACATGGTGGGCGACGCGCGCTGGCTGGGTTGCGATGCCAGCGCGATCGCGCTGGCCACCAGCAAGCGCGCGACCGCGCAGCGGCTGGCCGCGCTCGGCATCGCCGCGACCCGGCCGTGGAGCGAAGGGGACGCCCCCGAGCCCGGACGCTGGGTGGTCAAGCCGGATGATGGCGCGGGATCGGTGGCGACGCACGCCTACGATGGTTTCGGCGCGGCGCATGAAGGCTGGCTGCGGCGCCTCGCGCACGGCGAGCCGGTGGTGCTGGAGCCGTGGGTGGAGGGCGAGCCGATCAGCGTCTCGCTGCTCTGCGGCCCGGGCGGGCCCGAACTGCTGAGCGTGAACCGGCAGCACATCCGCGTCGATGCGAGCGGACAGGTGCACGACGATGGCGTGGAGATCAATGCGATCGAATGCAAGGGGCAGGCGGGACGCCGGCTGGCGGACGTGGCCGAATGCGTGGTGGCCGGCATGCCGGGCTTGCGCGGCTTCGTCGGCATCGACCTGGTCTGGCATCCCCGGCGCGGCCCGGTGGTGATCGAGGTGAACCCGCGTGTGACTTGCGCCTATGCAGGCCTGTCGGCCGAGCTTGGCCGCAACCTGGCCTGCGAGATGCTGGCGGGACACCAGATCCTGGCGGAGCGGACGGTCACCATTGGAGCGTCCCATGGCCGCTGAGCAGCTTGTCTTCGGCTGGGACCTGGGCGGCGCCAATATCAAGGCAACGCGCCTGGAGGACGGCATCGCGGTCGATATCGCGCAGTGGGCCTGCCCCTTGTGGCAGGGCCTGCAACTGCTGGACGGTGTGCTGGCACAGGCGCGCGCGCGCTGGCCCGATTGCGCGCATGCCGCGCACGCGGTCACCATGACCGGCGAAATGGCCGACCTGTTCGAGAACCGGGAAGCCGGCGTGACAGCGCTGGCGGACGTCATGTGGCGCGCCTTCGGCGAGCGCGCCGTTTTCTTCGCCGGCGCGGCCGGCTGGCGCACGCGGCGGCAAGTGGCCGCGGACTGGCGGCACATCGCTTCGGCCAACTGGGTGGCGACCGCCCGCATGGCGGCTGCCCGCATCGGCCACGGCGTGCTGGTCGATGTCGGCACCACCACCAGCGACCTGATTCCCATCGTGGACGGCGAGGTGGCGGCGCAGGGCCGCGACGATGCCGGCCGGCTCGCTTCCGGCGAACTGGTGTACCAGGGCGTGGCGCGCACGCCGCTGTGCGCGCTCGCACGCCGCATCGCCTTCAAGGGCGCCAGCTATAACGTGATGAACGAACTGTTCGCCACCACCGCCGACGTGTACCGCGTCACCGGCGAACTGCGCGAAGCGCACGATCCCCACCCGAGCGCCGATGGCGGCGCCAAGACGCCGGAAGCCACGCACCAGCGCCTTGCCAGGATGATCGGGCACGATGCGCGTGACGCGCCCGCGGCGGCCTGGCTGGAAGTGGCGCGTCAATGGCGGCTGGCACAGATCGCGGAACTTGGGGACAACCTGCTGCGTGTCATCGACCGGTCCGGCCTGCCACCGGGCGCACCGGTGATCGGCGCGGGGTGCGGGCACTTCCTGGCGCGCGACCTGGCTGGCCGGCTTGGGCGCCCTTATCGGGCCTTCGAAGACCTCGCCGGTATCGCGCCGGCCCACGCGGAGTGGGCGCGCGTGTGCGCCCCCAGCGTTGCCGTGGCGGTCCTGCTGTGGCAGGCCGGGGAAGCGGCGGTCGCGACGGGGGGCGCGCAGGCATGCCGATAGCGATTTCCACGTCCGCCCCGCTGAAGCGGGAGGCCCCGTGCACGTCGTAAAGATCGGCGGCAGCCTGGGCCGCGATCCGCTCTTGCCGGACTGGCTGCGGGAGCTGGCCGCGCTCGGCGGCGGGCGCGTGGTGGTGGTGCCGGGCGGGGGCGGCTTTGCCGACGAGGTGCGCGATTACCAGGCGCAATGGGGGTTCGACGACCTGGTTGCCCACAATATGGCGGTGCTGGCCATGGTCCAGTACGGCTTGATGCTGCAGGGCCTGTGCCCGGCCCTGACGGTGGCCGCCGACGAACATGCGATCCACGCCGTGCTGCGCAATGGCGGCGTTGCCGTATGGGCGCCATACGGCCTGCTGCGCAAGGAGCGGGATGCGCTGGCGAACTGGGACGCGACTTCCGACAGCATTGCCGCGTGGCTGGCCAGCCGGCTTGGCGCGCAAAGGCTGGTGCTGGTCAAGTCGTGCCAGATCGGGGCGGGGATGACGCTGGCGCAGCATGCGCACGCCGGGGTGGTCGATGGGCACTTTTGCCATTACACGCGCGATGCGCCGTTTGCGGTCGACCTTCTGCAGAAGGCAGACCTGCCGCGCCTGCGCGCGTTGCTGCGCGCCAGCGCGGCGGGCGGCGGGTAGGCTCAGGCCGGCTGCGGTTCCAGCGCAACCGCCGGGTGCAAGCCAGCCCGCAACGCCGCCACCTTCCGTGGATCGAGCCGTCCGGCGCGGCCACCGTCGCACAGCGCGCCACGGAAGCCGGCAAAGTCCGGCGCCAGCGTGTGCAGCCGGGGCAGATGTTCGAGCTGCAGGGAACCGGCCAGGCCAACCTTGACGCCCCGGCGCCGCGCCATCGCTGTCATGGCGGCAAGCGCCGCCATATCGACGCAATCGAACAGGCTGCCCGCCTGCTTGCCCGCCGTATCGGCCATCACCGCCGGGAACCCCATCCCGCAGGCCTCCTCAACCAGCTTCAGGTCCAGCCCGTGGTCCGCCAGGAACACCGGCACCACCTGCCACGGCAGGGTAGCCAGCCGCCGCAAGGCCGCGCGCGCATGCTCGCCGGGCGCCACGCCCACCTTGACGTAATCGACACCGCATTTGCCAATGGTGTTGGCCATCAGCATCATGACGGCATGCTCGGCCGGCGCCAGGTCGCCGATCGTCGCGCTCAGCAGGCGCCCGGGCCAGCGCGCGCGCATCGCGCCGACCACCTCCAGCACGGTTTCCGCCGGCAGCGCGCCGAGCGCGCCGGCCTTCGGCTCTTTCAGGTCGATCAGCTCGGCCCCCGCGCTGGCGGCTTGCAGGGCCTCTTCCACATTGCGTACGCTGGTCAGCAGGGATGTCATCGCGTTTTCTCCAGGGTGGGCTCGGGGGCGGCACAAGGGGAGTGCGTGCCGATACTGCCGGCATGCCAGGCCGCAATGCGGTCCAGCAGCCATTGCCATGCTTCGCGTTCCGCCGCGCCGGCGGTCTTGTCGATGGCGATCTGCAGGTAGGCCATCTCACGGGCGATCTTGTCGGCCGGCAGCAGATGTAGCCGGCTGACCAGCACGGCGCCTTCGATGACCGCTGCCTGCGCGCGGTTGAAGCCGGCAAATTCGCCATGGCGGGCTTCGTGCACGCGCTCCATGCGCAGGGCTGGCCGCGTTGCGTCGCCGTTCTCCTGCGCAAGACGCAGTTCAATGTGGCTCAGCGCACTGGCCAGCCGCACGCCGTGGATCCGTTCCGCCGGCACGGTGGGCCACTGGCGCCGGCCGGTGAGGCAGCCGGCGAAGACACGCACGTCGGTGGTCAGGTTGACCACGGCCGTACCGGTGCCGACGATGTTGTCGTAGGTGGCGGAGGGACGGAACGGCATCAGCACGATGCCGCTGCCCTGGTAGCGCACGCCCATCGGCGCGATATGCTCCGCACCGGCCACCGAGACGGTGGTGACGACGGCTTCGTGGATTACGTCGTTGCTCATGGTTGTCATGTCCTCAGGCCCGTTTTTTCATGGTGGCGCCAGGGGCGCACCATTCGGTCAGGTCCTGCTTTTCGCGTTCGTCGGCACAGCCCCAGTCCAGCGACTGGTCCTGCACGTAGCGCTTGCCCAGGCGCCAGGCGATTTCCGCGCGGGCCAGTTCCACACCCATGTAGAAGGCATGGTTGCCGTCGGCCTCCAGCTGCAGGCGGGGAAAGAGCGCGAAAGGGTCCGCCGCCACATGGTGGCCGTCGCGGTTGTAGGCGTGGATCCCTTGCTCGGACACCTGCACGCGGAAGTTCGGGTCGCGGATCGCGCTGGCGGTTTCCGCGATTTCCTCTGGCGTGTCGGGGTAGGGCTCGCGCGCATGCAGCGTCATCATCTGGTCGGTGATGCCTTTGGGCAGGGCGTTCTGCTCGCGCGCGGCGTACATCATCCGGCGTGCCACGTCCGCCTCGCGGATGGCGCGGCGCGCATGGCCGCTGACCTGCGTGGTCAGGATCGCCGAGGCATGCAGCTCCACCGCAATGCCCATCAGGATGGCGTTGATGCCGCCGGTGTCCGCTTCGGTCAGCTCGGTCAGGTTGCCCACCCCGAGCATGATGGGCGCGGTGGGAAAGCGCTGGCGCAGCCGCTCGTAGCGCCCGAGCGAGGCCAGCAGGCCGAACGGGATGGGGTCGAGGATGGCATCGGCGATATAGGCCCGGCCGCGCTGCGCCATGGCTTCGACCGCCGCGTACAGCGATGCCTCGTCGCCCGGCTGCTGCGGCACCAGGATCGGCGTGGAGGCGACTTCGTCCACCACCCACAGGGTGTCCAGGGTCAGGCTGAGCAGGTAGTCGGCGCCAGCCTTGCCGCCGCGCACCAGTTCTTCCGCGTTCATGGAATCCACGCTGACCAGGAAGCCGTCCGCCTTCAGCGCGCGCACGGTTTCCTCCAGGTGCGGGAACGGCGTGGCGGGCAGGCAACCAAGGTCGATCACGTCGGCGCCATCGGCCCGGTGCCGGCGCGCCCGCGCGCATACGCTTTCGACGTCGAGCTGCGGCGCGTCGACGATCTCGGCGAAGATGGCGATATCGTGCCGGGACAGGTCGACCGGTTTGGCCTTGCGGTTGAAGAACTGCGGCAGGTCCTTGAGTTCTTCCGGTCCGCGCTCGACCGGCATGCCGTAGTGCAGCGAGAGCGCGTCCAGGTCGCCGCGGCAGCGGCCGGGGACGATGATGCGGTCCGCCACCACCGGCGCGGCCACGCGGCGGCGCACCAGGTCGGCGGTCATCAGCGCGGCCACCTGCACGCCGATTTCGCGGATCTCCCAGGTAAACGGCGCAGGCTCCAGGCTGCGCAGCATGCGTTCCAGGCCTTTTTCCGCCAGGCGGCCGGTCAGGAAGACGATGTGTTCCATGTCAGTGACAGTGCCTTGAGTCGTTGATCGAGTGCGCCCCGCAGCTCGCCGATGGAGCACACCACTTCGCAATGGTCGATGCGGCGCAGGCGTTCCACGTTTTCCAGTTCGATATTGCGGGGATGCAGCTTCAGCCAGCCGTCCGGCCCTTTGGTCACCACCACCGGCTCGGTGTCGCACGCGTACACGATGCCGCGGATGCCGAGCTTGCCCGCCTGCGCGAGGATATTGGTCGGCAGCGTGTCGGAGATGCCCACGGCGCATTTGGCGACGGTGTTGCTGGTGGCCGGCGCGACGATGGCGGTGTGGTAGCGGCGCGCATAGAACATGCCGACCGGCGCCGCGCTGGCGGTCTTGTCGCGGAAAACCCGGAAGCGTGCCTTCAGGTCCTTCAACTGGATGCCGTAGATCGCCAGCACTTCCTCGGCCGCGCGCGACAGGAACAGATCCACGTCGGGCAGGGCGGCGGCCAGCGCCAGGCATTCTTCGAGGAAATGGCCGGAGCCGGTGATAGCCCAGGCGAAGCGTGGCGCGCCCTCGGTCCGGGCCAGGGCATCGGGGGCGTCGCGGTCGACGGCGGCGAATGGTTCGGCGTCCAGGTGGAGGGAGGCGGGCGGGTGGGGCAACGGGCGGCTCGCTAAGGGATCGATCTGGCTGAAATGATTGCAGGAGTCGTGCCTGCCGCCTGCGCCTTGATCCGCAAGGCCCTGGCTGCGTGTTGCGCCGCGCTGACTGCGCCGTCGGCGGGACAGGTTGTGCCGTCCGGTGCGTGTGTCCCACAGCCCGGCGCCGCGCCGCCCGCCTGCGGGGCCGCGCTGGCACGGGGGCGCCGCTCGGTGTGTCGGTGTGGCCTGCTTTTTGCGAGACCAGCGCCGGAGCGTGGTCGCCGGCCGCGCGCTAGTAGCAAGTGCATTGCAAGGAGGGCAGATGAAACGAGACGACATGATGTGGCAGGCCGAAGCGGCGGAATTCGGCGCGCTGCCGGGCGTGAAGGCGGAATCCATGGCCGCCCGCGCGGCACCGGCGGCCTCGCCCGGCCCGATGGACCTGATCTTTATCGAAGGCTTCGAAGGGCAGACGATCATCGGCATCGACGCTAGCGAGCTGGGCACGCCACAGCCGCTGCGCATCGACCTGACCGCCGGGCTGCCGCGAAGCGCCGCCTGCAGCAGCGACCGGATCGGCGACACCATCGACTACGGCAAGGTCCGCACCGCGTTGCGGGAGTTGATGGCCACGCACCGGCTGCAGTTGCTGGAAGCGTTTGCCGAGCGCGTGGCGCAATTGCTGCTGGAAGACTTTGGGGCGCACTGGGTGCGGGTCGTGGTCGTCAAACCGAAGAAATTCGACGACGTTGGCGCGGTGGGGGTCGCGATAGAGCGGCGCCGGGACGCGTCGCAGCGCGTGCAAGATCGAGTGCACGGCTGGCTGGGCGGCGCCGTCAGCGTCTAGGTATGTTCCGGCGTGGCGCCGGAACAGGCCGGTGCCACGCCGCTGCGCGCTAGCTGATTCCGGGCTGGCGCGGATCGATCCGCATGGCGCATATCTGCGGATCGAGGCAACCCGCGATCATCGCGCAGGCCACCGTCAGGTCGGCGCTGGTACCTGGGTTGACGCCGGCGGCTTTCAGCTCCCGGTCCCACTGCGCGAATTCCTCCGGATCGATGGACTGGCCCGCCTCGAAGCGCCCGTGGAACAGCCGCGCCCGGTTGCTCACGCGCCTTGCCGCCGGCAGCCCATGCTTGCGCGCGATATGCGAATCCGGGAAGCGCGCAAGAAAAGCGAGATAGACGGCTGTCACCGCCCGGTGCAGCCGCTCGTGCCAGGCACCGTGCCCGGCCAGGTGCCTGCGCAACACCGGCAGCCCGAGCGTGAAAAGGTCGGCGTAGCCGTTTGCATACTGGCGCGCCACGGTATCGCGCATGGTGGCCAGGTGCATGGCGGCGCGCAGGTTCACTGTGGGCCTGGTGGCCACGTCCTGCTCCGGCGCCGTGCCAAGGCCGGCCGGCATGGCGTGCGCGATCGCGCGATAGGCGGCCTCGGTATCGGCCACGGTCAGGGCCGCCAGCACCGCCTCGATCCGCTCGCCAAGCGTTCTGGCATCGCGCGGAGGCCCGGCTTCCATGGCGGTGGCAAGCGGCGCGCATAACAGCAGGATGCCAAGATTGGTATTGCACCTGGCAACCGCCTGCGTTTGCGTGACTGCCTGTTCGATGCGTTCGCCGACCCTGAGCGCGCCGTCGGTCAGCGGTGCCACCGCCGCCGCCGCGCTGTCCAGGAAGAGCCCGGCGCTCATGCCGTGCCCCGGCGCATCCATGCTGACATTGCCCGGCTTCGCCACCGCTACGTCAAGCGTGCATGCCCACAGGAAGGCCGCGGCCGCATTGCCGGCCACGCGGTTGTCCGGCGCCGCCCTCACGCCACGGCTCCGTGGCGCGCCGCGGGCAGCTTGCGCGCCAGCAGGTCGTCGACGAGCAGGCCGGCGATATCGACTTCCGTAACCGATTGCAGTCCATGCCAGGCTGCCACGCCATTGACCTCAATGACCATGGCACCATCCGTGGCTTCCCCTTCTCCGGTGGGAACGAGATCCACGCCCGCGTAGTCGAGGCCAAGCGCCTCGGTGGCGCGCACAGCGAGCGCGGCCAGCGCCGGCGTGATCTCGGCATGCTCGCAGCGGGCGCCCTGCGCCACATTGTGGATCCAGCCCTGGCTGACGCGGCGCATGGCGGCCACCGCCCGTCCACCGATCACCAGCACGCGCCAGTCGAAGCCGGGCTTGCCCGGCGCGGCCGGAGCGGGCACGAAACGCTGCAGATAGGCCACCTGCCGGTACGCCACCAGCGCGGGCAGGGGCACGGGCGCATGGCCCGCGTCCACCGTGCCGATGCGCTGCAGCCCCTTGCCCTGTGAGCCGAACAGTGGCTTGAGCACCAGCGCGCGCCCGGCGGCGCTCTCGCGCATCACCGTGCGCTGCGCCTGCGGCGCGGATTCGCTCACCCAGGTCGCGGGTGTGGGAATGCCGGCCAGATGCAGCAGGAAGCTGGTCATGCCCTTGTCCACGCTGCGCTCGATAGCGCGCGCGTCGTTATACACGGGCACGCCCAGCTCGCGCAGCGCGTGCAGGATGCCCAGCCGCAGCGTGACCTGCTCGAAGCTGCCGGAGGCGAGGCCGCGCACGATCACGGCGTCGGGCAAGCCGCGCCCATAGCCCGGGATCACCAGCCCGTGCCAGGCCCAGGTGGTGTCGATCCGGCAATCGGCCAGGTTCACGCAGCGGCCTTCGCAGGCGCGTGCGCGCAGCGCCTGCTTCAGCCTGGCGGTATGCCAGCCGGTTTCGTCGGTCATGATGGCGACGCGCAGCGGCCCGCGCGAAGGGGAGGCGGCCATCTCAGGCCTCCACCAGCCATTGCGCGCGCAGCAGCGCCATGTTCAGTCCGCCCGAGTGCCAGGTCCGTCCGGACGCGAGATTGCTGACCCATGCTTCGGCGGGGGCGAACAGGGCCGGGTCGATGCGGTAGAAGTCGTAGCCGTATTCCCTGAACACGTCGGCGAAGGGGCGCCCATAGTCACGCGACCTGGCCGACGGGAGATCCAGCGCAAGCGCCCGGGCGGCATCGTCGTCGGCATCGACCGTCAGGTGCACGCTGCCGCCATACAGGATGGCGTCGTTGGTGCGGCCCATCGCGTCGCCGGCATCGGCGCCCGGTGGCGGCAGTGGCGCGACACCGCTGCCGCCGACGATGCGATCCAGCGGGAAGCCGAGCACGTGCGCCTTATGCAGCGCCACCTCCAGCACGCGCCCCACCACCTGCGTGGTGCCCGCCAGGCTTGCCGTCGGCGTCAGGATCACGGTCAGTTGCCCGGGCTGCAGCCCGCAGTCCCGCAGGATCTTCCGGATGACGATCTCCGGCGGCGCGCGGTCGACTTCGAGCACCAGGCAGGCGCCGCCGTCACCGGCGTGGAGCTTGTCGCGATAGCCGAGTTCCTCGAACAGCGTTTCCTTGCCGGCGAGCGCGCGCGCGGGGCCGGAGCCCAGCGCGAAGAATGTCTTGCCGCCGGTTTCCTCCTGGCTGGCGCTCAGGCTCCAGCCGGCGTACTGGCTGGCCAGGCAGGCCAGCACCGGCTGGCCGCTGCTGGCCTCGATGTGCGTTGGCCAGCCTTCGCCGCCGTGCCGCAGCCGCACCTGGCCCAGCCCGCCCATGCAGATCGCGGCGATGGCCAGGCCAGCCTCGACGCTGCCGCGCGTCTCGACGCCGGCATCGACGATGCGCACGCCCATGGGCCCTTCGGAGACCGCGAGCCGCCACTCGGCGCGATGGTCGAGCAGGCTGGCGACGAGCGGCTGGCTGAGTGCGTTGACGCTGAGTGAGCGGGCAGGGTGGGCATTCGTTGTGCTTGGCATGGGTGCCTCGGTTCGGTGGTGGGGACCAGCGCCTGGTGCTCAAGGCAGTTCGGCGGCCACGGTGCGCGCCATCGCCATGGCTTCGGGGAAGCCCAGGTAGACCGGCCTGGCGGCTTCGCGCATGGCGAGGAACAAGCGATGCTGGACCTGGTACTTGATATTGCCGATGGCGAGTGCGCCTACGCCCACGGCCTTGCCGGTGCCGATGGGCTTGCCGTCGTCCATGGCGTCCACGCCCGCGATGCCCGCCGGGGGCACGGCGTTGACGTCGGCGGCCACCAGCAGCTTGCCCGCGGCGGCACGGTCCGCCTCGCCAACGACCTGGACGCCGGCGCTTGCGGTGGCGAATACCACGTCGGCTTCGGCCAGTGCAGCCCGCAGCGCGTCGGCCGAGCGGATCAGGATGCCTTCGGTCTGCGCGTTGAAGCGTTCGTTGGTTTCCCGGCTGATGCGGGTGGCTTGCTCGCTGCCGGAGCGGTTCGATAGCCAGACGCGCGCGCCGAGTTGCGAGGCCAGCGCACCGGCGACGCGGCCGACGGCGCCGCTGCCGCCAAGTACCAGTACCCTGCGGCCGGAGAAGTCGGTTTGATGCACTTTGCGCAGTTGCCTTTCGACGGCGGCTACCAGCGCCGCCGCTGTGGTGTAGGAACCGCTCGGGTCGGCGAAGACCGACACCGCGAACGGGGGCACCATGGCCTTGCGGGCCGCGTCGAGCATGTCCGCCGCCAGCACCACGTCGCGGCCGCCGATGAAGATGCCGGTGTTGGCGACGCCTTTCGGGCCGCGGGAGAAGATGGCGTCCTGGGTCAGCGCGGTGATGTTGTCGAGGCCGGCTTCGGCGTAGGGGATGACGTGCGCGTAGCCGGCGTCGATGGCCATGTTGACGTCGAAGGGGCTGGCTTGCCGGGTGGGGGTGAACATATGCAGGATGCAGGGGCGTGCCATTTTGGGGGCTCCGTGGTCTGAGGTGCTCAACTTCAACTTCAACTTCAAAGGCCTGAAGTCAAAGGCAGTTTCACCACCCCCGCGGGGCGGCGACCTGCTTTCTTGTCTCGCCAGGAAAGCAGGCAAAGAAGGCGCCGCATACGGGAGAGGGCGGGCGCTCGTTGCGCTCGTTACGCCGCCGCATTGCAACAAGCCGCCGGCTTTGAGATACCCGCTTCATGCCGCGCCGATGGCACGACCTGCGCGCCGCGATTGGCTCCCGTGACGATGCGTGCTTCCAGGAAGGGCCCCAGCAGTCCGGCCGCGCGGGCGTCTGCCACCGCCTGTTCGGCAGCGGCCTGCGAAGGCACGATGGCGAAGCCGGTCGGCCCCCAAGAGCTTTGTCCGACGGCGGCAGGGCCGGCGCCGACTTGCCGCGTGATCCGGTCCAGCACGTGGCCGACCGCCGGGCTGCTATACACGCCGCCCTGCGCCGGCGCGAAGTAGTTGCCGATGACCTGCTGCAGGTGATTGACGCCCTCGGCGAAGGGCGCGAAGTCCTGCTCGGCGGCGGCAGGCAGGATCTGCATCAGCACGCGGTGGCAGAGATCGGCGGACAGCGCTTGCGGAAAGGGCGGCAGCCCTTGCATGGCTTGCTTCTCCGCCGCGCCGTGCAGGCCGGTGCGGCTGGTGTCGAGCAGCAGTACGATGCGCCAATCGGCCGGGAAATCGAATCGCGCCGCCAGCGGCGGCACGCTGCCCGCGCCACGCGGGCCGCTGTCCACCAGCAGCCCGCCGCGCTCGAATGCGGCGATGCCCACGCCGGAGCGGCCGCCACGGTCCAGCAGGCGGGCGATGTCGGCGCCCGACCACGGCAGGCCGTGCAGCTCGGAAAATGCCCGGCCCAGGGCCAGCGCCAGTTGGGTACCCGAGCCGAAGCCCGCATGCGCCGGCAGTACCTCATGCAGCCGGACCGCGAGCGGGCGCTGGATGCCGCTGGCTTGCTTGAGCCGCTCCAGCCAGGCCAAGACGCGCGGCACTTCCTGGCGCGCGGCGTAGTCCGCCGCGGCGACCCGGTCTTGCGCGGCCGGGCCGAGGTCGAGGATGGTCGCCGGGCCGCCGATCGACAAGCCGAGACTGCCGAAGCGCCGCCCGAGCGATGCGCCCGGGTCGAGAAAGCCCAGGTGCAGGCGCCCGGTGGCGTGAATCCGGACCGCGCCGGACGGGCTGATGCCATGAATGTCGTGGCCGGGCTTTTCGAGCGTTTGCATGGATGAGGGCCTTTCGCGAATCGCTTTGTCTGCCTGATCTATCTGGCGGCATACCGCTGCGCCGCCGGACCGCAACCGGCGGGGCGCGGCACGGTGGGGTGAGAGCGTGTCATGGCGCAAGCGGCGCGCGCTCAGGCCCCGGCCTCATGCCGCGACGCAGCCGCCTCCCGCGCGATCTCGATGCAGAGCTGGTGCATCTTGCGGTACAGCGTGTTGCGGCTGACCCGCAGCGTGCGGGCGACGGTGCTGACATTCCAGCGATGCGTCTCCAGCAGGTCCAGGATGGTCTTGCGCTCGTTCAGCTGGATGGCGTTGAAGGGCGGCAGGCTCTCCTGCGCGGGCTTGCTTGCTTCGGCCCCTGCGTCGGCTCCCCGACCGCGGCGTGCGGCACGTTGCGCGCCTTGCACGACTTCCGGAGGAAGTTGCCGGCTGGTCAGCCGCGTGCCGTCGCACAGGGCTACGGCGGTGCGCAGCACGTAGCGTAGCTGCCGCAGGTTGCCGGGCCAGTCGTAGCGCATCAGCGCCTGCTCGGCATCGGGTGCGAGCGTGGGCGGCGTTTCCTGCGGGCCGGCTTCCTCGGCCAGGATGGCGTGGATCAGGGCCAGCCGGTCGGCGCGTTCGCGCAAGGGCGGCAGCCGCAGTTCGACGCCGCTTAGCCGGTAGAACAGGTCCTCGCGAAAGCGCCCGTCGTGGACCAGTTCGGCGAGGTTGCGATGGCTGGCGCTGATCAGCTGGAAATCCACCCGGGCCGAGGTCTCGGACCCGAGCGGTGTCACCCGGCGCTCTTCCAGCACGCGCAGCAGGCGTGCCTGCAAGGCCATCGGCATATCGCCGATCTCGTCGAGGAAGAGCGTGCCGCCGTCGGCCTGGAGGATCTTGCCGCGCCGGCCTTCGCGCTGAGCGCCGGTAAAGGCGCCCGCGCGGTAGCCGAACAGTTCGCTCTCGATCAGCGATTCCGGCAGGGACGCGCAATTGATGGCTACGAACGCGCCTTGCGCCGCCGGGCTTGCCGTATGCAGCGCATTGGCGAAGACGTCCTTGCCCGTGCCGGTTTCGCCATGGAGCAGGACGGGCACATTGCGCGCGATGACGCGCGTGGCCAGCTGGACTTGCGCGTCCATGCGCGGGTCGCCGCAGGCCAGGCCCGCGCGCGCTGGCCTGGGCGCGGCAGTCTGCTGCGCCGGCGTGCCGCGTGCCGCGAGGCGACCGGGCCGGGGCAGGCAGTCCTGCGGCGGCTGCTGCGCGACCATGAAGAAACGATCCGATGCTTGCGCGAGGTAGACCGGCACCGGATGAAAAGACTGGCGCGCGCTACGTGCCACCAGCTCGTCGAGCGAGCTCATGAACAGCGTGTCGATGCGCTTGCCGCGCAATGCCTGCATCGAAGGGAAGCCGAGCTGGAGCAGGGCGCTGCGGTTGGCGGCGAGCACCACGCCGTCGGCGTCGACCGCGAGCTTGCCTTCGCCGGCGGTGTAGACCAGTTCCGGCTGGCTGTGGAAGCGGATCGGATATGCGTGCCGGAAGCGGGCATCGAACAGGCGGTTCTCGATATGGCGGCACGACATGCCGACCAGCACCGGGGAGTGTTGCTGCCACAGCAGGGGCGAGCGGCTGGTGACGTCGAGCACCGCCGCCAGCACGCCGTTCTCGTCGAAGATCGGCGCCGCCGAGCAGGTGAGGCCGGTATAGCGCTGGAAGAAATGCTCATGCTGGCGTATCGCCACCGCGCCGGCTTCCGCCAGGCAGGTGCCCATACCATTGGTGCCGGCTTCGCGCTCGCTCCAGATCGCGCCGACGCGCAAGCCTTCCGGGGCGATCTCGCGCGCGAACGGGTCGGCGGCCACCAGATGCATGACCACGCCATCGGCATCGGTCAGCATCACCGCCATATCGGGGTCGGCGAGTTGCTGGTAGAGCGTGGTCATCTCCAGCCGCGCGCAGTCGGCCAGGTCGCCGAAGCGCTCGCCGCGCTCGCGCAATTCGCTGGCGCAAAGCACCGGCGGGACGGGACGCCGTTCCGGATCGAGCCCGTATTCGCCCAGGCAGCGGGTCCATGAGCGCACCACCGCGGCACTGGCATCCGTTGCCGATTGCGGGGAGGCGACGGCGCGCGCGATGCGCTGGCCATGGGTGCCCGCGGCCGGAACGGGGAGCTGGGTCAAGGTCAAGGCCGTCATGTGTTTCTCCTCCTGCGCTGGCGTACTTCCGTGCCCTGGAGTCTGCGGACCGGGGCCTGCCGTGGCAATACCTCTTAGGCACCGCCCGCAGCTACTACCAAGGAGGTAGTGCCAAGTGGAAATTGTTGGGAGGGGGGGTAGCTCGCCATACTCCGCAAAAATCCAGACACCCTGCGGAGACTGCACATGACCAGAGAATCCATCCTGAACGTTCGGCATCGCGAACTCGGCTCCACCCTGGACGGCGATACGTGGAACGATATGCCGATCCCCTGGCGCTACCGGCGCGATCCGCAGGACGAGGTGGTGGCGGTGCGTACCGCCGCGGGCCTCTATGACATCAGCGGCCTGAATATCGTCAAGGTATCCGGACCGGATGCCGCCGCCGTCATCGACAAGATGGTACCGATCGATGTGCATCGCCTGCAGCCGGGTACGGCGCGGCTGGCTGCCGCCGTCGATGAGAACGGCGCCGTCAGCGACGACCTGATGGTGATCTGCGACGCGCCGAACCAGTACCGCCTGTCGCACGGCAGCGGCAATACGCAACGCCAGCTTGCCGCGCTCTCGAAAGGCCGCGACGTGAAGTGGGAGCAAGACTTTGACGTGCATATGCTGTCCCTGCAAGGGCCGCGCGCCGCCGCCATCCTCAAGCCGCATATCGGCATCGAGCTGGCCTCCCTGCCGTATTTCGCGCATCGCGAGACCACGCTGTTCGGCCGCAAGATCATTGTTTCCCGGGGCGGCTACTCGGGTGAGGAAGGTTTCGAGATCGCCTGCGCCGCGGCGGACGCCGTCGATCTGTGGGACGCCATCCTGGAGGCGGGCAAGCCGCAGGGGCTGATTCCCTGCTCCTGGGATTCGCTCGAACTCGCCCGCATCGAGGCAGCCTTGCTGTTCTTCCCCTTCGACATGCCGGAAGGCGATACCACGCCGTGGGAAGTCAATCTCGGCTGGGCCATCGACACCGACAAGGCGGGCGACTACGTGGGCAAGGCGGCGCTGCTGAACGCGCGCGGCAAGGAGCGCTTCTTCCAGGCCGGCGTGGCGGTAAGGCATGACCGCGCGGTGGAAGCCGGATCGAAGATCTTCGTGGACGGCAAGGCGGTGGGCGTGGTGACCAGCGCCACCTTCAGCCGCTACCTGATGCAATCGCTGGCGCTCGTGCACCTGCAGTCCGGCTACAAGGCGCTTGGCACCAAGGTTGAGATCCGCGACAGCAACGGCGCGCATACGGGCACGGTAACCAAGACGCCGTTCTACGACCCGCAGCGCCTGCGCACCCAGGTCAAGGCGGCCTGACCCGGCATCCGCGCATTTACGCACCGCAACCACGCAACCACGCAGGAGCTTGCCATGCTGGTGACAGGCATCAAGAGCATGCCGCTGTACCGCCCGCTGCAGTTCGACGGCAGCGGCAAGGTGCACCTGGCCGTGGCCCGGGGCGCGGGTGGCGACGCGCTGCGTCGCCTGGCCGGCGCGGCCAGGGCGTGCAAGGTGCTGTACGCGGCCGAGGCGGGCGCCGACCTCACGCAGGCGGTGCGGGCAAGCAGCGCCGATGTGACGGTCGCAGCGTCCACCGCAGCGCTGCTCGAGCAACTGGGCGATGCCCTGGCCTCGTTGCCGATGGGCCTGCGCTTCTACGCCGCCGGCGACGAGGATTTCCTCGCCGAGGTGAGCCGGGTGGCGGAACTGCATGGCCTGGATTCCGCCGAGATGCAATGCGAATGCGTGGCGCCCGGCGCGCGGCGGGTCTACTGCGTACATTGCCGCACCTGCAACGCAGCCGTGTCCGGCGGCATCGCGCCCTGCGCGGGCTGCGGCCGCAAGCTGCTGGTGCGCGATCACTATTCCCGCCGGCTTGCCGCCTTCATGGGCGTGATGGCCGACGCGGAAACGCCGGGGGCAGCATGAAACCGCAAGAAAGCATACCGGTACGCGTGACGCGGATCGAGGCGGTGACGCCGCTGGTCAAACGCTTCACGCTGTGCCACGCCAATGGGGAAGATCTTCCCGCCTTCTCGGGGGGCAGCCATATCGTGGTCGAGATGCAGGGCGAGGACCGCCTGCACCGCAACCCGTATTCCCTGATGAGTTCGCCGTGGGAAACCCGCCAGTACCAGATCGGCGTGCGCCGCGTCGACGAAGGGCGGGGCGGTTCGCGTTTCATGCATGAGCACGTGAAGGAAGGCTCGCTCCTGCGCGTGCGCGCCCCGGTCAATCTCTTCCCGCTGCTCAAGACGCGCCGGAAACACATCCTGATTGCCGGCGGCATCGGCATCACGCCGTTCTTCTCGCAGTTGCCGGAATTGCAGCGGCTGGGAACGCCGTACGAACTGCACTACGCCGTGCGCAGCCAGGAACACGCCGGCTTTGCCACCGAGCTGCTTCGGCTGGCGGGCGAGCGGCTGCATCTCTATGTGGAGGACGCCGGCCAGCCGCTGCACTTCGCCAAAGTGCTGGCAGGCCAGCCGCTAGGCACCGATGTTTATGTCTGCGGCCCCGCCGGCATGATCGAGGCGGTGCGCCAGGCGGCACGCGCGGCGGGATGGCCGGACAGCCACGTGCACTGGGAGCAGTTCCTGGCTCCACCGGCGGGCGCGCCATTCGAGGCAGTGCTCGCGCGCAGCGGCATCACCGTCCAGGTAGGCGCGGAGACCAGCCTGCTCGAAGCGATCGAGGCGGCCGGCGTCAAGGCGTCCTACCTGTGCCGCGGCGGCGCCTGCGGCCAGTGTGAGCTGGAGGTGCTGGAGAACGACGGGGAACTGGTCCACCACGATCACTATCTTTCCATCGAGGAAAGGGCAAGCGGCCGCAAGCTGATGCCCTGCGTCTCCCGGGCGAACTGCCAGCGCCTGGTGCTGGCGATCTAGGAGGCGCGATGCACACCACGTTCAAGCAAGACGAGACTTTCCGCGGCAACTTTGCTTATGCCAACAGCCCGGCCGCGATCCAGCGCTTTCCGTTTCCGTTCCACGAAGACCGGTACATGTACTCGGTCAACATCGAACCGCATGCTGCCGGCCCGGCCGGCAGCGTGACCGAACATCCCTTCGACGTCGACGAGCACTACATCGGCGAATGCCGCGAACGGGCCCTGGTGCTTGCGCAGGACCCGGGCCGCTGCATGGCCTTGCCGCACATGATGCAGGCGGAGTGGGACACGCTGGAGCTGATGATGGAGTCGCTGGCGGCCAGCTATCCCGCGCACTTCACGCTGCGGCGCGACGGTACGCGCTGGACCTGGGAGAACCGCCTGCTGGGCCTGCGCCAGGACTTTGTCTTTGGCGACGCCGCGACGTTGCCGTATCCGCCGCTGGAATACATTGCCCGCCAGAACCAGGGTGACTGGGTGTTGATGGATCAACGCCAGGACAACCTGTTCATGGACGCCGGCATGGTCACCACGCAGGCCGACTGGTCGTTGGATTTCGATCTCGGCATGAGTTTCAGCGAGTGGCACGGACCCGTGCCGCTGGCGCACGAACTGGGCATCTTCGACCGCGCCTTGAAGTATCTGCTGCACCTGCGCGCAGGCGCGCCGGTGCGCCGGCTGAACTGGACCATGACCATTCACCCGCGCCTGGACACCTCGCCGGAGCGCTATCCGGAGTGGGGCGCGGACCGGGCCTCGGTCACTCGCGAGACCGCGGGCGAACTGGTGCACCTGCGGGTGGAACTGCAGACGCTGTTCCGGCTGCCCCGCAGCAATGCCATCGGCTTTGGCGTGCGTTGCTACCTGATCAGCTTGCAGGAACTGGCCACGGTCCCCAGGTGGGCGGCGCGCCTGCACCGCGTGCTGCGCACGCTGCCGGACGAACTGGTCGACTACAAAGGCATCACGCGCTACCGGCAGGCCGCGATCGACTGGCTGGCGCGGCACGACGACGGCCGCACCCTCGACGCGGGTACCGCCCCGGGGTAAGCGCGGCGAGGACACAACAAGATCGGCACCCACAGAAGATTCAATGCGGAGCCAGCGCGCTCCGCACTGCTTGCGACGCCTTGCGCGATCGCCTTACAAACCGGCTGGAGACAAAAAATGGCCCGCGACCCACGCTACGACATCCTGTTCGAACCGATCCAGATCGGTCCCAAGACATTGCGCAACCGGTTCTACCAGGTGCCTCATTGCATCGGCGCCGGGTCCACGCTGCCCGGCTTCCAGGCCGCGCACCGTTCGCTGAAGGCCGAAGGGGGCTGGGCCGCGCTGAATACGGAATACTGCTCCATCCATCCGGAGTCCGACGACACGCACCGGCTGTCGGCGCGGATCTGGGACGAGGGCGACGTGCGTAACCTGCGCGCGATGACCGACGAGGTGCATAAGTACGGCGCGCTGGCCGGCATCGAGATGTGGTATGGCGGCGCGCACGCGCCCTGCATGGAAAGCCGGGCCACGCCGCGCGGCCCGAGCCAGTACGCGTCGGAATTCGAAACGCTGACCTACTGCAAGGAGATGGATCTGCGCGATATCGCGCAGGTGCAGCAGTACTACGTCGACGCCGCCTACCGGGCCCGTGACGCGGGTTTCGATATCGTCTACGTGTATGGCGCGCACTCCTACTTGCCGCTGCAGTTCCTCTCGCCGTACTACAACAAGCGCACCGACAAGTACGGCGGCTCGCTGGAGAACCGTGCCCGCTTCTGGCTGGAGACGCTGGAGAAGGTGCGCCGCGCCGTGGGCGACGACTGCGCCATCGCCACGCGCTTCGCGGTGGACTCGCTGTACGGCTGCGCGGGCATCGAGGTGGAGCAGGACGGCATGAAGTTCGTCGAGATGGCGGATTCGCTGCTGGACCTGTGGGACGTGGATGTGGGGGATATCGCCGAGTGGGGCGAGGACGCCGGCCCCTCGCGCTTCAACCTGCAAGGCCACCAGATCCCCTGGACGCGCTTTATCAAGCAGGTGTCGAAAAAGCCCGTGCTGGGCGTGGGGCGCTTTACCGATCCCGAGAAGATGACCGAGATCGTGACCAAGGGCATCGCCGACATTATCGGCGCGGCGCGTCCGTCGATTGCCGATCCGTTCCTGCCGAAGAAGATCGAGGAAGGGCGCATCGATGACATCCGCGTCTGCATCGGCTGCAACGTCTGCATCTCGCGCTGGGAAATCGGCGGCCCGCCGATGATCTGCACGCAGAACGCCACCGCCGGCGAGGAATACCGCCGCGGCTGGCACCCGGAGAGGTTTGCCAGGAAGAAGTCCGACGACGCGGTGCTGGTGGTCGGCGCCGGCCCGGCCGGTTCGGAATGCGCGCGCGTGCTGATGGAGCGCGGCCATACGGTCCACCTGGTGGACCAGGCCGAGAAGATCGGCGGCCACCTGAACCAGATCATCACGCTGCCTGGCCTGGGCGAGTGGGGCTATCACCGCGACTACCGCGAAACCCAGATCAACAAGCTGCTGAAGAAGAACAAGCAGAGCCAGCTTGCGCTGGGGCAGAAGGCGCTGACGGCCAACGCCATCCTGGAATACGGCGCCGAGAAGGTGGTGATCGCCACCGGCTCGCACTGGGTCACCGACGGCACCAACTGCCTGACCCACGACCCGATCCCGGGCGCGGACGCCTCGCGCGACGACCAGTTGACGCCGGAGCAGGTGATCGCCGGTAAGAAGGCGATCGGCAAGCGGGTGGTGATCCTCAACGCCGACACCTACTTCATGGCGCCGAGCCTGGCCGAGAAGCTGGCCACGGCCGGGCATGAGGTGACCATTGTCAGCGGCGTGCACCTGGCCAATTACATGCACTTTACGCTGGAATATCCCAACATGATGCGGCGCCTGCACGAGCTCAAGGTCAAGGAGATGGGCGACCATTTCTGCAGCCGCATCGAGCCGGGCCGGCTGGAGATCTACAACATCTGGGGCGACGGATCGCGTCGTACCTACCGCGGCCCCGGCAAGTCGCCGCGCGACGAGAACAAGAGCCATCGCTGGCTGGAGTTCGACTCGCTGGTGCTGGTGACCGGCCGCCGCTCCAACGATACGCTGCACCGCCAGTTGAAAGCGGCGGAGGACCGCTGGGAAAGCGTCGGCATCAAGGGCGTGTACCTGATCGGCGATGCGGAAGCGCCGCGGCTGATCGCGGATGCCACCTTCGGCGGCCAGCGCCTGGCCCGCGAGATCGAGGAGGCGGACGCGCAGATCCCGCTGCCTTACCGCCGCGAGGTGCCGGTCTGGGGCGTGCCGCACAAGAAGGAAGGCACGTTCGAGATCATCTACAAGATCTGATCCGGGCAGGGAACGGCCACGCAGGCCGTTCCCGCCGGACGCTTCGCGCCCCCGCATCCACACAGACGGAAGCCGCCATGCCAGCCGCAGACAAGTTCGACCCGCTCCAGGTCACCCGCGTCCTGTTTGAAGGATTCTCGTCACCTGCCATCGTGCTGTTCTACCTGGTGGGCTTCGCTGCCATCGGCGTGTTCTGCTACGGCACCTACGTGCAGATCCGCAAGTACCGGCGCGGCCAGCCGCTGGGCACGCCGCTGGAAATCGGCAAGCGCTTCATGCAGATGTGCCGCACCGTTGCCAGCCACCGCACCATCGCCCGGCGGGATCCCGCCGCCGGCCGCGCGCACCGGCTGATCTTCTACGGCTTCGCGCTGCTGTTTATCGGCACCGCCACGATCACGCTGGAATACGACATCACCGGCAAGCTGTTTGGCCTGCGCTTCTGGCACGGCAAGTTCTACCTGTGGTTCTCGCTGGTGCTCGACTGCGCCGGCGTGGCCATGATCGCCGGGCTGGTCTACATGATGATCCGGCGCGGCTGGATCAAGCCGCCCAAGCTCGACTACACCCGGCCGGACCGCAAGCCGGGAGAGCCGGGCTATGACCGCAGCGGCTACCGCCGCGAGGACTGGGCCTTCCTGTGGGCCCTGATCATCATCGGCGTGACCGGCTACGTGCTCGAAGCCGCGCGGCTGGTCTGGCTGCAGGAAAGACCCGAGGTGTGGGCGTTGCGCTGGTGGTCGCCGTTCGGCGCCGCGCTGGCCGAGGCGATGCGCACCGTGGGCGTCGGCGCCGGGGCGGCAGGCGTCTTGCGCTCCGGCTTGTGGTGGTTCCACGGCCTGCTGGCGCTGACGCTGATCGCGCTGATCCCCTTCACCAAGGTCAAGCACATTTTCACCGCCGCCGGTTCGCTGATGCTGCGCGATCCGCTGGCTGCGCAGCGCCTGCCGCGCCAGGCGGCCACCGGGGACAAGGTCGGCTACGGCACGATCACCGATTTCACCTGGAAGCACCTGCTCAACCTGGATGCCTGCACCAAGTGCGGCCGCTGCCACGAGGCCTGTCCGGCGCAAGCGTCTGGCGCGCCGCTGTCTCCGCGCGACGTGATCCTCTCGTTGCGCGAGTTCGCCAACGATACGCTGCAGAAGCAAGCCCTGCCGGACGAGGTCAAGCTGAGCCCGCACGGCAAGGACGGCGGCCAGGTGTTCATGGAGACCTTGTGGTCCTGCCGCACCTGCATGGCCTGCGTGGAGATCTGTCCGGTGGCGATCGAACACGTGCCCATCATCGTCCAGATGCGCCGCAAGCTGGTGGAAGACGGCGATATGGAGCCGCAACTGCAGAAGACCCTGCAGACCATCCACAAGACCGGCAACTCCTTCGGGGAATCCAAGCGCAAGCGCGCGGCCTGGACCAAAACGCTGCCGTTCGAGATCAAGGACGCGCGCAAGGAACCGGTGGATCTGCTGTGGTTCGTGGGCGACTATGCCTCGTTCGATCCGCGCAACCAGAAAGTCAGTCAGGCGTTCGCCACATTGCTGCACGATGCCGGCGTGAAGTTCGGCCTGCTGTTCGAGGGCGAGTCGAATGCGGGCAACGATGTGCGCCGCGTTGGCGAGGAAGGCCTTTACGAACTGCTGGCCGAGACCAATATCGCGACCCTGGGCACCGCGCAATTCAAACGCATCGTTACCACCGACCCGCATTCGTACAACACCATCCGCAACGAATACCCGGATTTTGGGGGCACTTATGAGATCGAGCACTACACCAGCTACGTGCAGCGCATGCTGGAGCAGGGCCAGATCAAGGTGCGCCAGCCGCAGCGCCTGCGCGTGACCCTGCACGATCCTTGTCACCTTGGTCGCTTCAACAAGGGCTATGGCGCGCCGCGTGACATCCTGAAGCAGATCGGCTGCGAACTGGTGGAAATGCCGCGCCATGGCGACAACTCCTTCTGTTGCGGCGCCGGTGGCGGCCGCATCTGGATGCCCGACCCGGTCGGCGTGGAAAAGCCGTCGCAGAACCGCATGCGCGAGGCCGCCGGCATCGAAGGGCTGGAAGTCTTCGTGGTGTGCTGTCCGAAGGACCTGACCATGTTCGAGGACGCCCTGAAGACCAGCGGTTACGAAGGCAAGTTCGTGGTGCGCGAGTTGATCGAATTGATCCGCGACGCCCTGGCTGAGCCGGCTGAGGCCGCCCCGGCCAGCCATGCCGCTATCGGCCTGGTGGAAGCTTAGGGCGGGGGCGGAGATGCGATTCTCGGGCCGGCACTGGAACGAGCTGCTGCGGCGTGCGCAGGAAGACGCGGAGCCTTACGCGGCCGCTGCGCTCTATCCGCACGCGTTGCCGGCACACCAGGCGTGCTTGCTGCCGCGCCTGTTCGATGCCCGCCAGGACCGTTTGCTGTTGGCGTCGGCGGGATTCCTTGCGCCAGCGGTACTGGCGCGGCTTGCCACGATCGCCCGCGACGATGCTGCGGTCGGCTTGCGCCTGGCGCGCAATCCGGCCGCTCCCGCGCAGGCGCTGGTGACGCTCTGGCGCGGCGGCGGGGGCGAGCGCCTGCGCCTGCTGCTGGCCAGGCATACGAACATGCCGCGCGGCGTGCTGGCGCAGATGGCCGAAGGCACCGCGCAGGTCGAGATTCTGCGGGCACTGTGCGAGAACACGGGTACCGCTGCCGATGTGCTGGCGGCGCTGGAGCGGCGCCACCTGCCGGTGCTGCACCGCCTGCTTGCCATCAACCTGGCCACCGCCGCGGATACGTTGCTGTCCCTGTGGGCGGCGGCGGTGGACGAGCCGGCCGTGCGCGCCCAGGTCTTGCTGCATCCGCATTGCCCTGGCCGCTTGCTGGAGGCCGTGCCCGAGACCGTGCTGGAACGGCGCTGCGGGGCGCGGCATCCGCGCGCGCCGGTGGCGCTACTGCGGCAACTGGCGGCCGATGCCGACCCGACCGTGCGGCGCGCGGCCGCCGCCCATGCCGCCGTGCCCGCGCAAGCGCTGCTGACGCTTTGCTTCGATGCCGAGGCCGGCGTGCGCCGCGCGGTGGCGGCGCGGGCGGACCTGTCGGCAAGAATGGCCGGCTGGCTGCAGGAGGACACCGATTCCTGGGTGCGCCGCACGGTGGCCCGCAATGCGGCTTGCCCGCCGGCGCTCCTGGCGATTGCCGCTGCGGACGCTCATGCCGAAGTACGGCGCGCCGCCGCCCGGCATCCAGCCTGTCCCGCTGCCGTACTTGAGCGGCTTGGCGCAGACCCTGAGGACTGGGTCCAGGCGGGCGTGGCCTACCGCGACGAACTGGCGCCGCCGCTGCTGCGCCGGCTCGCGCGCAGCGCCAGCGTGGACGTGCTGGCGGGCGTGGCGCGCAATGCCGCCACATCGCCTGCGCAGCTTTCCAGGCTGGCGGCGCACGAGAGTCCGGACGTGCGCCGGGCAGTGATCCTGAACCGCGCCGCACCGCGCGGCGTGCTGCTCGCCTTGCGTCAGGATGGCTATGCGCTGCACCGGGCGATGGTGCTCGATCACCCCAATTTCACGGATGCGGACCGCTGGCGCATGCGGGACGACCCCGACACGCAGGTTCGCTTCCGCATATTCAGTCATTTCGCGCGGCTGGCCGGCGTGCCCGCCGCCGCGCATACCGAGGCTCCGCCGAGAGCCGAACAATCAGCACCGCTGATGACGATGGAGACGCTATGAAGATACTGGTGACGATCAAGCAGGTGGCTTCGCTGGACGAGGACTTCGAGATGCGCGGTGACAACCGCGATATCGACCCCGACTTCCTGGTGCACGACCTGAACGAGTGGGACAACTTCACGCTGGAAGAGGCCATGCGGCTGAAGGAGGGGCCTGGCGGGGACAACATCGAGGTGGTCGTGGCCACGGTGGGGCCCGACAGCGCCGACGAGGAGTTGCGCAAGTGCCTGGCCAAGGGCGCCGACCGCGCGGTCCGCGTCTGGGACGACGCCCTGGAAGAGGCCGACCCGATCGCGGTGGCGCGCGTGCTGGCCGCGCTTGCCCGCCGCGAGTCCGCCGATCTTGTTTTTGCTGGCGTGCAGGCTTCCGATCACGCTTTCGGCGCCACCGGCATGGCCATGGCGGGCCTGCTGGACACACCCCATGCGGCGGTGGTGGCCGCGCTGGAATACACCCCGGGCGAGGGCACGGCAACGGTGCGGCGCGAGCTGGAGGGCGGCACCTACGCCGTCGTGAAGATCAACACCCCGGCCGTGCTCACGCTGCAACTGGGTATCAACACGCCGCGCTACGCATCGCTGCGCGGCATCAAGCAGGCGGCGGCACGGCCCATCGAGGTGGTCGGGCCGGACGACATCGGACTGGCGGCCGGCGATACCGGCGCGGCGGGATCGCTGTCGCGGGTGCGGCGCATGTATGTGCCGGAGAAAGGGCGCGCCCAGATGATCGAGGGCACCCCCGCGGAGCAGGCATCGCAACTGGCGAAGATCATCAAGGAATTCAGGGGAGAAGCATGATGGCGGGCATTCTGGTGGTAGTCGAGCATCGCAAGGGAGAACTGCGTCCGGTCAGCCGCGAGCTGATCGGCCTGGCAACTTCGCTGAAGGCATCCAGCGGCGAGCCGGTACAGGTGGCGTTGATCGCCGCCGACCCGGCGCGCCACGCGCAGGCGCTGCAGTTGGCGGGGGTGGATGAGATCGTGACGGTGCAGAGCGCCGGGGATGCCTTCGATCCGGAGGTATATGAAGCTTCGGTGCGCGCGCTGATCGCCGCGCGGCAGCCTTCGTTGGTGCTGCTGCCGCATAGCGTCGATACGTTGGGCTACGCGGCGCCGCTGGTGGTGCGCGACGGCCACGGGTTCACCACCGACGTGTTCAAGGTGGAGCGCGACGGGGACGGCTGGGTGGCCACCCGCTCGGGCTACGGGCAGAAGGTGAACGTGGAGATGGAGTTCCCGGGGCACGCCACGGTGGTGCTGACGGTGCGGCCCGGCTCGTTCAAGCCGGTGGAGGCAGCCGGCACGCCGGCCATAACGAGCCTGCCCGCGCCGCAGGTGACGCCGCGCAGCCAGCATCTGGCGTTTGAGGAGCCGGCGGGCGGCGACGACGTGGATATCCCGGGTGCCGACTTCATCCTCTCCATCGGCCGTGGCGTGGGCGAGGAAGACAACGTCGAGCAGTTCAAGGAACTCTCCGACTCGGTGGGCGCCACGCTCGGCTGCTCCCGGCCCATCGCGGATTCGGGCTGGCTGCCGAAATCTCGCCAGGTCGGCCAGTCCGGCAAGACCGCGGCCAACTGCAAGCTCTACGTGGCGATGGGCATCTCGGGCTCGGTCCAGCATATGGCCGGCATGAAGCACGTGGACACCATCGTGGCGGTCAATACCGATCCGGAGGCCTCCATCTTCACTATCGCCAAGTACGGCATCGTGGGCGATATCTTCGATATCGGCAAGGAACTGCAAAACCACTTCTGATCGCGTTCCGGCACCGCCCTCGCGCGATTGCCGCCTTTTCCTTGTCGAAGGTGAACCATGAAATTGTCGCAATCCTGGGCCAGGGTGGTAGCTTCGGGCTGTTTTCTGGCGGGCGGGGCGGGCGCGGTGTCTTGCGCGTTCGCGCAGGAAGAACCGAAACCGCCCGCCAGTCCCCATACCGTGAGCGCGAACGTCGCGCTCATGAGCAACTATGTATTCCGCGGCATCACGTATACGCAGGACCGTCCGGCGCTCCAGGGCGGCTTCGACTATGCCCATGAGAGCGGCCTGTATGCCGGCATCTGGGGCACCAATGTCAGCAGCAAGGCGATCAACGGCGCCAGCCTGGAGCTGGATCTGTACGGAGGCTATGCCAGGTCGTTCGGCGATTGGCGCTTCGATGTCGGCCTGCTGCAGTTCTACTATCCGGAAAACCCCAAGCTGCCGGACTCGGACGAAAAATACAACACGCTGGAACTGTATGGCGCCGTCGGCTGGAAAATCCTGACGCTGAAGTACTCGCGCACGCTGACCAATTTCTTCGGCTACGACAGCGCGTCGATGGGCACGGGCAAAGGCAATTCGCATGGCAGCGGCTACCTGGAGCTGAACGCGGACGTGCCGCTGCCGTGGGACGTCACGCTGGGGCTGCACGTGGGCCGCCAATGGGTGCGCAACTACGGCGATTTCAACTATACGGACTGGCGCGCCGCGCTTAGCAAGACCTTTGGCGAGGGCTGGATCGTCTCGTTTGCCTATACGGGGACCAATGCCGACCGCGCGCTGTGGGTGGCGGACGGCAAGAAGATTGGCACCGCGCACTGGATCCTGGGCCTGAAGAAAACCTTCTGATGCCATGCCTGGCACTGGCGCCGGTGGCCGCCTAAGCTTCCACCCCGATGGGCTCCGCGAGCCCGACCCGATGCTGGAAGCGGCCCTGGCCGCCGGCGCCATCGGGTTCTCCCGCCGCCGCTACCGGGATGCCGTGCCTGGCGGCGATCCGCAGCAGGCGCGCCAGGCGGCTCGTATCCGCGGCGCCGGCATCCATCCGGATGCGCCAGAAATCCGCAAGCAGCGTCCAGTCGGGCAAGGACGGGCCATCGTGCGCGGTGGCCGGGGTCAGGTCGACGCCCACGCGGACACCATCGCGGCGCAAGCCGGCAAGGGTGACATCGAGTTCGGCAAGGCCGCGATCCGCGAATTGCGGGAGGAGCACGTCGATACGGGCGAGGGTCGCTTTGTCGCCGATGGCCCGCAATGCGCCCTGCAGGCCCCGCAGCACCATGGCGTCGAGCGGCACCGCGTCAAGGCACAGGCAAAGCCGTTGCTGTGGTTCGAGCAACGGGTAGGCCTGGTCGAAGATGGCGAGCAGGTAGCGTTCTGCCAACTGGTCCAGTGTGCCGGCCTGGGCCGCATACAGGAACAGATGCGCGGCCGGGATGGCGCCGGAGCGCGTGCTGTGCCAGCATGCCGATCCCTCCGCCCAGCGCGGGCCGTCGCCAAGCGGTATGACCTGCGCCAGGCTCACCTGAAGCCCATGCGAGCTGAACGCGCGCGCGAATTCGCCGAGGGAGCGGCGCCAGGCCTGTGCCGTGCGCCGGGCCGTTTCCCCCGCGAAGGCGTAGCGCACCGTGCCATTGGCGCTTTGCCATTGCGCCGAATACACGGCGCGCAAGGCGTCGCGCAGCAGGGAACGGGCATCGGGCTGGTTGGCGATCCGGATCGCGATGCCGAGCCTGGCATTGATGGAGGCGGAGATGCCGTCGATCTCGAACGGCGTGTCCAGCATGGCGGCGATCGTGTCCACCAGCGTCAATGCGGAGATCACCGCGGCGAGCCGGCGCTCGTTCTGCGTGCGTCCCGCAAAGCGGGCAGGGTCGAGAGCCGGGCTTCCCTCGCTGGCCGGCGCCTGCAAGACGAGAATCGCAAACTCGTCGCCGCCACTGCGTCCCGCCGAGATGCCCGGGCCGCAACAGGTGGCCAGGCGCTCGCCCAGGCGGGCCAGCAACTGGTCGCCAAAGGCGCGGCCATGCCGTTCGTTGATCCGTTTCAGGTTGTCCACATCCAGGCAGAGCAGCATGAAGGGCGCGCCGTACCGCAGGGCGAGATCGATGCGGTCGAGCAGCAGGGCGCGGCTCTTGAGGCCGGTCAGCCGGTCGTGCAGCGGCTCGCGCTCGGCGCGCTCCTCGTCGCGTTTCTGGCTGCTGATGTCGGAGATGAATCCTTCGATGGCCAGCAGCGTGCCGTTGCCGGCGAAGATGCCGCGGCTGCGCTCGCTGACCCATTTCTCCTGCCCCGCGTGGGTGCGGATGCGGTAGCGCAGGTGGAATGCCCTGTGCTGCGCCAGCTGGCTCTGCACGTAGTCCCACACATAAGCGCGGTCGTCGGGATGGATCAGCTCGTCGTAGGACGGGTGGTTGAGCAGGTCCACCGCCTCCATGCCGGTCAGTTCGAAGCAGCCATCGCTGACGAACTCCATGGTCCAGCGCCGGTCGTTGCGGCAGCGGAACGCCATTCCGGGCAGGTGGTCCAGCAGGGTCGACAGACTGCGGTCGCGCGCGCGCAGCACATCCTCCGCGCGCTTGCGGGACTGGATGTCGGTCATCATGCCGGTGGTGCCGGTTACCCGGCCGTGGCCGTCGAAGCGGGGCCGCAGCCGCACCTCCATCCAGCGCGGCCGCCCGTCGTGGCAGATCAGGCGCGTCTCGTAGCGGCACGCATCGCTGTTCTGGGAGAGGATTGTGAGAAACTGTTCGCGGTTGAGCGCTTGCTCATCGGGATGGACATAACGAAACACGGGAGTGTGCAGGCAAAGGTGCACATCCAGCATGGTGACGGACTTCCACGCATGATTCAGGAAATGGAATGTGGCATCGGCATCGGTCTCGAACACGATGTCCTCGATCCCGTCGACCAGGGCACGATAGTCGTGATGCAGCGGAATCGGCCCGACACTCGGGCGATGCGTGCCGGGGTCGGCCAGTCTGGCGGGCAGGCGCCGGTTGGTGGCGGTTGCCACCGATACCAGCACCAGCGCTGCGCCGAGACAGCCCACGGCAAGCGGTGTACTGCTGGGCAGCCAGCCCATGGTGGCGCCAATGGCATAGCCGCAGGCGGCGGCCGCGCCGCTCAGATACAGCCACACGGCCAGCATGATGCTCCCCCTCACGCTAATCCCTCTCGTCTCCCTATTATTATTTCCCGGCGTTCGCTTGTTGACTTGCATGCGATCGGTCCGGGACTGAATGCGCGTTGCGACCCAAGGTGATCCGATGAATAGCAATCCCGTGCCTGCCAGACGCGCCTCGCCATCATACTTGCTTTTTTTCGCTCAGCAACACCATCGCGCGCGTCCCTGGATGGTGGTGATGACGGTCGCCGCGCTGGCCGCGCTGGCACTGATGGTGCAGCCCGTGCTGACGGCTGCGTGGTCCAGCGAGGCGGTGCGGTTCATGACCAAGGCGGCCGAATTGCGGCAGCGCGGCAGCGGTTTCGCGCGCGGCAACGAAGCCAATGGCGAAGCACGGCAATGGCTGGTGGAAGCGCGGGCATTGCTGGCCGACCCGCCGTTCGGCTCCGCGCTCGCCGAGGTGGAACAGCCGGGCGCGTCAGGGACGGTGACGGGCGCCATGCCGCTGCTCGAGCAGGCTGCCGTCGATGTATCGGAGGCGCTGCAGCGCCACCTGCGGGTCGATATCGCGGTGCGCATTGCCTTGCTGATCGTTGCCGCCGGCGGCTTGCTGGTTGGCCTGCGGCTGCGGCGCTATGCGGGCGAGGCGCGGGCCGGCATGGGTGCGGCGAATGCGGCCGATGCCCACCCGCAGGACCGCTGGCTGACCCTGCTCGACCAGGTCATGACAGCGCTGTCGGGCGAATCGCTTGGCCCGCAAGCCTTGCGCAATGTCTGCGGCGCGGTGGCCGATAGCCTGGCGGCGCGGGCATGCGGCATCTGCCTCGATGACGAGACCAGCGAAGCGCTGCAACTGCCGGCCGTGGTGCACGTGGGCGAACTCGGCTGGGCACAGGTGGAGCGCGTGCGCACGCTGGTGGTGGCCGGCCCGCATATGCTGTTCGATATGTCCGAGCATGGCGCACCGGCGCAGGATGGCGAGGCAGGGATGGCGGTGCCAATCAGCGACGGCAAGGTGCGCTACGGCCACCTGTTCCTCGTGTTCGGGACGGTGCGGGAATGCCAGTCGCAAGGCAGCCAGATCGGCGAAGCGGTCGGCAGGCATCTGGCGCTGGCCATCGGCGGTTTCCGGCGCATGCAGGAGGGGAGGCGGGTGGCGCTGATCGAGGAGCGCGCGGCGATGGCACGCGAGTTGCACGACTCGCTGGCGCAATCGCTGTCGTATATGAAGATCCAGGTCAGCCGGCTGCAGACCCTGTCGGAGCGGGGCGACGGGCGCGAAGAACTGGTATCGACGGCGGAAGAGCTGCGCGACGGATTGAATGGCGCCTACCGCAAGCTGCGTGAACTGATCACGACATTCCGCACGCAGATCAATTCGCAAGGCCTTTCCGCCGCGCTGGAAGAGGCCCTGGAAGAGTACGGCGCCCGCAGCAGCGTGGCCATGACGCTGGACAACCGGCTAAAGCACTGCCGGCTGACCGCCAACGAAGAATTCCATATCGTGCAGATCGTGCGCGAAGCCCTCTCCAATGTCGTGCGCCACGCGGGGGCCTCGCAGGCTACTGTCCGGTTGCTGCCCGCGGAGAATGGCGCGATGGCGATCACCATCGAGGATGACGGGCTTGGCTTCGAGCCTGCGGCGGATGCGCGCAACCAGTATGGCACCGCCATCATGCGGGAGCGGGCCTTGAGCCTTGACGGTGCCCTGGCCATCACACCCCGGCCGGGCGGCGGATGTTGCGTTGCGGTGCGCTTTCGCCCGGTGGGGCAGCCCGACTGGTAGGAACGGCGTGCAATGGGGGAAACCCTGAACGACGCGCCATCGTTGCTGGATGCCGTGTAACATTTCCGCTACCCCTGCAAATAGCAGCCGCCGATACAGGCGGCGATACGGCCCGAGGCGGGACGAAGTACAGACCGCCGTGGCCGCGCAGAAAAAAAATGAAACGGAGACAACTGGCCATGGAGACGAGCAATACGGTGCTGCTCATCGACGATCACGCCCTGTTCCGCAAAGGCCTGGCGCAACTCATCGGCATGGATAAGGATTTTCGCGTGGTCGGCGAGGCCGCCTCCGGCGCGGAGGGCGTTGAGATGGCCGTGCGCATGCAACCCAATGTGATTCTGATTGACCTCAATATGCCGGGCATGAGCGGCATCGAGACGATCGGCGCGTTGCGGGAGAAGCAGGTGGATGCGCGATTTATCATGCTGACGGTATCGGATAACGATCGCGATGTCGTGTCGGCGCTGCGGGCCGGAGCGCATGGCTATTTGCTCAAGGATATGGAGCCGGAGGACTTGTGTGATTGCCTGCGCAGGGCTGCTAATGGAGCCTCGGTGTTGAGTGAGTCGGTTACTGGTAGTTTGATGCAGGTGGTGGCGACGAATCAACGGGTTCCTGCCGCGCAGGCTGACCTGACTTCCCGGGAATCGGAGGTGCTGGATTTTCTGGCCGAGGGATTGTGTAACAAGACGATTGCCCGGCAATTGGGGATTAGCGTGGGGACGGTCAAGGTGCATGTTAAACATGTGCTTTCCAAGCTCAATTTGCATTCGCGGCTGGAGGCCGTGGTTTGGCGTCATGAGCATCAGAAGCGGCATTGAGTGGGCGGGGTCTTCGTGCTTTAGCTGCTGACGCGGCTGTACGTAGTTGGCCCAGCTGGCGGCAGCGTTGCACCGCCGTATCTCGCCCCGGGGGGCAGGCCAGGGATACGACGTGGGCAAGAAGGTCAAAGGTCGCAAGGGCGCCAGATGCCACCCCACCTCGGCGAGATTTCCACCCCGGAACTCCCCGCCCTCATGCCTCTTTGTAGGTATCTCCCCTTTGGATTATTGTCTGTCCTGCCTCCGCCTTCCAATAATCCTGCCTATGTCTTCCCGATGACTTGAAGACAAAGAAGACAAAAAGCAGGAGACAGGCGCGCATCCCGACGCGCTTACCACAGGAGGATCCATGACAACCGTCGGCCAAGCGAAGGTGGCATTCCGTGCCCGCAGTATCCGTTGGGGCTTTATCTGGGCGCTATGGTGCGCGGTCTTGTGGGGCGCGTGGTATGTACCTGGCGCTGCGGTCTGGAAGGAGGCGCCGTTCGCCACCATGGATATGGCGAACCCCCGCCAGTTCCTGACCGCGGCGGCGGTCATTACCACGTTCAACGCCTTCTCGGTATTGCTCTTCCTGTTCCTGTGGCTGATCGTGCTGGGCAAATTCCAGGACTTCGGCCGCACGCTGGTGCGCGTGCGGCGCATCTCCAAGTGGTACTTCGCCGCCGCGATATTCGGCGGGCCGATGGCGATCTTCGGCTCCTTCCTTGCCATGGGCTATGTGGGCGCGGTGTTCGCCGCCATCGCCGGACTGCTTTACCCGATCATCGGCGCCAGCATCGCACGCATCTGGTACAACGAGAAAATCACGATGCGTGCCGCGCTCGGCATCCTGGTGATCGTCGGCGGCGGTATCGCTATCTATGCGCCGGGCATCCTGGGCGAACTCTCCGGCGCGTCAACCCGGCACACGTCATGGTTGGGCTACCTCGGCGGCGCGATGGCGGCGATCGGCTGGGGCGTGGAGGGCGCGCTGGCGGGCCGCGCGCTCGATGTCACCGATCCGGATTGCGGCATCACCGTGCGTTTCACCGCGGAATCCATCTACTGGCTGTGCCTGGTTCTGCCGGCGCTGGCGCTGTTCGGCGATGTCGATGTCATCCACCTGATCATCCAGACCTGGAATCTCAAGGCCATCACATGGCTGCTGCTGGCGGGCATCACCTTCGGCTTCTGCTATGTGTCCTGGTACAAGTCTTTCCCGCTCATCGGCGTGGGCCGGGGGCAGGCCATTGCCGCGCTGTACGGCGCGTTCGCGGTGGTATTCCTGGCTGCCTTCACCCTGCAGTTTCCGGCGTGGAATTTCCTGCTGGGACTCGCGATGGTGGTATCGGGCGCCTTCCTGATGTACACGGAGAAGAGCGATGTCCTCGAAGTGGTCCGCTCGCTGTAAGCGCGGCGGTATTTTCCCCGAACCGGAGATGACAAGTGGCGAAAGTGCATATCAAGGGCTTCATCCTGCAGCAGATCGCCGGTACCGACGGCATGTGGGACAGCGATATCGCGGCGTCGGTCTGCGAGGAGTACGGCAAGCAAGGGCCATACTGGATTGGCTCCGTGCGCGTTATCCTGACGGACCTGTACTCGGGCGGGCTGGTGACCAGCGTCGAGGAGAAATTCGATGCTTACGCCGACAAGATGCGATTCCGCTTCCGGCTGAGCGACTTCGGCCGCCAGCGGATGCTGGATACCGGATTGCTTTAAGGCCCGCACCGCGGACCATCGACAACTCAACTGGGAGACTGCCATGTCGGATTTTTGGGGCTATCCGGGCGCGGACGTGATCGCGATCGTTGTGATAACGGCGCTCAGCCTGACCGCGCTGTATCACGCGCGGACCTTTGTTACCAAGATCTAGTGCCCTGAACCGCTGAATCGTCAGGGATCGAGCCTGGCAACATACCGCCAGGCCTCGACGATGCTGTCCGCCGCGCGATCGATGTCGTCGTCCCCGGTAGGCCAGGAGATGACCGACAGGCGCATGACTTCGCGGCCCTTCCAGCAGGCGCCGCCGACATAGCAGTCGCCTGCCGATTGCACGCGAGCCACCACATGCCGGGTCAGGCGATCGGCGGTGGCATCGTCCTGTCCCGCACCGAAGCTGACGATAACCTGGTTGAGCGATACCCGGTTCAGCACGGTGATGCCCGCTTCCTCCTCCAGCCGCTCAGCCATGCGGCGCGCCAGCCTGCAATGGCGCGCCACCATGTCGGCGATGCCCGCGCGGCCAAGGTGGCGGAGCATGGCCCAGGTGGCGAAGCCGCGCGCGCGGCGGGAGAGTTCCGGCACGTATTGCGACGGGTCGCGCTCATCGCCGGCCGCGTGGGGCAGGTAGCTGGCGGCGGCCGTCAGCGCACGCCGATGGGCGTCCGGGTGCGCGACGATGGCATAGCCGCTGTCATACGGGGTCTGCAGCCATTTGTGCCCGTCGGTCGCCCAGGAGTCCGCGGCTTCGAGACCGGCGGCGAGCGCCGCCGTCTCGGGGCAAGCCCTGGCCCACAGGCCGAAGGCGCCATCCACATGCAGCCACGCACCGCGTGCGCGGATATCCGCCAGCATTTCCTGCACCGGGTCGAACGCACCGGTATTGATCTGGCCGGCCTGCGCGATCACGATGGCGGGGCCCTCGCAGGCTGCCAGCGCGGCACGGAAGGGCTCCGCCAGCATGGCGCCGTCGCGGCCGCTCGGCACGCGCTTGATGCGATCCCGCCCGAACCCTAGCAGCCGCAGCGCGGCAAAGACGGTGGTATGTGCTTCGTCGCCGATCAGCACGTGGATTTCAGGGGCGCCGCACAGTCCCTGCGCCTCCACATCCCAGCCGGCCTTTTGCAAGACATGGGTGCGCGCGGCGGCCAGACAAGTGAAGTTCGCCATGGTCGCGCCCGTCACAAAGCCGACGGAAGCGCTGGCAGGCAAGCGCAGGATGTCGAGCAGCCACCTGGCAGCGACGTCTTCCGCCGCCGCGGCGGATGGCGAGCCTTGGTGGTTGGCGCAATTCTGGCCCCAGGCACTGGTGAGCCAGTCGGCGGCCACACCGACCGGATGCGAGGCACCCACCACCCAGCCGAAAAAACGCGGCCCTGTGGTGGGCTGTAACCCGGGCTCCGCCAGCGCGCGCAAGGCATCGATCGTCTGCGCCGCAGGCGTGCCGGCTTCGGGAGTGGGGCTGTCCCATGCCTGGCGGCATGCCGCGTACGAAGCGGCGGGAGGCTGTGTCGCGACCGCTTCCCTGAATCGCTCGGCTGCCTCGGCGGCGCGCTTCAGTACGTCGAGTTCCTTGGTTTGCCTGTGCGACATGCCAGCCTTCTCCCCCGAAGTTATCCCGATCCAATTCGTAAAAGGATGCTACATGAAATCGTCGTGAATCCGGGACTGTCAACTGACCCGCGTCATGCGAGGCCAGCCATGCACCGCAAACAGCGTGCGCCGGGCGGGTGCGCGAACCGGAGTGGTTAGCCACCCGGCCCACGCTCCAGGAGCTTGTACAGGTGGGAGCGGGAGATCCGCAATTGCTCGGCGGCGCGCTTCTTGTTGCCGTTGTGGCGCGCGATGGCGTCAACCACGGCGGCATAGGCGAGCTCGCTCATGCCCGCCGTGGGCTCGCTGGATGACCAGGCAGTGGGTGAGGGGGATGGCGGCCCGCCCGCTTCGCTATCCTCGTGCGGATACGCTTGCGCCAGCGGATGCACGCCGAGCTGACTTTCCATGCTCACTGACTCGCGCGCCGATTCCCCACGTGCAAAATCCGCGACGCCCAGCGTGCGGCCGTCGCAGAACACCAGCGCCTCCTCGATGCGCTGGCGCAACTGGCGCACATTGCCAGGCCAGGGCTGGCCGGCAAGGTGCCGCGCCACCTCGTGATCTATCCTGGGCACGGGCACGTTGTTGCGCTCGCAGAAAGCGCCAACAAAATGCTGCAGCAGGGCGGGAATATCCTCGCGCCGCTGCCGCAGGGCCGGAATGCGCAGCACCACGCCGCTAAGCCGGTAGTACAGGTCAAGGCGGAAGCGCCCGGCGTCGATGAGCGAGGGGATATCGCGATTGGTGGCAGAGATCAGGCGGAAGTCCACCCGCTGCGCGCGGCGGCTGCCCAGGCGTTCGACCATGTGGTCCTCCAGCACCCGCAGCAGCTTGACCTGCATCTCCATCGGGATGTCCGCCACTTCGTCGAGGAAAACGGTGCCACCGGCCGCCAGTTCGAGCTTGCCGGCCTGCCCCTGGCGCTGGCTTCCGGTGAAGGCGCCGGGCGCATGGCCGAACAGTTCGGACTCGATCAGCGTGGCGGGCAGGGCCGCCAGGTTGAGGCTGACCAACGGCCGTTCGTTGACCGGCTCCCGCCCGGTCACGTGAATGCCGCGGGCCACCAGTTCCTTGCCGGTGCCGCTTTCGCCCAGGATCAGCACCGGCACATCAAGGCGTGCCACGGTCTGGATCTCCCGGCGCAGGCGCTGCATCGGCGCGCTTTCACCGATCAGGCCAGGGATCGACGGGCCTTCCCGCAGGCCATCCAGCTCGCGCTGGTAACGCGCCACCTGCGAGCGCAACTCGGATAACTCGTTGTGCATGCGCACAATGGCTTCCGGCCCCTTGAACATGATCTGGCCGATGGCCCCAACCACTTTGCCGTCCTGGCGGATGGGGATGCGGTTGACCACGCGGGCGATGCCGTTCATCTGCTGCAACTGCCCGATCTCGGCTTTCCCGCTCGCCACCACCTGCGGCAGCCGTGAGTTCGGGATGACGTTCGCCGCGGGGCGGCCAATGCCTGCGCCGGCGTCCAGGCCCAGGAATCTCTCGTGCACGGGGCTGATAAAGCGTACCCGGCCATCCTGGTCGACCACGGTAATGGCTTGGTATGGGCCAGTCAGGAAGTGGTCGAGGATCGCACCCGCAAAGGGGACAGTGCCAAGGAAGTCAAGCAGCACCGCCTTTGTGTCGGCGCGGTGCAGAAGGATCAGTTGATGGCGACTGTCTTCCAGGCACAGCCCGATGTAGCGGTGAGCGCCGGCCTCAACGGGAAAAAGCCTGCGCCCGTCGGCCAGGTCCGTTGCACGGTCGCAGGCGGATTCCGCCGCGTCCGCAATGGCGGGGTCGGCACAGGCGCCGACCGCCGCCACCCGGCCGCCATCGCGCAAACGCACCAGGGCACCAAGCGCGACGGTTTCGGCTGCTGACCGTGGTGTTGTTGTTGAGGACACAGGCCGTCTCCATGGGTGTCCTCAGTGCGGACACATTCTGTCGTTGTGGCGGACATGATAGCCATGCCCGGGAAATTCTTCAATGAAATCAAGGGCCATGCAAGTGTCTTCAGGTTGGCATGGATAGTGCGTTACTAACGCCAATACATATTCCGCCGGCATCAACGGGAGACAAGCTGTGACCTGGCAGCCTGAAATCGACGAACTGGACTACCGGCGGCGGCTCGCCGCCCGCATGGGTGGCGAAGACAAAGTAGAGCGCCACAAGGCGGCCGGCAAGCTTTCCGTGCGCGAGCGCATCACCGGGATCGCCGACCCGGGGTCGTTCCGCGAGGTCGGCGGGCTGAGCGGCAGTGGCCGCTATGACAGTAACGGGCGGCTGGTGGATCTGGTCCCGTCGAACCTGGTCATGGGCCGGGCGCGCATCGGCGGGCGCCCGGTGGTGCTGGTGGGGGACGACTTCACCGTGCGCGGCGGCGCCAACGATGGCGCAGTGGGGGACAAGCTGATCCACGCCGAGAAGATGGCGCACGACCTGCGCCTGCCGATGGTCCGGCTGGTGGACGGCACCGGCGGTGGCGGCTCGGTGCGCAATATCGAGATCAAGGGCCACACCCTGATCCCCACCATGAAGGTCTGGGAGCACGTGGTGGAGAACATGTCCGTGGTGCCGGTGGTGTCCCTGGCACTGGGATCGGTGGCGGGCATGGGCGCGGCGCGTGTGGCCGCCAGCCACTATTCGGTGATGGTCAGGGAAACCGCGCAACTGTTCAACGCAGGCCCGCCTGTGCTGGCACGCGTCGGCCAGAAGCTGACCAAGAACGAGCTGGGCGGCAGCCACATCCATACCCGCAACGGCGTGGTGGACGATGAGGTCGCCACCGAGCAAGAGGCCTTCGAGTGCGCACGCCGTTTCCTGTCCTACCTGCCGCCCTCGGTCTACGAACTGCCGCCGCGGACCGAGTCGGCCGACGATCCGGCGCGCCGCGACGAATGGCTGCTGTCAGCCATTCCGCGGGACAGCCGTGCCGTCTACAAGATACGCCCGATCGTGCAGGCGCTGGTGGATGCCGATTCCTTTTTCGAGCTCGGCAGGCACTGGGGCTGCGCCATCGTCACGGGCCTGGCCCGGCTGGCCGGGTGGCCGGTGGCCGTCGTCGCCAGCGATCCGTGCTTCTATGGCGGCGGCTGGGACAGCGACACCGCGGAGAAATTCACCCGCTTTGTCGACATGGCGCAGGCCTTCCACCTGCCCGTGGTCAACCTGGTCGATATCGCCGGCTTCCAGGTCGGCCTGGAGACCGAGAAGGCAGGGACCATGCGTTATGGCGTGCGCGCGCTGGCCGCGGTCTACCAGGCGACCGTGCCGTGGTGCTCGGTCATCCTGCGCCGCGCGTACGGCGTGCCGGCAGCCGGCCACCAGCACATGGGGCGGTTCAACTTCCGCTATGCCTGGCCATCGGCCAACTGGGGCTCGCTGGCGATCGAAGGCGGACTCGAAGTCGCCTACAAGGCCGAGATCGAAGGCGCCGACGATCCCGTGCAGAAGCGCGCCGAGATCGAGCAGCGCGTGCGCAGCCTGACCTCGCCGTTCCGCAGCGCCGAGGCGTTCGTCATCGAAGACATCATCGATCCGCGCGATACCCGCACGCTGCTGTGCGAGTTCGCCGATCTGGCGGCACCGCTGCGCGAAGCCGGCATCAGCCGATTTGGCATCCGGCCTTGAGCGCCGCTTCTCCGGATTCTCGATCACAACAATGGAGACGACTGACCAGGCGCCGGCAACGCCCGCGCATGCTCGCTCGCAACCCAACACCCGCCGCCGTGGCCGCAATCGCGGCGCGAGCACGGGGCAATTGGCCGCGCAAGCCAATGACCATCATCTTGCCGCTTCCTGCCGGCGGTATGACCGGCCTGCTGGCTCGGCACTGACATCGAAGTTTGAATGAGGAGACTGAATTGAAAAAACTGTTGATCGCCAATCGAGGAGAGATTGCGTTGCGCGTCCTGCGCGCTGCGCGCGACCTGGATATCGGCACAGTCGCGGTCTATTCGCAAGACGACCTTAGCGCGCGGCACCGCATGCTGGCTGACGAGGCGCGTCCCCTCGATGGGGCGGGCCCGTCGGCCTACATCAACATTGCGGGGATCATCGCCGCAGCGAAGGAATCCGGTTGCGACGCCGTCCACCCCGGCTATGGTTTCCTGAGCGAGCGGGCTGATTTCGCCCAGGCGTGTATTGACGCCGGGATCCGGTTCGTCGGCCCGACGGTCGAGCACCTTGCGCTCTTCGGTGACAAGGGGAGGGCGCTGCGGCTGGCGGCGGAGAGCGACGTTCCCGTCATGCCCGCAACGCGAGGCGGCGCATCTCTCGAGGAAATCACCAGCTTCTTTGATGCGCAAGGCGATGCCGGCGTGGTCATCAAGGCCGTCGGCGGCGGAGGCGGCCGTGGCATGCGCGTGGTCCGGCAGCGCGAGGACCTGGCGGAAGCCTACGCGCGCTGCCGGTCGGAGGCGAGCTCCGCGTTTGGCGTTGACGCGCTGTACGCCGAGCGGCTGGTCAGCCGGGCGCGCCATATCGAAGTGCAGATTGCCGGCGACGGAGCCCAGGTGATCGCCCTCGGCGAGCGAGACTGCACCTTGCAGCGCCGCTTCCAGAAACTGGTGGAGATCGCCCCCAGCCCGGTACTCAGGCCGCAGCTGCGCGAGCAGATCATCAAGGCCGCGCTAAGGCTGGCACGCCGCGTCAACTACCAGAGCCTGGGCACCTTCGAGTTCCTGGTCGAGGAAACCGGGACCGGCGAGCAGAAGGACTTTGTCTTCATCGAGGCCAATCCCCGCTTGCAGGTCGAGCACACCATCACCGAGCAAGTCACCGGGGTCGATCTTGTCGCGCTGCAGATCGGGCTGGCAGTGGGGCGGTCCTTAAGTGATCTTGGCCTGGATCCCGCTTCGCCGCCGCAACCCAGGGGATACGCCATCCAGGTTCGCGTCAACGCGGAAATGACCGACGCGCAGGGCCTGGCACGCCCGGCTCACGGTCGCCTGGAGCGCTTCGACCCGCCTTCGGGTCCTGACGTTCGCGTCGACTCCCACGGCTACACCGGCTATGCGCCGTCGCCCAACTTCGACACCTTGCTGGCAAAGCTGATCGTGAGCAGCGCGGCGCCCGGGTTCGAGGTCGCGGTGCGGCGTCTGCAGCGTAGTCTTGCGGAGTTCCGGATCGTGGGGGTGCCGACCAACCTCAACCTGCTGCGGGCCCTCGCGCAGCGCGACGACTTCCTCACGCAACACGTACACACACGGCACTTCGAAGCGATACTGCCGGAGCTGATGGCCTCGGCGGAGGCCATTGCGGATGCCGAGCGTGCGCAGGAGGCGCTCTTCGCGGGCGCGGGCCGCCCGCCGGCTGCGCATGCGCCACGGTCCCCCGATATTGAGGAGGAGGTGGACGAAGGGTTGGTGGCGATCCGCGCTCCGCTGACAGGCCGGGTGGTGGAGATCTCGGTGCAGGTGGACGATATCGTCAAGCCGGGGCAGACGGTCGCGGTGCTCGACGCCATGAAGATGGAGCACGCGATCGCGGCGGAATGTGGCGGCCGCGTGGTCGACCTGCGACTGGAGAAGGGAGCGCTGGCAGCCGAAGGCCAGATCCTGATCGTGCTCGAGCAGGTCGAGGCCGATGGCGTATCCGTGGATGCCGCCCAGAAGGTCGACCCCCATGCGATCCGTGCGGACCTCCAGCGCGTGCTGGACCGGCATGCGTACCTGGATGACGCCGCGCGTCCCGACGCGGTAGCGAAGCGCCGTTCGCGCGGACAGCGCACGGCCCGTGAGAATGTCGCGGACCTGTGCGACCCGGATACCTTCGTGGAGTATGGCGCGCTGGCGCTTGCGGCGCAGGCCTCCCGGCGCAGCCAGCAGGACCTCATTGCCAACACCCCCGCGGATGGACTGATCACCGGCATCGGCAACATCAACGGAGGACTTGTCGGTCACGACCGGGCGCGCAGTGCGGTGATGGCCTATGACGCCACGGTGCTGGCGGGTACGCAAGGCAAGCGCAACCATATCAAGACCGATCGCATCGTCGAGGTTGCGCTGCGTGATGAACTCCCTCTCTTGCTGTTCGCCGAAGGCGGTGGCGGGCGGCCCGGCGACGTGGACTTTCCTTCGGTGTCCGGCCTGTATCAGCCGTCGTTTGCCGCGTTTGCCGATCTCAACGGGAATGTCCCGGTAGTCGGCATCGTTTCGGGGCGCTGCTTTGCCGGTAATGCGGCCTTCCTGGGCTGTTGCGACGTCATCATTGCTGACCGGTCCGCGAACATCGGCATGGCAGGACCGGCGATGATCGAGGGTGGCGGCCTCGGGGTCTTCAGCCCCGAGGACGTTGGTCCGGCTTCGGTGCAATTTGCCAATGGCGTGGTCGATGTCCTGGTTGAGAACGAGGCGGAAGCCGTGCAGGTGGCGAAGCACTACCTGTCCATGTTCCAGGGGCGCGTGGCGCACTGGAGCGCACCGGATTCCCTGGACTTGCGTCACGTCGTACCCGAGAACCGGTTACGCGTGTACGACACCCGGAAAGCCATCGAGGGGATCGCGGACATCGGCAGTGTGCTGATGCTGCGCAGCGGCTTCGGTGCGGGCATCCACACGGCGCTTGCCCGCGTGGAAGGGCAACCCGTGGGCATCATGGCCAACAACCCATATCACCTCGGGGGCGCCATCGATGCGGATGCCGCCGACAAGGCGGCGCGCTTCATGCAGCTGTGCGATGCGCACGGGCTGCCGATCATTTCGCTGATCGACACCCCCGGGTTCATGGTCGGGCCGGACGTCGAGGCACACGCCCAGGTGCGGCATGTGTCGCGCATGTTCCTCACGGCGGCCAAGCTGCGCGTCGCATTGCTGGCCGTTACGCTGCGCAAAGGCTATGGCCTGGGCGCCATGGCAATGGCGGGTGGTGGCTTCCGGTCAGCGAGCTTCACCATCTCGTGGCCGACCGGCGAGTTCGGTCCGATGGGTCTGGAAGGCGCCGTCAGGCTGGGCTTCAAGAAGGAGCTCGAAGCCGTTCCGGACGGGGCCGAGCGTAAAGCGCTGTTCGAAAAGCTGGTTGCACAGTCCTATGAGCGTGGCCACGCGATCAACACGGCCGCTGCCGTGGAAATTGATGCCGTGATTGACCCTGCCCAGACACGGAAATGGATTGTCCAGGGTATCGCATCCGCCGGCGTTCGAAGCCGCAGGGAGCGCCGCTCGTTCATCGATGCCTGGTGATCGCCATGCATACACAAGAGGGTTCCATGATGAAGAATGGTCCTGACGCGGCGCAACTGGCGTTGAATGGGCTGCGCGTACTGGAGGTCGGCACCGGTCCGGCGCTTGCGTACGCGGGCAAGTTGTTCTCTGACTTCGGCGCCGAAGTGATCAAGGTGGAGAGTCCGGCGGGCGACGCCTGGCGGCAGATGCCGCCCATGGTCTGCATTCCTGGTGCCGCGCAGCCGGAAAGCGCGCTCTTTGCCTGGCTGAATACCAGCAAGCGCAGCGTCACTGCGGATGCCGGAAGCGCCGAGGACAGTGCCTGGCTGGCCCAGCTCGCGCGAACCTGCGATGTGGTCCTGGATGCCCGCGCGCTGACCGAGGGTCCGGTCATCCTTGCCAGGCCTGTCTGGTCCGGCAATACAGCCGAGCGGCAAGGGCACGAGCCGATCGAGGTGGCGCTCACCTGGTTCGGCGAGAGCGGGCCCTACAGTCAGTATGCGGGCGCGGAAGCTGTGTGCCGAGGCCTCGCTGGCGCCGTGCATGGGAGCGGCCCGGTGGAGGGGCCGCCCCACATGCCGCACGACGTGCAGACCGCGGTCGTCGTCGGGCTTGCCGCATTCTCGGCCGCTGTCGCGGCCCTGATCGGACGCGCGCAAGGCAGCCGCCGATACGTGCTAAGTGTGCACGAGGCCATTTTCAGCGTGGTCGAAATGGAAGCGGGCATGGTGCCGGACAAGCGCCACCCGCTTCGGCGCCTCGGCGTCAACCGGTTCTGCGGCACGCATCCGGCTGGCATCTACCAGACCTCGGAGGGGTGGATCGGAATCTTCACGCACACGCTGCCTCAGTGGGTGGCGCTGTGCGAGGCGATCGGGCGCCCCGAGCTGGCCGGCGACCCTCGTTTCGCGAACGGCCAGGAGCGCATGGCCCGGGCGGACGAGATCGACGCGCTGCTCATCCCCGCGTTTCTCACGCGGACGGCCCGGGAGTGGTTCGAGATCCTTGGCGACAAGAAGCATCCGACTGTCATCGTCCCCACCATGGCGGAGTTGCTCAGCCAGGAAGTGCATCGGCGGCGCAACGCATTCGTCCCGGTCGAAGTAGGGGGAGTTTCCTTCGAAGGCCCCGTTGTGCCGCTACGCCTCGATGCGGCCGGGCCGTTGCCGGGCGGATCGGCTCCGGCGAAGGGCGCCCATAACGCCCTCTACCGGACATCCGGCCTGGATCACCACCCCCGTCTGCAGCTCCGGCGAACGTCTGCCGAGCAACTGCCGCTGCGGGGCATTCGTGTTGTCGACCTGACGATGGGCTGGGCGGGCCCCCTGGCGTCGCGAACCCTGGCCGATCTTGGCGCGGAAATCATCAAGGTCGAAAGCACCGGCTACCCGGACTGGTGGCGCGGCGCCAACTTCACTGAAGCGTTCTATCGGGACAGGCTGTACGAGAAGAATTCAAACTTCAACCTGATGAACCGCAACAAGCTGGGCATCACCCTGGACTTGACGCGCCCCGAGGGAAAGCAGTTGCTGCTGCAGTTGGCGGCGCGCGCGGATGCGGTGATCGAAAACTACTCTGCCGAGGTCTTGCCGAAGCTGGGCTTGGACTACGAAGCGCTGCGAGCCGTGAACGAGCGTCTGGTCATGCTGTCGATGCCGGCATTCGGGCTTGGAAACGCGTGGAGCAACACCCGCGCATACGGCGGCACGCTGGAGCAGGCCAGCGGCCTGCCGCTTCATACGGGCCATCCGGAGGGACCGCCGGCCATGACGTCGTACGCCTATGGCGATCCGATAGGCGGCTTGAATGCAGGGGCCGCAATGTTGCTGGCGCTGTTCGTGCAGCAAGCCACCGGTGAAGGCCGACATGTCAACCTGTCACAGGTCGAGGCCATGCTGCCAATGGCTGCGCCGTTCATCCTGGAGCAATCGGTCTCCGGAACGGTCTCGCCTCGCCTGGGTAACCGCCATCCCATGCACGTCCCGCATGGGAGTTTCCGCTGCGCAGGCGATGACGCGTGGATCGTTCTGACTGTCACTGACGCGCAATGGCCTGCCCTGTGCCGTGTGATCGGGAGGGAGGACCTTGCCGCGGATGCGCGGCTTGCCCAGGCGCCAGGGCGTCGCGCGCAGCACGACAGGATCGACGCGGCCATCACGTCCTGGTGCAAGGCCCGGGACCCGGAAGAGGCAATGCGCCTGTTGCAACGGGCGGGCATTGCCGCGGGCGTGGTTCGGCCCATGTCACAGGTGCTGCAGGACGCCCACCTGCACGCACGGGGATTCTGGCGTGGCGTCGAACGTGCCCACAGTGGCATGTACACGGCCAGCACCGCCTGGTTTCGCACTGGAAGCGAGCCCGTGCCGATCCGCAACGCTGCCCCGACCCTGGGAGAACACACTGAGGAGGTGTTGACTCGCGTGCTTGGACTGAGCGCAGGGCAGATCGCGGACCTGGAACGCATGGGCATCACAGGAAAAACCGCGAAGCCAAAGTCCTCGAAAGGGGCGGCGTAAGGTCAGAAAAAGTTTCGAAGACTACTACCCAAGAACAGGAGACAAGAATGAAGGAACTCAAATTTACGTCGCGCCGCCAGAGGGTCGCAGGCCGATTCAGAATGGCTGTCGCTGCGCTGGTCGTCCTGACTGGCGCAATTTCCGGTCCGGCCGCAGCCCAGCATGCCAGCTGGCCGAACAAGCCGATCAGGATGATCGTTCCATTCCCGGCCGGGTCATTCACCGATACCGTGGCGCGCGTCGTGTCGGAGCACCTCAGCAAATCCCTGGGGCAGCCCGTGATCGTGGACAACAAGGCGGGAGCGAACGGGTTGATTGGCGTGGCAGAGGCTGCCAGGGCTGCGCCAGACGGGTACACCTTGCTGCTTACGAACTCCAGCAGCATCACCATCAACCATCAGGTGTACAAGAAGAGCAACTACAAGCCGAAAGACTTCACGCCGGTCACGCTAGTGCTCGAGGCGCCATTCATCCTGGTCACGAACCCGGAGTGGTCGCAGAAGAATTCGGTCGGCTCGGTAGCGGACCTTTTGCAATTCGCCACGCAGTATCCCGGGAAAATCAGCTATGGATCGGCGGGCCCGGGCAATATTGCGCATCTCAGCTTCGCCATGTTGAACAACCGGGCAAAGATCAAGACCACGCATATTCCCTACAAGTCCTCTGCGCAGGCGGAGATGGCCGTGATGAGTGGTGAACTGGAGACCGCCTTTGACACCTGGAGCGCCCTCCCTCAAATCAAGGTAGGGAAGCTGAAACCCCTCGCCGTCAGTTCGTCAAAGCGCATGGCACAGTTGCCCGAAGTGCCCACCTTGGAGGAAGCCGGCATCGCGCCTTTCAACGTGACCTTCTGGATCGGCATGCTCGCGCCGGCCGGCACGCCGCCGCAGATTGTGCAAAAGCTGCATACGATCACCCGTGGGGTGCTTGATGACGGCAAGGCAAAGGCGGCGTTGGGTCAGCAGGGCGACGTGGTGATGATCGACTCCGCGAACTTCGCGAAGCGCATTGAGAAAGAGGATGCCAATTGGGGGGCTGTGATCCAGCGCGAAGGAATCACGCCGGATTGACCCGCATTACCGGATCGGGTCGAGGGACCGTCGCGAAGGCCAGGCCCTGCTTTGGCGCGGTCTCCCCATCGGGCGCGCCCGATCCCAAAAGATGAAACGGCGGGGGTCAAGCGTCACTTCGTGACCGCGTTTCCTGGTAGTCGGCCAGCTTCTCGCCGTCGACTTCCACGAGCTGGTCCAGGCGCAGCGTTTCGCCAGTCCTGAGCGTCAGGTATTCAGCGCCACCGCGGCTGTACACATCGGTAATGGTCGCGGTACGTTGCCGTGGCGTGCCATCGGCGTCGCGATAGCGGATCTGCGCGGGCCTGCGCACGGTGGCGAGGTCTTCCAGGCGGTCGTGGAACTCGCAGGCGATCGGGCTGTACTGGGCGGCTTTGCTGGTCATGCAGTGGGTCCTGTGTGCTTGTTCATTCGCTGTCTTTCACCGACTGGATCAGGTTGTTGCGTAGCGACGCAACTGCCTTCTGCATCCGTGCGAACTCGTCCGGGGCCAGGCCGGTTGCGCCGGCGAGGCCGGATTCCAGGCGCAGTTCGCGCAGCTTGCGGCCGGCCTTGGTCAGGCTGACGCGTACCTGGCGCTCGTCTTCGGGGTCGCGCTGCCGCACCACGTAGCCCATCGCCTCCAGCTTCTTCAGGATCGGTGTCAGGGTGTTCGATTCCAGGAACAGCTTCTCGCCCAGGCTGCCGACGGTCTGGTCGTCCTGCTCCCATAGCGCAACGATGGTGATGTATTGCGTATAGGTCAGCCCCAGCTGCTCAAGGATCGGCTTGTAGGCCTTGCCGAAGGCGAGGTTCGCGGAATAGACCGCGAAGCACAGGAAGTCCGAGAGCGTCGGGTCTGCGGCGGGCTTGTCGGTGGATTTCATTTGCTGCCTCGTTGGCCAAAGACGGATGGATTGCAGGCGTCGATTATAGATCGTATGCGATTGGATCGTAGGTGCGATGACTTCCCGCGGCGGTCACGCGAGCCCAAGGGGAGGGCGCCCGCGACCGGCGGCAAATCGTGCGAACCATCTGGCCTCCGAGTGGCTGCGCGGTCTCAGGCGCGCGCGCCGTCGAGGTAAGGGTCGACCTTGCCGCGGGCGCCGTCGGTGTAAGGGCTGCGCGTGCCGTGTACCGATCGCGCGCCGTCTGTGTACGGATCGGCTGCGCTGGTGACCGAGCGGGCGCCATCGGTGAAGGGGTCGCGCGCCGATCCGGCGGCTTGCGCGGCGGCAGCGGTCAGCAGGGCGGCTGCGACAACGGCGTAGCGGGCGATGGTGGTGATCGTGCTCATGGTATGCATCCTTGATTCAGGTGAATTGTTGCCGTATGCGATTAAATTGCATACGACTATTTTGCGGCAATGAGAAGGGCAGGGAATTACGAAGTAAATACGTTCAGCGCCACGTCGATATTGCCGCGCGTTGCCTTCGAGTAGGGGCAGATTGCATCGGCGGCGTGGGCCAGTTCCGTCGCCGTATCCCGCGCCAGGCCCGGCACGCGCAGATTGAGGCGTGCCTGCAGGAAGTACTCCGCGCCGGTCTGGCCCAGGTCGACTTCGATATCCACAGCCAGGTCGGACGGCAGCTCCAGCTTCATTTCCTTGGCCACCAGGCCGACCGCGGCGATGTAGCACGCCGACCAGGCGCCCGCGAACAGCTGTTCCGCGGTCGGGTGCGGCTGGACGGCCGGGAACACGTGCGCCGGGGTGGCGCTGTCGCCAGGCGACAGCGCGATGTCCAGCGTGCCGTTGTGGCCGCGCGAGGTAACGCCGGCGCTGCTGTGCGTGGTGTGGGTCTTGCCGGTGGCGAGGACTTTTTCGATCTTGCTCATGGAATGGATCTCTGGTGGTTGTCGGTTCTATGTAAATCGCATCCGTTTAAATCGCATACGATATAAACAATACTGGAACATGGGTCGCGCCTTGTCAAGGAAAAATATCGAATGCCCGCAGCGGAGCGGGGGAAAGCGCCCGGGCCGACGCTTGCGCAGCGCTGCCGATCCCCAGCACTTGCCCAAGTCGCTTGTTCTCCACAATTACGCCCTGATCGATCTGGGGCAGCCGGTCATGGAGGCGTTGTAGGACAGCGCCCGCTGAACCATTGGCGGCGCGCTCCATACAATAAACGCAGCGCGTTGCCGACGGCGGCAGCCGACAGCAAGGAGCCGAAGATGAGCAAGCCAGTATTCTCACTGCATCGGATCGATAGTGCCCCCGCACTGCACGGGCACCGGTCTCCCGTGCTTCATGTCTTTGATCGCCTTGCCGGCGCAGCCACGAGGCAGGCGGGCTCGCCTACGGCATTCATGCTGGCGGTCGGCGTCGTGGTGGCGTGGGCTTTGACGGGTCCGGTCTTCCACTACTCCGAAACGTGGCAGCTCGTGATCAACACCGGCACCACCATCATCACCTTCCTGATGGTCTTCCTGATCCAGCAGAGCCAGAACAAGGACGCCGTGGCCGTCCACCTGAAGCTGAACGAGTTGCTTGCCTCGCACAAGGAAGCGAGCAACATGCTAGTCTCGATCGAGGAACTCGATGAGGACGAGTTGCGCCAGTTGGTCACCTTCTATCGCCAGCTGGCGGAGCTTGCCGACAGGGAAGGCGGGCTCAAGTGCAGCCATTCGCTGGACGAGGCCCGTGAGAACCACGTGGCCAAGTACAGGGCCCGTGCGGCGCGGCCCGGTGGGCAGCCCACGCGCAGCGGCGACGATTCTCCCGGCGGCATCGAGATCCCTGCGCATTGAACCGGCGTCCATACCCGCAATGAGACTGTCGTGCCAGACATCGGCAAGCAACGCCATGATGCGCGACCTTGCGCGCGACCTGCGCGGGCGTCATGCACTGATGGCTGCAGGCATCGTCGTAATCCGGGCCCCGATGTTGCGTGGCGTGCCATCTGCCTTGGCACTGTTCGCTGACGGCTAGCAAGGTTGTTTCTTCGTCGCCTGAACGGACTGGGGCACAACCGCAGGTGTCTGGCATTGGCGTGCACCTTGTGCCGGATGTGGCACCTGACGTCCCGCATGCGAAGCGTAGGCAGCAACGGGTACCCGGCCCCGCGCCCGCATATCCTTATCGGCATTCCTTCGTTCCCTTATTTTCCGGCGCCGTTAAGCTGGAGTGACATCCTTCGCGCCGGGAGCCATGCACATGCCGGAGCGCCGGGCGCGGGATGCGCTGGGTGTTCGCGTCGCCTCGATTGCCGACCAGCCCGCCACCGATCGACGATGACGAAGCCATGGCAATCTACCTGGATGACATCCAATGCGCCGATATCGCGCGCGCCTCCCGCCGTTGGATATGGCGAACGGAGGTGCCTACCTGGCTGCTGATCGCGGCGGTCCATAGCGCGTGGTTTGGCATCGCGTTCAACGCCACGCGCATCGGCCTGCCGCTGGCTGTCGCGCTGCTGGCTCTCGTCACGGCCTGGTATATGTCTTTGCAGCACGAGCTGCTGCATGGCCACCCGACCCGGCTGGCCTGGCTCAATGCGCTGTTCGGCATGGCGCCGCTGGCGGTATGGTTTCCCTACGGGCTGTATCGCCGCGAGCACCTGCGCCATCACGAGGCCGACGATCTCACCCATCCGGGCGCCGATCCGGAGAGCTATTTCATGCTTTCCGGCGACTGGCAAGCGGCCGGTCCGTTGGGGCGGGTGTTGCTGCGCTGTCGCAATACATTGGCGGGACGTGTGCTGATCGGCCCGGCCTTTGCCATCGCGCAGACCGCGGCCGGCGCGGGGCGCAAGGTGCGCGACGGCGATCTGCGCGACCTGCCGATGTGGCTTGCGCACCTGCTGGCGCTGGCCGCGTTGCTGGCCGGGCTCGACAGCATTTGCGGTATCGCGCCGTGGCTGATGCTGGCCGGCGTGGCCTATCCGGCGCTGTCGCTGTCGGCGGTACGCTCGTTCCAGGAGCACCGTGCCCATGCCTTGCCGGCATGCCGCAGCGTGATCAACGAGGCCGCGTGGCCATGGCGCTTGCTCTTTCTCAACAACAACTATCACCTTGTCCACCATGATTTGCCTGCGGTGCCCTGGTTCGCGCTGGGACATATCTATCGTCGCCGCGCGGCCGACTACCAGCGGCGCAGCGGCGGTTTCGTGGTACACGGCTACGGCGAATGGCTGGCGCGCTTCGCGCTGCGTACAGCCGCGCCCGTGGTACATCCGCTGTTTCGCGGTTCTGTACGTGAAGCGGTGCCCGTTGCAACAGGAAGCGGGCAGGCCAGCAACGATGCCCGTGCGCAACTGACGGGGTGAACGTGGAAGACCGGCCGATGACCGAACGCAAGCACTGGGTGGCCGCGCTACCCATGTATAACCTGACACCCGCGCTGCATACGGACTGGCTGGCGCTGATCGCGCGCGTGGCCGACCTGCTCGCGCGGCAACGCGACCCGCTCCGGCTGAGCGTCGTCGAGCCCGCCGGGACGGTGGAGGCGCTGCACAAATTCTGGCGCCGACCGGACCTGTTGCTCTCGCAAACCTGCGGCTATCCGCTGGTGCAGGGCCTGCGGCGCCATGTGCGCATCATTGGCACGCGACGGTTCGATGCGCCGGGCTGCGATGGCGCCAGCTATACCAGCGCCATCGTGGTACGCGCCAATGACGGGCCCGCCACGCTCGCCGCGTGCCGCGGATTGCGCGTGGCCTATAACGACGAGGGCTCGCACAGCGGCATGAACGCGCTGCGCTACGCGGTGGCACAGCTGGCGCGGGACGGCCGCTTCTTCTCCGGCACGGTGCGCACCGGGTCGCATCTGGCATCGCTCGACGCCGTGGCCAACGGCGCGGCGGATGTCGCCGCCATCGATTGCGTCACGCTGGCGTTCGCGCGCGATCACCTGCCCGAGCGTCTTGTTGCGCTGCGCCAGATTGGCAGCACCGAGGCCGCTCCCGGACTGCCGCTGGTGTCTTCGCGCCACGCCGCTCCGGCGCTTAGCGCGCGTGTTGGCGCGGCGCTGGCGCAAGTGCTTTCCGGCGAGCCGGCACTGGCGCGCCGCTTGCGCTTGCGCGGCATTGCGCGGACCGGACTGGCCCACTACGAGCCGGTAGCGCTGATGGCCCGCGCCGCGGTGGCGGCCGGCTACGCGCGGCTGGTCTGATCGTGGCGCAACGCAGCCGCGTCTGCCAGCGCGCGCAGGGCGTCAGTCGCGGGTGAAGGGCACCGGGAAGCTGTACTCGCACAGCGGGATACCCGCAAACGCGGCGCGTGCGCGCGCGGCGGGATCGCGCCGTGCCTCCCATGACTTGCCCGGCAGCGCGGGGGTGCTTGTCAGCCATCGTAATGGCTTCCGGTGAGCGCCGTGGGACGCAGGCCGGTTTGTATTTGCAGGACTGCTGCTACGGATCGGAGTATCGCCGTTGAGTACTGCGCGATTTGCGTGACTGGTGCCAGCCGTGGCGCACTTTGGTCGCAGGCGATCCGACCTGCAATGCCGGTGCCCTTAGGTGATACACCGTTCAGAAAAGCGCTGGCCTCGTTGAATACCCCTCGGTCCATAGATTCCACCGCCACCAATTGACGCGGTGCGATGCCAAAGACCCGGTATGTCCCGCGTCATCGCCGGCGCGGGAAGCCGCGTGTCACGAATGTCCTGGCAAAGTCGCCAAATCCGCAACTGCTGCAGATGCCAAGATCGTTCGCCAGTGCCTGGGCGCGAGTGAAGCAGGGGGGGCAGGACAAACGACAAAAGCGCTGCACTGCGCACGCGTCCTTAGGGGCAGGCAAAAAACGGAAGCGTGGATGGCGATGGCGGGCATCGTCATTCTCCCCAACTCGCGGCTGCTCGGCAGGCATCGCATGCGCCCTAATTGCTGCTGATTGTCGCCATCATTCGCATCACGTGCCGCGCCATCGACAGGCCACTCGCACGCACCCTCGCCTTGACTCCACCACCATCCGTCACTTTCCGCACCTTCATCCGTGAAGTGCCTCATTAGGCTGTTTATTCAACTCACCTCACGGGACACGGATTGGTAATCCTCGCTGCCTGCCCGTCGCATCCAAAGATACCGCGCGGCATCAAAGTGGATTAAAGGGCGCAAACAAGAGGGCAGCATTTGACGATCTCTCACCCGCAACGGGCGATCCGCATGTGCGCCAGGACGGTCGTTGTGCATTGTTGCACCAGCAAGTTGTAGATACTCGTCGTGCCACAGCAACAGTTTGCTTGGAGGTGTGCGCATCCGGCAGCTCTTTTGTCGACTGGATCTCAATTGATAATCATTATCATTTATATTCATGCGCTTTCGTTAATTTCTTGTTGCAAGGAAGTAGAGCCATGAACACCAGTCGTTGCGGCAAGCTGCCCGCCGCACCCCAGACCTCGCTGTGCGCGACAGCGCTCGCCGTCTCCATTCTGTGCTTGGCGCCGCAACTGACGTCCGCGCAACAGACCAATGAGCAGTCGACGCAAAAGAGCAATGCCGAACATGTGCTCGATACCGTACAGGTAACCGGTAACTGGCTGGGCACCGGACTGGAGAACAGTGTGAAGACGTTCGCGGGCGCGCGCACCGTCGTCAACGAACAGCAGATCGAGCAAAGTGGGGCAGCGAGCATCGGGGACGTCATGCGACGGATTCCAGGGGTGCAGTCAACCGATAACTCCGGCACCGCCGGCAGCGCTATCTCGCTCAATATCGGCGTGCGTGGCCTGACCGGCCGGTACACGCCGCGCTCTACGGTCCTGCTCGACGGCATTCCGATGGCGGTGGCGCCCTACGGGCAGCCCCAGCTGTCCTTCGCGCCGGTCAGCCTAGGCAATATCGAGTCGATTGATGTGGTGCGCAGCGGTGGCGCGGTGCGGTATGGGCCGCAGAACGTTGGCGGCGTTATCAACTTCAATACCAAGCCGATTCCCGACGGGCCGGAAATCACCGGCGATGCCTCGATTCGCGAGAACATCTACACCGAAGGCGGCGGCAGCAATACGCAATACAGCGCATTTGTCGGCACCACGCTCGAGAACGGTCTGGGACTGGCCCTCCTGTATTCGGGCATGGCAGGCCGCGAATGGCGCAAGGGCAGCGATGACGATGTTAACGACGTCGCCTTGAAGTTTTCGTATGACATCACCGGCAGGTCGCGGGTCTACGGCAAGATGTCCTACTACGATGTGCGCTCGCGCACGCCCGGCGGGCTGACGGTGGCACAGTACAACGCGGACCCGTTTCAGAATACGCGGCCGAACGACTACTGGAGCGGCAATCGCACGGGCTTCGACCTGGGATACGTGAACACGATCTCCGCTAGCCAGGAGTTCGAAATCCGCACTTTCTTCAACGACAGCTATCGCCAGAGCACGCTGCAGCAGAGCGCCACCCAGATCGCGCACCAGCCTCGCAACTACTCGACGTTCGGTATTGAACCACGCTACACACAGCGCGTGGCGCTGGGCCCGACCCTGCATGACATCACCGTCGGATACCGCTATATCCGCGAGCGTGGCGATGACAACGCGTACAACCAGAGCCTGGTGACCGGCGTGGCAGGCCCGACCACCACGTTCGATAACGCAACCGATGCCCACGCCGTCTATATCGACGACCGTATCGCCATCGGGAGTTGGCGCATCGTGCCGGGCGTGCGTTTTGAACATATCGACACCACGCGCCAACAACGGGGGGCGACATCACAGTTCGAAAGCATGAATAACAAGGCACTGCCATCGATCAACGTTTCGTATCTGGTGAACAACGCATGGATCATGTTCGCTGACTACAGCACGTCGTTCGGACCGGTGCAAAACACCCAGCTCAATTCGCAGACACCGAACAATCCGCTGCAGCCGGAAGTGGCCCGTACGTTCGAACTGGGTACCCGTTGGACCGACAACCGGATCAAGGCCGAATTGACCGCGTTCAAGATCAAGTTCGACAACCAGATCCTGCAGGTGCCGGGCCTGTTTCCCGCCACGTTCCAGAATATCGGCGCTACCGATCACGATGGCGTGGAAAGCGCGATCGATTACACGTTCGATCGCGCCGGTCTGCTGGCGGGCCTGAATGTTTACGCCAACTACACGTACACGCGAGCGATTCAGAAGTCGGGCGCTACGGCCGGCCAGGACGTACCGTTCTACTCGCGCAATACGGATACGATCGGTGCTCGCTACGACTGGCGCAACTGGACCTTCAATGTCTCCACGACGCATCAGAGCTCGCAGTACTCCGACTTGGCCAATACGGTTGCCGAGTCGGCGGATGGTAGCGTGGGGCGCATACCGGGCTTCCGTACCTGGAACCTTCAGGCCATGTTCAAGGTGCCGCAGTGGAAGCGTACCGACATCACCATCGGCTTGAACAACGTGTTCGACAAGCGTTATTACACACGTACCACCGATAGCAATGCCGGTCGTCTGGTCGGTGCGCCGCGCATGGTTTACATCCAGGCACGCGCCGGCTTCTGAGGCCGATTCAGGAGCGGCCAGGCGGTATCGGCAGACCGCTTTTGGCCGGCCCGACCAGGCACCAGTCTTGAGCTGCGCATTGAGCGCTGCGGCCCGGAGGCCGGCTGCCTCGCCAGTAGGGTAGGCCTCGCAGCCGTCGCCTTGGGACTCCCCCAGCATACCCGCGCGATCGACGGAGGAAATGCGATTCCGGACATTGTCCTTGCGTGATACAACTGCGCGTCTGGCCAAGGCGAGCACCTGTCACCCTTCGCGCGTCCAGCCGATCCGGTGGCGTTCCTGCGTGGCCGCATGGCGGGCATCGTCCTCCGTGTGCAGGTAGGCGCTGGTGGTAGAAATCGATGCGTTCCCGAAATTGTCCCGCACGAAACGCAGGTCCACCTGCTGGTTGGTCATGTGCGACCCCGCGGTATGGCGCAGCCAGTGCGCTGACGCGCTGGCCAGCACCGCGGCACGGCTTTCCCACTCGGGGCCGCGTGAGCGCAGGCGCTGGGCGGCCATCCCGAAGACTTCCTTCAACACCAGGTGCAGGGCACCGCGTGACAAGAGCTTTTCCTTGCCGATGATCGGCAGCACGATGGGGCGTGCCTCGCCGGGATGCGGTGCCGGTGGCAGGCCGTACGCCTCGCGATAGCGCGCCAGTTCCACGATCAGTTCGTCCGTCGCCGGCACCAGCCGCGTCTTGTTGCCTTTGCCGGTCACCTCCAGCCACCAGCGCTCCAGGCCCTCCCGGTCGCGCCGGCAAAAGAACGCGCCCATCCGGGTCTCGGCCACTTTGGCCGCGCGCAGGCCGCCGAGATACAGCACCGCGAAGAGCCAGCGGCAGCGCGCCGCATGCAGGCGCTCGCGCTCGGTCGCACTGTCGCTCGTACCCGGCATCGCCTCGATGGTGTCCTTGACCGTTTGCCACATGGCGTGGCTGAGGTAGCGCGTGATGCGGGGCTTGGACTGGCCGCGTCGGCTGCTGTTGAGGATCGTTAATCCCGCTAGCGGTGACCGCTATATCCGCTAGCAATCGCATGGCTGTAAACCATTGATCTATATTGCGAAACGGCCGTTCAGTGGCGATTTTTGCCGTTGTGCAAGAGCAACGCCATTTTCCGTCCATGTCCAACGATTCCGCTAATACGGCGCGGCGGATCATTAATTCGGCTAACACGGGCTACGCCGAGCCGGTGTCGGCGAAATTCTATTGCTGGCCGGGCAGGGCGGACGGGGAGGGTGATAGTTCGGTAGAGCCATGCGTATGACCTCGCGAAAGATCGGAAAAATAGGGGTATTCTGGCGATCGGCGTTCACGCCACGACCTGCGCGCCGGGGAGATCTCCATTGAAAGCACTCGCGAGCATCGGCAGGAGAAGAGCGTTTTTCCTTCATCTATCCTGGCTGGCACCCACATTTGCGGAATTTGAGGTCGCCATTAGCCGAAATAGCGATCTGCAACACATGCTGCGGATCTGCTGCTGTCGTCGCGCAAGGTCACGGCTGAAGAGGCGCTGCGCATGGGACTGGTCAACCGGATCACGCCGCCCGATGCGCTCCTGGCCCAGGCGCACAGCTATGCGCTCGATTCGCGTGATGAAGCGGCAACTGTGGGAGACCCCATATCAAAGCCTCGGCGAGGCGATTATGGATGCCAACCAGGAAATGTTCCTAAGCATCCAGAGCGCGGATTTCAAGGAAGGCGTGGCACACTTTCAGCAGCGGCGGCCGGCAGCGTTCACGGGGGAATAGCCGCAGCCGTTGTGCCAGCTTCCCCCAGCCAGCGCCATAGCGTGGCGGGCTGACGCCGAGGCGACGGGCCGCCTCCTGGCGATTGCCGCCGCATAGTGCCAGCACCGTCAGTGCCCGCTCGCGCGGCTGTCCGTTTTCCGCGGAGTCGTGGTGGTATCGCTCGATCCGCTCTCGCTAACCAATGTCTACAAGAGTATTTACCTCGGTAACAAAGGCGTGATCGGGGTGCTCGGCACTGAAGACTTTATATTCCGGGCGCGCTTGAGCGGGTCGAGCGCCATGCCTGGGCAGTTCGTGCCGGCAAGCTCCGAAGTCCGAAAAGCCCTCTCCGGGCCCGGAGACGCGCAAGTCATTGATGAGAGCCCCATCGACGGCATCGAGCGCATATTCGGCATCCAACGGCTGTCACGGGGCGATCTCGCCGTGGTGGTGGGCTACAACGTGCATGAGGCCTTGGCGGCGTATCGGAGCAGACTGATGGTGATTGTCATGCTCGCGAGCGCCATTTCCGCTCTGATTGTCTACTTCCAGTTCCGCCAGGCAAAGGCCATCAAAAATCTGGCCTTGCTGGCAGACCGGGAAGCAGTGGTGACCCGCAGCCTGAATGAGAGAAAGCAGCATCTCCATGCGCTCTTTCTTGCCGTTGACGAAGGCATTGGTGTCTTCGACAGGAATCTCGTGATCGATGACGCCAATCCGGCGCTCTGCAGCTTGCTCGGCGTCTCGCTCGGGGAATTGCGCGGCGCTACACCGCAGCAATTTATCAACCACCTGTATCAGGGCCGCCGTCCCTCCCCCGATGCGACCGCTCGCGCGAGTCCAGCGCACAGCGCAGAACGATCTCCCCATTCTTCGTGACCGTGTTGAAAATCCATGCCCTGCGACCATACCAGGGGTGCCAGCGATACAGAACTTCCCGTGAGTCGGTAATGTGGGCGTTGTGTTGACGGCTTGTAATCACCTACGCGGCCACACCAAGACCTTCAAGCACTGGAGCCAGCACAGCATGGCCCACGATGTGGAGGCCCGGACCTCTACCCATGAGTTCTGCGATCCGCACCTCTGTGAGCAATCCTGCCGCGCAGTCCTCTTCTATCTGCGCGCCCAATGCGGCTTTGGCCAAGACCAAAGTCGCGTCGGCCTGCCGCGACAAGCCGCTCGCCGATTGAGCATCATGGGCAATCAGACCGTCAAGCACCGGGACAATGGCCTCCAAGTTTCCCTTGATCATTGCTTCCTTCAAGCCCTGAACCACGAACGTGACCATGCGCCAAATTTGCTGCGGCTGCCCGTCGAGCACCTTGTCGATCGATGCTCGCGCCTCAAGTGGCGACATGGTCGAGCACGGCGCAAGGGTAATGCTCATGGCATGTGCGAGCTTGACGAGTTGATGTTCCGCCAAGCGTTCCAGAAGCTTCTCGAATGCACGCGTTTGTGTGCCATTGGCGAGCGCCTCCGCCAGTCCTTCGGTGGTGCGCTGAGGAACAAGCGCGACTCGGCGCGGAGAGCACGTGGTACCTCTCAATGTCATGCGGCGGATGCTCTGCTAGCGGATCGATGTCTACAACGACCTCGCGCGTTGCGGAGCCCGGCGTTGCAGTGCCGAGTCGCATCGAAAAGGTCAAGACATAGCCGAGAGCGTGGAAACCGAGGACCAGCGGGCTAGGCTTATTGCCAGGGGAGTACGCCTTGCGCAGGGCCTTCTCTTCGGCCGGCCGATGGCGCATTCGTCCTTGCGCCGCTGGATGGGCGAGCGTGTGCACGGCGTGCCGATATCAAAAGCCGGATATGGAATTTTAAATGACTTTGCGGATTCCGCACCCTAATATGTTAAGGAAGCCCTCATCCCAGCCCGGAGAGGCTCATGCCCCCGGCTTCCCTCTCAATCCGCTCCGTCGATGTCTAACTATCTGGAAGGGTGAACCATGAGGAATGAAAGAGGCGGCCTGCGCAAGGATCTCGATGCATATCGGCTGCAGTGGCGCGTTCTGAGCTTCTATGAGCGCTTCGAGCAGATCGTTGCCCACATCCTGAGCGCAGTGGTTTCAGTGATCATTGTCGTATCGCTTTGGCAACTGATACGCGCGGTCGCCATGTTGCTTATGTCGGGCGCACTGAACCCGCTGGATCATGGGACGTTTCAATCGGTGTTCGGCATGGTCATGACACTGCTGATCGCAATGGAATTCAAGCATTCAATCACCAGGGTTATGGTGCGGCGCGACCACATTGTCCAAGTCAAGACCGTCATCCTCATTGCCCTGTTGGCGATAGCGCGCAAATTCATCATTCTCGACCCGGCCACGCCGCCCGCGCATATCGCCGCTCTTGCGGCTGCATTGGTTGCGCTTGGCATCGTTTACTGGCTGATGCGCCAGCGCGACGACCCGGTTGATGCCGCGATGGCTGAACAAGGCAAATCTGCGCCCATGAAGGCGGCGCATCAACGAGGCATCGAACGGGACGGCAACGATCAGGATGCGAATGCCTGAGCGACTCGTGGCCTTCTCGAAAGCGGACACCCGCGTCATGGTTCTGGTCAGCCTTCGCCAGCGATCCGCGGTCGCCATCTGCAACCACCGGCTGCAGCGCTTCGACGGCGACGAGGCGGTCACCTTCCAGTGGAAGGACTACAAACATGGGCCCGCAAGCCGGACCATGTCGCTCGCGGCCGACGAATTTCATCCGCCGCTTCCTGCTGCACGTCCTGCCCGACGGCTTCAAGCACATCCGCAGTTACGGCCTGCTGGCCAATCGCCACCGAGCAGCCAAGCTTGCCGCCTGCCGCCGGGTGGCCCCAGCGGACGACACCTCCAGCCTCATGGACGACTACCGTGACCGTTACCAGCGACTCACCGGCAGGTCGCTACACGATTGCCCCATCTGCGCCAAGGGTCACATGGTATGCATCGAAACGTTCCTGCCGGGTGCACTTCCGCGTGCGCCGCCCCCTCACCATGTTCACTGATCTGTTGGCATTGCCCTCGACCACGTGTCCATTATTCCTGCGGGCAACGCGCCCGGGCTTGCTCCATCCAGGTCTTTCTGCATGGAAATGTCTGAAAGCTGCCCGATTCGACGCCGCCGGGATCACCCACCGGCTCGTCGCCGTAGGCGAGGACGCCGAGCGCTGACGCGGGCGAGGCGGAAAAGGTGAGGGCGGCGCCGATCGCGGCGATGGTGCTAATGCGCTGCGTCAAGGGCAGTAGCTTCTCCGCATCAAAAATGAGCAATCGTCCAAGTTCGCCCTTGGGCGACCGCTTTCAGGAGTCGAACTGCCTCCCGGATGTCGAATAGTTGATGTGAGCCAATGACGGCTCGTGGCCGAACGCGGTCCTATCAAAGGGTTTTCGGCGTGCCCCGCCGACCCACCAGATCAACGAAATCAACGAAATATCACGGCCCGCAGATAGCTCGCGGTACGACTGTCCACGGCGAGCGCCACCGTCTCCGGCACGCCACTCACAACGATCCTCCCGCCGCTTTCTCCCGCACCCGGGCCGATGTCGAGGATCCAGTCGCTTTGCGCCGCGACACGCATGTCGTGCTCGACCAGCACCACAGTATTGCCGGCATCGATGAGCCCATGCAGATGCACCATCAGGCGATCGGTGTCGGCTGGATGCAGACCGGTCGTCGGCTCGTCGAGGATGTAGAGCGTATCCCCGCGTTGCGCACGCTGCAACTCGGTCGCAAGTTTGATGCGTTGCGCTTCGCCTCCGGAGAGCTCGGTGGCCGGCTGACCAAGCCGTAGATAGCCGAGGCCGATATCACGGAGCACAGTCAGTGAGCGCATCACCTGCGCCTCGTCGACGAAGAAGTCGCATGCCGTGTCCACGGTCATCGCCAGCACCTCGGCAATATTGCGCTCGCGCCAGCGAATCTCGAGCGTCTGCGGGTTGTAGCGGCTGCCCTGACAGGTCGAGCAGGGCGCGTAGACGCTGGGCAAAAACAGCAGCTCGACCATCACGAAGCCTTCGCCCTCGCACGTCGGACATCGCCCCTGCGCGACGTTGAACGAGAACCGGCCGGCGCTGTAGCGATGCTTGCGTGCAGCGGGAGTCGCGGCGAACAGCATGCGCACAGCGTCGAACAACCCGCAATAGGTCGCGAGATTCGAGCGCGGCGTACGGCCAATCGGCTTCTGGTCGACGCGCACGAGACGTTTGATCTTGTCCATGCCGGCTGTGATCCGCCCGTCCGTCGTGACGGGCGGGGTGGCAAAGAGCGGGTCGACTTCATCGTCTTCGGCAAGATCGGCTGTGCGCCCGAGATGTTCCGCCACAAGCTCCGTCAGCGCCTGGCTCACGAGGCTGGACTTGCCGGAGCCCGAGATGCCCGTTACCGTGGTCAGGCAACCCAGTGGAAAATCCGCAGCAAGATTGTGCAGATTGTTGCGCGTCACGTCTTCGAGCCGCAGCCAGCCGCGGGACTCGCGGCGCGGACGGGTCGCAGCCTCGCTCGCCTGCGCCTCTAACTCGCCTTGCGCAAACAGGTAGCGGCGTGTGCGCGAGTTTTCGACATCTGCAAGGCCGGCGGGTGGTCCGCTGTAGATCACACGTCCGCCCGCCTCGCCGGCATCCGGGCCCACGTCGACGAGCCAGTCGGCGCGCCGCATCGCGCCAATGTCGTGCTCGACCACGAACAGGGAATTGCCCGCAGCCTTCAGGCGCTGCAACGCTTCGAGCAACGCATCGCCGTCCGCGGGATGCAGTCCGGCAGACGGCTCGTCGAGCACGTAAACAACGCCGAATAGTTGTGACGACAACTGCGTCGCGAGCCGCAGCCGTTGCAGTTCTCCGGAGGACAGCGTTGGCGTCGCACGGTCCAGCGCAAGATAGCCGAGACCGAGGTCGATCAAGGTTTTCAGACGTTCGAGCAGTTCGATCGCGAGCCGCTGCGCTGCCACACGCTTCTCGTCGGACAGGTTAGGCGTACGGCGCACGTCAGGCGCCCCCTGGTGAGCCTGTCCGCCGGCCGCGACACGTCTGGCGGTCGCCTTGCGCCGGCTGTTCCTGTCGAGAATCGCGCCGTCGGGAGATGTGCTGGAAGACGGCCACTGGCCGCGCGAGACGGGTTCGAGCAACGCAGCGAGCCGAGCGATGGGGAGTTGTGACAGCTCGCCGATATCCATACCGGCGAATGTCACCGAGAGTGCTTCCGCCTTCAGACGCTTACCGTGACACGACGGACATTCGCCGCCGATCATGAACTGCGACACGCGTTTCTTCATCAACGCGCTCTGCGTGTTTGCGAAGGTATGTAACACGTACCGGCGCGCGCCGGTGAACGTGCCCTGGTAGCTGGGCTGTGCCTTGCGCCTGAGGGCGGCGCGCGTCTCCTTCGGCGTGAAGCCGGCATAGACCGGCACCGTTGGCTGTTCGTCGGTGAACAGAATCCAGTCGCGGTCTTTCTTCGGCAGATCGCGCCACGGCGTGTCGACGTCGTAACCGAGCGTGACGAGTATGTCGCGCAGATTCTGACCGTGCCAAGCGGGCGGCCATGCCGCGATCGCGCGCTCGCGAATCGTGAGCGAGTCGTCGGGCACCAGCGAGCGTTCGGTCACGCTATATACGCGGCCGAGCCCATGGCAGGTCGGGCAGGCGCCCTGTACCGTATTCGGCGAGAAGTCCTCCGCATACAGCATTGGCTGCTTCGGCGGGTAGCTGCCGGTTCGCGAGTACATCATCCGGACGAGGCTCGACAGCGTCGTCACGCTGCCCACTGACGAACGCGCGCTCGGCGTGCCACGCTGCTGCTGCAAGGCGACCGCCGGCGGCAGGCCTTCGATCGCATCGACGTCGGGCGCACCGACCTGCTCGATCAGCCGCCGCGCGTAGGGCGCGACCGACTCGAAGTAACGCCGCTGCGCTTCCGCGTACAGCGTGCCGAATGCGAGCGACGACTTGCCGGAACCGGACACGCCGGTAAACACCACCAACGCATCGCGGGGAATGTCGACGTCGACATTCTTCAGGTTGTGCTCCCGTGCGCCGCGAACCTGGACGAAGCCGCGTGGCGCGAGCGTGGGCGACTCAGGGTGATCAACAGAATGCTTGACAGTCGAGGACCGTGAGGGCTTGGTCATGGCAGCAGGGATAGGTGCGGGGGTGACGGCCTTAAACGTGGTCGCAAGCGGCGTGCCGCTGGGTCCCACCGTACGAGGCGAGCTTGCGATCAGACTCCTTACTCTACTGGATTTTCATGCGTAGGCTCTTGGGCCACGAAATGGTTCGCTGGTTATTTCGACCACGCTACCGTGAAGTTACTTCCTGCGATTGTGAATGTCAGTCTTCGTCCTGAGGTGGCTTGCCAGGAAGCGCCCAGATTCGCCGGCCCTCATCCACCGCGCGCTGCACCACGATGCGTGGCAGCACCGTGGCAAAACGCGTGGCCTCGACGAACTGCACGATGGTGCCGAGGATGCCGATCTCGAATTTTGGCTGCAGCGTGAGGTCTTCGATCTGCGTCGCGGCGTCCAGCACGCCGCGCAAGCCATGGCGTTTGGTGGGCAGCACCAGTTCCAGCCCGGGCAGCTTGGTGAGTTCCACCGCCGCCGGCAGTTCCGGGCCATGCTCGGCGCTGGTGACCAGCACCATTTCCTCGTCTGCTAAGTGGGTCGATTAGGTATCAATGAATCTGTGTAACGTGACTGAGCGTATCATTTTTTTGCTGCGGCAGGCCTCGGAAAGCCTGGCCGATAACTGGGGAAAACCCTTATCTGTGGCGCGCGGTGAGGCCGTATGTGCCCACTAAGCACCGCCCTGCTCGACATCATTAGAAGTGATGAATGCAATCAAAAAATAATATTATAACTAATACCATATTCTCACTAAGCTCCTGCTCGATGTTGCATGAACCAGCGGATTCGCCCACTGGGTCCGGCGCGCAGAACGGAGTCAGGAATGAGAACAAACGATGCTGGCGGCATGACCGGCACGACACAGGAAACAGCGGCAGCGGGCGTTTGCCCCGCGCCGCGACACGCTTTCCCGTGCCGGCCCGCAATCCCCGCTAGCCAGATCGACCGCCCCGGTCCCGCCACGCGGGAGGACCGGTCATGAGCGACATGCGCAGCCTGCCGGCAGCAGCAGCGGCCGTCCACCTTGAATCCACTGCGGCCGGGCGCCAGCGTCACGTGGGCCGCGCGATGGAGCGGCTCGAGGACGCCGCGATCTAACAACTGACTCGAGAGCCCGTCGCGGGAAAACCGCACACCGGGTTCGGAGGCGGGGGACGGCGCTCGCCGTTTCCTAGCGCGTTCATTTCATCTTTTCGGGGTGGCTAGGATTCATGGGTCTGGAGATATATAGGCCGCTAGCGGCCGAAGGCACGGCGCGCACCATCACCCCGGGCATTTCGGCATTCATGCTCGTATTGTCGGTCTGGCTGGGGTTCGCGCTCTGGGCCGGATGGGACAGAGGCAGCGAATTACGCAGGATCCAGGCTGATGCCGACCGGCTTGCCTATACCCTCGGCCAGCACGTCGAGCGCACATTGATGGAGGCGGACCAACTGACCTCCCTGCTAGGCGGCGCCGTCATCGAACGGGGGCTGGATTTGCCGCTTGCCGAATGGACCCGCAACGGTCATCTCGGTGCCGAACCCTTCCTTCAAACCGCGATTCTGGACGAAAGTGGCGTCCTCAGGGCATCGACCAATCCGACATTCGAAGCGCTTGACCTAGGCGATAGCGAGCATTTGCGCATACACGCCGACAATCCCAGGCCGACATTGTTTGTCAGCAAGCCGCTGCGGGGGCGCAGTTCAGGTCGCTGGGTAGTTCTGCTTTCCAAGGGAATCGTTGGGCCGACCGGCCGTTTCATGGGGGTCGTAGTGGTGTCGCTTGACCCACTCTCCCTGACGAGCATCTACAAAAGCATCTATTTGGGCAGCCGGGGTGCAATCGGTCTGCTGGGTACCAATGATCTCATCTACCGGGTGCGTTGGAGCGGGGCGGCTTCCGACCCTGGGCAACCGCTGCCGGCGAGCTCTGCGGCCCGGCGAGCCGTAGCTGCCGCGGCCCACGCCGAAGTGGTGGAGAAGAGCCCACTGGACGACGTCGAGCGCATTTATGGCGTACATCGGCTGTCGAGAGGAAACCTGGCGGTCGTGATCGGCTACGACCTCCATGAAGCACTATCAACGTACCGCAGCAGGCTGCTCCTCGTCGCTTGCATCGCAAGCTTCGTATCCGCGCTGATCATCCTCGTCCAGATGCGCCAGGCCAAGTCAATCAAGAGGATGGCGAAGCTAGCGGATCGCGAGGCAGTGGTCAGCCGCCGGCTACGAGAAAGGAACCAGCACCTGCATGCGCTGTTCTTTGCGTTGCCGGACGGCGTTGCCATTTTCGATAAGGATCGCCACGTGGAAGACGCCAACGGCGGGCTGTGCGACGCCCTGGACGTTTCGCCCGGGGACTTGCGCGGCGCCACGCCACAACGGTTCGTTGACCTTCTGTATCGAGGCCGACGTCCCACGCGGGACTCAGTCACCCCGTCCGAACTACTTGCGAAGATCGACTGTGCCGCAGTCTCGCACGAATTTAGCGGCGTTATCGAGTTCGATATAGCGGATTCATCCAGCTACGCCATTCGTGTTGTGCATACCAGCGACGGCGCTGGCTGTGTGGTGGCTGTCTGGGACGTAAGCGCAATGCGGCGCGAGGAACGGGCCAAATCGCATTTCATTGCTACCGCAGAAGCTGAAATCAAGATACCCATCGCAAACGTCGTCGGATATGCCGACCTCCTCGCCGCCGATCTGATCCCCCCGGAAAAACGCCTTGGCATCTATCGCACGATTCGTTCGCAAGCCCAGCGCATCAGCCAGTTCGTTTCGAATCATCTTCAACTGACGCGCCTGGAAACACTAGGAGCATCCGAGATGACGTTTCATCGGGTGGATCTCGCAAGGCTCGTGCGAGACGTTGTTGAGGCAGGGTTCACGGACGATAGCCGGGTGACGCTGGAGTCCGCGAGAGAGCCTGTCTGTGTGATGGGTGACTCCGCCTCCCTCGCCAGCGTGATACGCCATTTGCTGGAGAATGCCGTGAAGTACGGGCTTGGGAGAGAGGTCAACATCTCGGTCGCTAGCGCGTCGGACGAACGCCGCAACGCCATGCTGAAAGTGACCGATCGAGGCATGGGGATCAAAGTTGACGAACTCGGGCTGGTGTTCGACAAATTTTTCCGAGGCAAGCTGCAGCATGGGTCGGCCGGCGATGGTCTGGGCCTTGCCCTCGTGCGTGAGATTGTGCTGCTACATCGCGGCCATATTTCTCTTGAGAGCGAAGTAGGCAAGGGCACGACCGTTACGCTGCACCTTCCGGCGGTGGAATAGCCTTAATGTGTCATACGCCGCGCGGCGCGATCTGCGATGCCACGTCACCGACGACAATCATGGTCGTGGCACCGTTGTCAAGCGCCGTTATAACGGCCTGCCAAAATCCTCCATTGCGGCGTGCCAATCAGGTGAGCCCACGCAAAGTCGCCGGGATCATTCTTACGCCGTGCCTTGCATATCGTCTTAACGGTCAAGGCGAGCGCGTGAGCCGCCGAGTAAAGAGACGAGCCTGCCTCAGCGAATTGCCGCGCCGACTTCCCTGCGTGTGACGTGATCGGCGAGGACGTCAATAAGTGCGTTTCACAATCTGACCGGAACGGAGCATGGAGCGTGAAAGACGAATGCATCATGGATGCGCAGCAGCAACAACGATAACCAGCCAGCGCCACCATGCCACCAGAAAGCGACTACGATCAGTACTTTGAGCGCGTGACCCGGGTCGCCGCGCGCGCGCTGAATTTACCAATATCCGTCGTATGTCTCGACAGACTGGGCCAGCCAGAAGTCATGGGCGCAAGCGGGTGCGAACGGGACGTCGTATTCCATGTGGAGACGTACTATAGTCGGACGCTCCAATGCGAGGAACCGTTCGTCGTCAGGGATGCGCTGTCCGATGCGGAGCTTGCGCAAGGGCCACTGGCAACCAGCGAATTGCTGTTCCGCTTTTTCGCAGGCATTGCGCTGCGTCTACCGTGCGGCCGACCCATCGGTATGCTATGTGTGATGCACGCGTTGCCGCGGCGCTTCAGGCGCCAACAACGTCAGATGCTAGTAGACTTGGGACAAATGATCGAGCACGAAGTTGGCCTGCGCAAGCTGGACAGCTCTGATCGTTTGGAGGTGCTTCACGCGATCGACCGACTTCAAGCCCAGCATGCGCTTTACGTCGAGACGTTCCATCGAACGCCGGTCGCTATCGCGCATATCGGAAGGGACTGGGAGTGGCGGCACATGAATGATGCCTGCGTGAAATTCTTCGCGCACTCGCGCGCTCCGCTGCCGAAAACGAACATCCTCGATCTGCTGGATGCGAGCGACCGGACCAACCTTGAACAGGCCGTGCAGGCACTTAATCGTGGCCGCGGGGTCGAGGTCCGGACGCTCGACGTAACGTTCCGGTTGCGCAACAAGCAAAGTAGGCCAGCGCGAGTGCAGGTGGCACCGAAGCAGACGACGTCGACCCGCGACGGAGGCTGGCTGTTTGTCATTCACGATACCCAGGCGGAGCAACGGGAAAAAGCCGCGCGCGATGCGCGGGAGGCTGCGTTGCATCGGGGAGCGCATGAGGCCTCGGAGGTTCTGCGCAGGGCGCGCGAGCAACTGACGACCGCCGAGCGGCAATTGGGAGACACGCGGGTAGATTTGCGCGCCATTGCTGACAATTTGCCGGTGCTGGTCGCTTACGTCGACAGTGAGCGACGTTTTCGGTTCGCCAACTCAACCTATCGCGAGTGGCTGGGGTTGGACCCGGAGGAGATCGTGGGACGACTCACCCATGAAGTTCTCGACGCTGACTATGCTGCTGCCATCGAGCCGTACGTCCAACGCGTGCTCAACGGCGAAAGGGTCGAGTACGAGGTTGGAGCGACGCTTAACGGGAGTCGACGTGTCCTGCGCGGTGTGCTGGTGCCGCGTCGGGTCCACGATCAGGCGGCTGATGGGTACTACCTGCTGGTGCAGGATGTGACTGAGCGAACGGCATTGCTTGATCGCCTGCGGCATCAGGCGTTCCACGACGCGCTGACCGGCCTGCCTAACAGACGCTCGTTCCTCGAGAGGCTGGATGAGGCGTGCGCAGCAAGCGGCGACGGTGTGGCTGCCATCATGTTTATCGACCTGGATGGCTTCAAGGCTGTCAACGATACATACGGGCATCAGTGCGGCGACGAAGTACTTGTTGAAGCCGCGCGCCGGATCAGCCGCTGCGTACGTGGCGGGGATCTGGTTGCGCGGCATGCAGGGGATGAGTTCACGTTGCTTCTGACCGGCCCTGCGTTCGATCGTGCTGCACTGGAGAAGATTGCACGCGCAATCCTGCGGACACTGAGCCAGCCCATAAGGTTCGGGGCGAACGTCGTCCAATTATCGGCGAGTATCGGCGTGCTACCGCACGACCAGGCAGCCTCATTGAGTGGCGAAGCCCTGTTACGCGCCGCGGATGCCGCAATGTATCGTGCGAAAGTCGCAGGCAAGGCGCGTATTGTCGTGCACGAGCTTAACGATTCACCGGCCGGGATGCGCGGTTGAGAACGAGGAACGTCGCTGATTCCGGAAAATGATGCTCGTCGCGTAGGCGATGCAGGATTAAGTAACTTCACGGTAGCGTGGTCGAAATAACCAGCGAGCCATTTCGCTGACCCAAGCGCCTACGCATGAAAATCCAGTAGAGTAAGGAGTCTGATCGCAAGCTCGCCTCGTACGGTGGGATCCAGCGGCGCGCCGCTTGCGACCACGTTCAAGACCGTCACCCTCGCGCCTATCCCTGCTGCCATGACAAAGCCCCCACGGTACATCTCCGGCGCGAAGCTGGACATTGAGGAAATCGTGCGGCGGGCGCGGCTGGTCAAGCCCGGCCTCTACATCATCGTGGACGCGGTACAGCACGCGCCGCACGGCCTGATCGACCTGCAGAAGACGCCCGTCGACGGGATCAATATCGCGCCGTACAAGTTCTTCGGCTGCCGGGGATCCGGCATTGCCTGGCTATCGGATAGCGCCTCGCTGCTGCCGCACCACAAACTGAACGGCAAGGCGCCTGGGTTCTGGAACCTGGGCAGTTCCGCGCCCTGGCAGTTCGCCGTGGTCTCTGAAATCGTCGATTACGTTTGCTGGCTCGGCGGCCTATCTGGCACGGCGGCAGATGGCGAGGGCGCTGCCCGCAGGACACTGTTCGAGCGCGGCATTAGCGTTCAGCGCCTCTCGCCTGTCATCGGGTCAAACACGTTTATCAGAAACTATGATATTTCGGATCAATAAACAGTATTAGACCTGATGCACCTTCCTGACTAGGCTTGCCTCACATTGAGTGCGACGGGGCCAGTCTGGACCAGTTTGGCCTGAGCCGCACACCGACGACCCAGGAGTCACGCCATGCCCAGACAACCCGCCGAAACGACGAACAGCGCGCCGTAAGCCGCGCCATTGCCCGAAGGGGCGCTGACCCTGCGCAGCTGGCTGCGCCACCTCGGCAACATGGACCGGCTGGCAGCGATGCGCCGCGCGCGGTGCGCAGCCCGATGCAAGGGCAGGGGTAGCCAGGGCCGCCGCACCCGGATCAGGCGGCGGTGCCTGACACCCTCCGGATCTCCTCGGCCACGATCGCGATCAGCGCATCGGCTGCTGTGCTGAGCGGGCGCTGCGGATGGCTCACGCACACCAGGTGGCGCACGATGCGCGGCGCCAGGATGGGGTACATGCGCAGCCGGCCCTCGTCCACCGCGCGTTGCACCACGATGCGCGGCAGCACCGTGGCAAAGCGCGTGGCCTCGACGAACTGGACGATGGTGCCAAGGATGTCGATCTCGAACTTCGGCTGCAGGGTCACGTCTTCCAGTTGCGTGGCCGCATCCAGCACGCCGCGCAAGCCGTGGCGTTTGGTGGGCAGCACCAGTTCCAGCCCGGGCAGCTTGGTGAGTTCCACCGCCGCCGGCAGTTCCGGGCCATGCTCGGCGCTGGTAACCAGCACCATTTCCTCGTCATGAAGGGATTGCACATGGAGCGAGAGCTTGCCACGGGGCTTATGCACCACGGCCGCGTCGAGCTGGCCGGCGGAGACCAGGTCGATCAGCGTGGCGCTGAAGCCGTCCGCCACCGATACCTCCACATTCGGGTAGCGCGCATTGAAGCGCACCAGCGACCCCACCAGCACGCTTTCCGTTTCGGAAGCCACCATACCGATGGAGATGTTGCCGGCCACCTGCTCCTCGCGTTGCATCAGTTGCTGCCGGGCGTTGGCGAGGTCCCGCGTGATCGGCAGGCACAGGCGGTACATCATGCGGCCGGCCGCTGTCGGCACCATCCCGTGCGGGATGCGATCGAACAGCTTCTGTCCGAACTCTTCTTCCAGCTTGGCGATCTGCATGCTGAGCGCCGGTTGCACGATATTCAGCCGCTTGGCCGCGCGCGTGACGGAGCCGTCTTCGAACAGCGCAATGAAGTACTGGATCTGTCTGAGGTCCATGCTAAGTGGGTCGATTCGGTATCAACGAATTTGTGTAACGGGACTGAGCGTATCAGCTTTTTTGCTGCGGCAGGTCTCGGAAAGCCTGGTCGATATATGGGGGAAACCCTTATCTTTGACGTGCTGTGAGGCAACATGTGCCTACTAAGGACCGCCCTGCCTGGCATCATTAAAAATGATTAGCACAATCAAAAAACAATATTAGAACTAATACCATATTCTCACTAAGCTCCTGTTCAACGTTGCATGAACCGGCGGATTCGCCCACCGGGTCCGGCGCGCAGAACGGAGTCAGGAATGAGACAGAACGATGCTGGCGGCATGACCGGCACGACACTGGAGACAGCGGTAGCGGGCGTTCGCCCCGTGCCGCGTGGCATCTCCCCGTGCCGGCCCGCAATCCCCGCTAACCAGATGGACCGTGCCAGTTCCGCCACGCGGGAGGGCCGGTCATGAGCGACAAGCGCAGCCTGCCCGCCGCAGCGGCGGCTATCCACCTTGAATCCGCAGCGGCCGGCGCGGCCTCGCGCCAGCGTCACGTCGGCCGCTCGATGGAGCGGCTCGAGGACGCCGCGATCCTCACCGGCCGTGGCCGCTATGGCGACGACCTGGGCGTGAAGCCGGGCACCCTGCACGCCGCTATCGTGCGGTCCCCGCATGCGCATGCCGAACTTGGCACCATCGATGCCAGCGCGGCACTTGCCGCGCCGGGCGTGCATGGGGTGCTGACCGGCGCCGACCTGGCAGCCTGGTCGCGCCCCTTCGTGGTGGGGGTGAAGGCGCCGATGGAGCAATGGGCGCTGGCCACGGACCGCGTGCGCTATGTGGGCGAGCCGGTGGCCGTGGTAATGGCCGAGAGCCGTGCCCTGGCCGAAGACGCGCTCGACCTGGTGCGGGTGAATTACCGCGTGTTGCCGCCGGTGGTATCGATCGAGGCCGCGCTGGCCGACGATGCGCCCATCCTGCATCCCGGCGTAGGCGCCAATGTGGTGAGCGACCGCCACTTCCGCTACGGCGAGCCTGAAGCCGCCTTTGCCGCGGCTCCGCACCGGGTCACGCTGACCGCGCACTATCCGCGCAACACCTGCACGCCGATCGAATGCGGCGTGGTGATTGCCGAGTTCCTGCCCGGTGACGAAGGCTACGACGTCACCTCCAATTTCATGGGGCCGTTCTCGCTGCATGCGGTGATGGCGATGGCGCTCAAGGTGCCGGCCAACCGGCTGCGCCACAAGGCCCCGCGCGATTCCGGCGGCAGCTTTGGCGTGAAGCAGGCGGTGTTTCCTTACGCGGTGCTGATGTGCCTGGCGTCCCGCAAGGCCGGCGCGCCGGTGAAGTGGGTGGAGGACCGCCTCGAACATCTCAGCGCCGCCACCTCCGCCACCGCGCGGCTGTCCACGCTGGAAGCCGCGGTGGAGTCAGACGGCCGCATCAAAGCACTGGCCTATGACCAGATCGAAGACTGCGGCGGCTATCTGCGCGCGCCGGAGCCCGCTACCTTCTACCGCATGCATGGCTGCCTGACTGGCGCCTATGACATTCCCAACCTGCTGGTGCGCAACCGCGTGGTGATGACCAACAAGACGCCCACCGGCCTGGTGCGGGGCTTTGGCGGCCCGCAGGTGTATTTTGCGCTGGAGCGGCTGGTGCATCGCATCGCGACACAACTCGGGCTCGATCCACTCGATGTGTATCGCCGCAACTTTGTCGCCGCCGATGCCTTTCCCTATCGCGCCGCGGCGGGCGCGTTGCTGGACTCCGGCAACTACCAGCTGGCGCTGGCGCGCGCGCTGGAAGAAGGCGGCTACCACGAGCTGACGTGCCGCCGCGATGTCGCACGCGCCGAGGGCCGGCTCTATGGCATTGGCTTTGCCGCCATCGTCGAGCCCTCGGTGTCGAACATGGGCTATATCACCACCGCCATGCCCGCCGAGGCGCGCAAGAAAGCGGGGCCGAAGAACGGCGCCATCGCCAGCGCCACGGTCAGCGTCGACCTGCTCGGCGGCGTGGTGGTCACCATTGCCTCGACGCCGGCCGGGCAGGGCCATATGACAGTGTGCGCGCAGGTGGTGGCCGATGTGCTCGGCGTGAATCCGGCCGACGTGGTCGTGAACGTCGAGTTCGATACGCACAAGGATGCATGGTCGGTCGCCGCCGGCAACTACTCCAGCCGTTTCGCTGGCGCCGTGGCCGGCACAGTGCACCTGGCCGCCGAGCGGGTGCGCGACAAGTTGGCGCGCATCGTGGCACCGCAGTTCGGCTGCACGCCCGCCGAGGTGGTGTTCGAAGACGGCCGCATTGCCCGCAAAGGCGCGCCCGAATCTGGCCTGCCCTTCACGCGCGTGGCCAGCAATGCGCCGCACTGGTCACCGCAGCAGTTGCCGGCCGGAGAGGAGCCGGGCCTGCGCGAGACGGTGTTCTGGTCGCCGCCCAACCTGGAAGCGCCGGATGAGAACGACCGCATCAACACCTCGGCCGCCTACGGCTTTGCCTTCGACATGTGCGGCGTAGAGATCGACCGCGCCACGGGGCGCGTGCGCATCGACCGCTACGTGACCGCGCACGACGCCGGCACGCTGCTCAACCCGGCGCTGGCCGATGGCCAGATCCGCGGTGCCTTCGCCCAAGGGCTGGGCGCGGCGCTGATGGAAGAGTTCCGCTACGGCGCCGACGGCAGCTTCCAGTCCGGCACGCTGGCCGACTACCTGATGCCGACCACCTGCGAGGTGCCGGACCCGGTGATTGTGCACTTGGAAACGCCAAGCCCCTTCACGCCGCTCGGCGCCAAGGGCCTGGGCGAGGGCAACAACATGAGCACGCCGCCCTGCATCGCCAACGCGGTGGCCGACGCGCTCGGCGAGCAGGACATCCGCCTGCCGCTGACCCCGGCCAAGGTGATGGCCATGGTGGGCTTCGACGATCCGCCGCCGTCGCGCCCCGAGCTGCTCGAAGCGATGCGCGAGGCCGCCGTGCCCGCGGCCCGCAAGGGCAGCGGCAAGGCGCTCACCGCGCGCGGCTCAGTGGATCTGGATGCCACGCCCGAAGCCATCTTCGCCGTGCTGGTGGACCCGCAGGCACTGGCCAAGGTGGTGCCAGGCTGCCACGCGCTGGAGCGCACCGCCGAGAATCACTACCGCGCCGACGTGACGGTGGGGGTTGGCATGATCAAGGCCCGCTTCGAGGCGGAGATCGCACTGTCGGACCTCGATCCCCCGCGCCGGCTGCGGCTGGCAGGCGCAGGCATGTCCTCGCTGGGCAGTGCGCGCGGCGCCGGCCTGGTGGAGCTGGTCCCGCATGGCAGCGGCACGCGCCTGAGTTACGACTACGAGGCCGAGGTATCCGGCAAGGTCGCTGCCGTGGGCGGACGCATGCTGGAAGGCGCCGCCAAGGTGGTGCTGCGCCAGTTGTTTGAATCGCTCGGCCGCCAGGCCGCCGGCAAGCCGGTACGGCCGCAAGGCTGGCTTGCCCGCCTGCTGGCCCGTTTGGGAGTCCGTCGATGAAACCATCCGCTTTCGATTACCTGCGCGCCGAAACCACGCAGCAAGCGCTCGATGCGCTGGCCCGCGGCGGCGAGGGCGCGCGCGTGCTGGCCGGTGGCCAGTCGCTGATGGCGGTGCTCAACATGCGCCTGGCGGCGCCGCAACTGCTGATCGATATCTCGCGCACCGCCGAGCTGAACACGGTGCGGGTGGAAGACGCTCACCTGGTGGTGGGTGCCGCGGCCACGCAGGGCAGCGTCGAATGGCGCACCACGCTGGCCGACGAGGTGCCGCTGCTGGCCATGGCCTTTCCGCATATCTCGCATTTCCAGATCCGGAATCGCGGCACCGTGTGCGGCTCGGTCGCCCATGCCGACCCGAGCGCGGAATTGCCCCTGGTGCTGACCGCGCTGGGCGGCGAGGTGGTGTTGCGTTCAGCCCGCCGCCGCCGCGTGCTGCCTGCGGCCAGTTTCTTCCAGGGCATGTTGATGACGGCGCGCGAGCCCGACGAGCTGGTGGAGGCGGTGCGCTTTCCGCTGCGGCGCCCCGGCGCGCGCTACGGCTTTGCCGAGTTCTCCGCACGCCATGGCGATTTTGCGCTGGTGGCCTGCGCGGCCACCGTGACCGATGACGCCATCGCGCTGGCGGTTGGCGGCGTGGCGGACCGGCCGGTGCTGGAAACCTGGCCGCGCCTGCAGGGCAAGGACCTGGAGGAGGCCATCAACGATTTCAGTTGGAAACTGGGCGCGCAGGACGACGCCCATATCAGCGCGCAGTACCGCCGGCACCTTGTGCGGCAACTGGGCATGCGTGTGATCGAGGAGGCAAAATGAGCAAGACCACCAAGGGCGCCGTATCCGGCAAGCCCGCCGAGGTGATGCAGCGCCAGGAGCAACGCCGCATCACCCTGACCCTGAACGGCCGCGAGCGCAGCGGCTATTGCGAGCCGCGCGAGCTGTTGTCGGACTTCCTGCGCCACGAGCTCGGTGCCACCGGCACCCATGTGGGTTGCGAGCACGGCGTCTGCGGCGCATGCACGGTACGCGTCGACGGCGTTGCCGCGCGCTCGTGCCTGATGCTGGCGGTGCAGGCCGAGCACCGGGCCATCGATACCGTCGAAGGGCTGGCGCCGGCCGAGGGACTGGGCGATCTGCAAGAAGCCTTCCGCCGCCACCACGCGCTGCAGTGCGGCTTCTGCACGGCCGGCATTCTGATGTCGTGCGCGGACTACCTGGAGCGCGTGCCGGAACCCAGCGAAGCGCAGGTGCGCGACATGCTGTCCGGCCACCTGTGCCGCTGTACGGGCTACACCCCCATCGTGGCCGCCGTGCTCGACGTAGCCGCGATCCGTGCACGGGCTCGTTATGCTGCTGCCGGCGTAGATACCCAGGAGGCCTGCGATGCTTGATCTAGGCCGCACCTTCCTGCAAAGCGTGGAGCGCAGCCCGCACGCGCCCGCCATTGTCGACGGCGACCTGATGCTTACCTATGCGCAATGGTACGAGCGCATCCGGTGCGTGGCGTCCGGCCTGCGCGAGATCGGCCTGGCGCCGGGCGATCGCCTGCTGGCCGTTCTGCAAAACCGCTGGGAAATGGCGACGCTGCACTGGGCCTGCCAGTTCGCCGGCATCGTGATGGTGCCGCTGAACTGGCGTGCCAAGCCGGAGGAGCTCGATTACTGCGTGCAGGATGCCGGCGTCAAGGCGCTGGTGTTCGAGCCGGTCAGCGCCGATGCGGTGCTGGGCAGCCCGGCGGCGCAGGCCGTGCCCTGCATAGCGCTGGACTGCGCGGCTGGCGGCTCGATGTCCTTCGCTTCGCTGCTGGACAGCGTTGCGCTGCATGGCGGCCCGGTGGCAGAAGCGGGCGATGTCTCGCTGATGCTCTACACCTCGGGCACCACCGGCAAGCCCAAGGGCGTGCCGCGCCGCCACCAGCAGGAGCGTGCCGCGGCGCTGGCGCACGTGGCGCAGAACCTGTATCGCCATGGTGAGCGCACCCTTGGCGTGATGCCGCTCTACCACACCATGGGCGTACGCTCGCTGCTGGCAATGGCGCTGGTGGACGGCCTGTTCGTCTGCGTGCGGCGCTGGAACGCCGGGCAGGCGCTCAAGGAGATCGCCACCCACAGAATCAGCTGCCTGTACCTGGTGCCGACGCTATACCACGACCTGCTGGCCGATCCGGGGTTCGATGCCTCCGTCGTGCGCAGCGCGACCAAGCTCGGCTTTGCCGGCGCCTCGATGAGCGACGGCCTGCTGCGCCGCCTCGCGCAGGCCTTCGAGCCGGAGCTGTTCGTGAACCACTACGGCTCGTCGGAGGTGTACACCTTCAGCGTGGACCAGCGCGCCACCCGCAAGCCCGGCAGCGCCGGGCGCGCCGGCATCAACACGCGCCTGCGCGTGGTGCGCCTGGATGCCCGCTCACCCGACGATCTGGCGGCTACCGGCGAGGAAGGCCAGATCATCGCCGACCTGCGCGGCGACGAGGCCTTCGAGGGCTACTGGAACCGCGCCGACGCCAATGCAAAATCGCTGCGCGATGGCTGGTACTTCACCGGCGACACCGGCTACTTCGATGCCGAGGGCGACCTCTTCGTCAGCGGGCGGGTGGACGACATGATCATCAGCGGCGGCGAGAACATCTCCCCGGTCGATATCGAGTCGGTGCTGTCGCTGCATCCGGCGGTAGATGAGGTGGCGGTGGCCGGAGTGCCGGATCCGCGCTGGGGCCAGAAGGTGGTGGCTTTCGTCAAGCCGCGCGGCAACATCGACGCGCAAGCCCTGGATACCTACTGCCGCGGCTCTGACCTGGTCAATTTCAAGCGCCCGCGCGACTACGTCTTCGTGGCGGAGATTCCCAAGTCGCCGGTTGGCAAGATCCTGCGCCGCAAGCTGTCCGCCGGCGACTACGCGCTGGCCCCGCATTCCGTGAGCCCCGACCCTAATCCCAACCCCAACCAGGCAGCGGACGCCGCGCCTGTCGATACCATCAAGGAGTAAGACATGACCCAGGCAACCGAGATGATCCATCCCGACCAGCAGCGGCTCCAGCAACTCGACGGCTTCTCCGTGGAGATCGATGCCGGGCGCGAGCGTGCGGACATCATCCTGCACCGTCCACCCTACAACGTGATCGCCATGGCAGCGCGCGACCAGTTGCGCGCCGTCATTGAGGCGCTTGATGCCGACCATCGCGTGCGCGTGATCGTGCTGCGTTCGCAAGGCGAGCATTTTTCCAGCGGCGGCGATATCAAGGGCTTCCTGGAGGCATCGCCCGAGCATGTCTCGCAACTGGCCTGGAACGTGGCGGCACCGGCGCGCTGCAGCAAGCCGGTGATTGCCGCCAACCGCGGCTACTGCTTTGGCGTGGGCTTCGAGCTGTCCCTGGCGTGCGACTTCCGCATCGCCACCGAGACCACGCAGTACGCGCTGCCGGAGCAGAAGCTCGGCCAGATCCCCGGCTCGGGCGGCTCGGCGCGCCTGCAGAAGATGGTGGGCATCGGCCGCACCAAGGACATCGTGATGCGCTCGCGCCGCATCTCGGGCAAGCAGGCTTATGAGTGGGGCATCGCCGTGGAATGCGTGGCAGACGCCGAGCTGGAAGCCGCCACCGATGCGCTGGTCGACGAACTGCGCGGCTTCTCGCCGCTGGCGCAGCGCACCGCCAAGAAGCTGCTCAACGACACCGAGGACGCGCCGCTGTCGATCGCCATCGAGCTGGAAGGGCATTGCTATAGCCGCCTGCGCAGCTCGGACGATTTCCGCGAAGGCGTGGAAGCGTTCCACGGCAAGCGCAAGCCGGCGTTCCGCGGCAGCTGATGGCAATCGCGGGCGCGCCGGCAAGGCCGCTCGCATCCCGGACGAACTGACCGGATAACGATGCCCGCTGCCACGGGGCAAGCATCGCGGGGGGAGCGCTTGCCTGGCGGCAAGGCACCGCCCGCGCGCCAACCCTGCCGTAATGATCCAAGCAGAGATCCAAATCAAAGGAGACAACAATGGAAGCCGTAGCAAAGAAGAGTGCAGCGACGATCAGCGAGGCGCTGCCAGCGGCGAGCAATCGCCAGGTGTTTGGTGCCGTGGCGGCGTCGTGCATGGGATGGGCGCTGGACCTGTTCGACCTGTTCATCCTGCTGTTCGTGGCGCCCGTGATCGGCAGGCTGTTTTTTCCGTCGGAGCACGCCATGCTGTCGCTGGCGGCGGTGTATGCGTCGTTTGCCGTGACGCTGCTGATGCGGCCGCTCGGCTCGGCGATCTTCGGCTCTTATGCCGACCGCCACGGCCGCAAGGGGGCGATGGTAGTTGCCGTCACTGGCGTTGGCTTGTCCACGGCGGCGTTCGGCCTGCTGCCCACGGTGGGTCAGGTTGGGCTGCTTGCGCCAGCCTTGTTTATCCTGCTCCGGCTGGTGCAGGGTATCTTCGTTGGTGGCGTGGTGGCATCCACCCACACCATCGGTACCGAATCGGTGCCCCCATCCTGGCGCGGCGCCGTCTCCGGGCTGGTCGGTGGCGGTGGCGCGGGCATCGGGGCATTGCTGGCTTCCATTACCTACATGGCGATGACCGCGCTGTTTCCGGGGGAAGCGTTCGATGCCTGGGGTTGGCGCTGCATGTTCTTCTCCGGCATCATCAGCTCGTTGCTCGGCCTGTTCATCTTCAACTCGCTGGAGGAGTCTCCGCTGTGGAAGCAGTTGCAGGCGGCCAAGGGGCATGCCGCGCCGGTTGAGAACCCGCTGCGCGTGATCTTCTCCCGCCAGTACCGTGGCGTCCTCTTCGTCAACATCCTGCTCACCGTGGGCGGTGGCAGCGCCTACTACCTGACCTCCGGCTATCTGCCGACCTTCCTCAAGGTGGTGGTGAAGGCACCGGCTGGCGAGGCTGCCGCCATCCTGATGGCTAGCAGTTTGGGTGTGATCGTGGCATCGATTCTTGCCGGCCACCTCAGTACGATGATCGGCCGCAAGCGAGCCTTCCTGTTGATCGGCGCGCTGAACGTGATGGTGCTGCCGCTGCTCTACCAGTGGATGCCGGCGGCGCCGGACACCACCACGCTCGGCCTGTATGCCGTGGTGCTGGCCATGCTGGGCTGCAGCGGCTTTGCCCCGATCCTCATTTTCCTGAACGAACGGTTCCCCACCAGCATCCGTGCCACGGGGACCGGGCTGTCATGGAATATCGGATTTGCCGTCGGTGGCATGATGCCGACGTTTGCTTCGCTGTGCGCCAGCACCCCGGCCGAACTGCCCATGGTGCTGGGCATCTTCCTGGCGGTTGTCACCATCATCTACCTGGTGGGTGCGTTCATCGTTCCGGAGACGGCAGGGCGCCTTGGCGACAATGGAGCGTAGAGATCCAGCCCGGGCCGTCGCATAAAATCTCCGACAGGTGCTTGAAGGGGACGGCGAAAATGATGAGCTTGCTGGGGGAGGCCTCGGACGATGTTGTGTATGGACTAACTCTGGGGGGCAGGTGGTCGCGTTTTGTCGTCCGCTTGATAACAAGCGCAACACACGATGAATGACCGACTTGCATGCGGGGGCAGCATCATCCCCATGAAAGCCAGGGGGGGCGCGAGCGCATCCCAATGTTCGTAGCGGTGGCAAACGCGGCTAGAATGCAATGAGCCCATGGTTTGCGCACGTGCGATGCCTTTGGGTCCGAAGCGAACAGATGGCCCCAAACAAAATGGAACGACAGACTGACTCTTGTCCTCCCCGCCCGAAAGATGCCGGCGCCCGACGGCCCGCACCGCCTCACCTTGGTGACATGCTTGATAGCCTGAGCGACGGATTCATGTCGATAGACAGATCGTGGCGCTTCACCTATCTCAACCATACAGCTGAACGATACTTGCAGCAGGAGCGGCAAAACCTGCTGGGACGCGACATATGGCAGTGTTACCCGGACTTGGTGGACTCCGGCTACTACCGCGTCTATCAGCAGACGGCGGCAACTGGACTCCCCGGTCGGCATACTGACTATTACGCACCGCTCGGCACCTGGTTTGAGGCTCGCTCATTTGCCCACGACGATGGCATCACGGTACTCTTCCGCGACGTCACGCGCGAACACGAGCACGCGGCGCTGTTGGAGTTTGAAGCTAGTCACGACTATCTGACTGGTTTGCCCAACCGGCGCAAGTGCATGGAAGCGCTATCAGGCGCGGTCGCCGAGGCTGCTTCATCAGATTTTACGCATGCTGCTTCCCTGGCGGTGCTGTTTATTGACCTGGACCATTTCAAGGAAGTCAACGATGCGTTCGGTCATGCTGTCGGCGATGATCTGCTGCGCGGCTTTGCGAAAAGGCTACTCGCAATTCTCGCACCTGAATTTTTCGCCGCGCGCGTAGGGGGCGACGAGTTTGTTCTGCTGTTACGCGATACTACCGAAAAGGCGGCAGAAGCGTTCGCGCATGCGGTGCTCAGTGAGCTCGCAATGCCATTCGAGGCATGCGGAAGGTCAGTCTCCCTGTCGGCTAGCATTGGCATCGCGCTACTGAGAGAAGCGCCGGAATCAGCCGAGGCATTGCTGAGTCGTGCCGACACGGCCATGTACGCAGCGAAGTCATCTGGCCGATTTCAGGTGCGCGCGTACGATGGCGCACTCGACCGGGGCATGCGTGACCGCCTTGCCTTGCGCATGGATCTTCGTGAGGCGTTTGCCGCGAACCAGTTCGAGCTTCATTTCCAACCTCAGATAGCACTCGCGGATGCTTCCCCAATCGGTGCTGAGGCGCTTCTTCGCTGGCGTCATCCTGAACGAGGATTGCTGATGCCATACGCATTCCTGGATGTGCTACTTGAGTCCCCATATGAAGGCGCCCTCGTCGAATGGCTGCTCAATGCAGTTTGCCGGCATATCGGTACCTGGCGACGGCTGGGTGTGTCCATACCGCGGATCGGCCTCAATCTGTCGGCTCGGCAACTTCTCTGTGGGGGACTGACAGACATGATTCTCCGTATCGCGAGGGCATACGACGTCTCCCCCGCAATGCTCGACATTGAAGTCACGGAGGACAGTCTGGTGAGCGATATCGAAAAGGCAACGTCCGTTCTTGCCGCGCTGAAGCTAGCCGGCATATCCACATCGCTGGACGACTTCGGCTCTGGATACTCCAGTCTCGGCTATCTGGTCCGACTGCCCATCGATACTCTGAAGATCGACAAGTCGTTTGTTCGAGCGCTGGTCGATTCGGAGAAGGCGTCGGCGATCATCCGAAGCATTGTCGGTCTCGCTCGTTCGCTGGGAATGAAAACAATCGCGGAAGGCGTCGAGTGCCAACGCCAGGCGGCGGAGTTGAAGGATGCCGGATGCGATGCCATTCAGGGCTATCTAGTCAGCCGCCCGCTTGACTCGGAGGCCTTTGCGGAATTCATGCTGCGTGTGTGATAGCGCCAAACGGACATTGTTTGCGGGCCGTTGGCGCGGTGAGAGTCGCCAGCGTGAATTGATCAGCCCGATCCCCGACGCTTCACCTTGGCTGGAGGCGTCACTTCTTGGAGGGGCCTGCCATGTGCGAGGTCACCTTGATTGGCATGGATCTCGGAAAACATGCCTTTCCTTTGCATGCCCAGGATCGCGGCAGGCACGAAGTGTGGCGCAGAAGGTAACCCGGAAGCAATTGATCCTCTTAATGAGCAACTTTCCAAGTTGCACCATCGTTTTGGTGGCCTGCGCCGGATCGCATTGCCCCACGCGTGTGCCAGCACTCGGCCACTATGCGAAGCTAATCGTGTTGATTTGCATCCAAACCTGACCCAGGTAAGGCTGGTTTTTGCATCGAATGTTGACCCACGTATAGAACACTGTCCTGCTCGGGAACGGGCGGGAGTTCGAAGTGATCGACGTGGCCATATTAAGCATCATTCGACGCTGGCATCTTCGTGATCAGATCTCGCTGCGCGAGATCGCCAGACCCCTGGGCATCTCCAGGAACACGGTCAGGCGCTACCTGCGCGCTGATGTTACGGCACCCGCCTACCCGGCCCGCCACTGCCCGGGCCGAACCCTGTACGACTGGCGCCACTATCTGGCGGTGCTGCAGCGCAAGCCAAGGGCGCTGCGCAATGGCGCACCGTTCGGCGAGCTGCCGGAGGGCTTCCGACGCTTGCAGTCCACCTTGCCCAAGCGGGTGGGCGGCGACCGGGAGATGGTCGAGATCCTGGCACTGGTGCGGCTGCACGATGAGCAGGCGGTGCTGACTGCGGTGGAGCTGGCCCTGGAGGCACCCTCCAAGCAGACGATCCTGAACATCCTGAGCCGTCTGCTCGAAGGCGAGCCCGTCCCACCCATCACGACGCCTCAGGCGCTCGCCCTGCAGGTCGAGCCCCAGGCCAACGTCGGCCGCTATGAGCGGCTGAGAGATCGGGAGGCGCATCATGCAGCATGAGGTCGTGATGGAGATGCTCAAGTCGCTGAAGCTGCACGGCATGGCGCAAGCCCTCGGCGATCTGGCGGCGCAGGATTCGCCCGCCTACCAGGCTGCCGTAGCCATCCTGTCTCGCCTGCTCAAGGCTGAGCTAACGGAGCGCGAGGTGCGCTCGCTGGCCTATCAGATGAAGGTCGCCCGTACCGGGATCTGACCGGTTTCGACTTCAGTTGCAACGTGGTCAACGAGGCCCTGATCCGGCAGCTACACCGCTGCGAGTTCCTGGAGTCCGCCTACAACATCGTCCTGGTGGGCGGCCCAGGCACCGGCAAGACCCATTTGGGCACAGCCATCGGCGTGCAGGCGGTGGAACACCATCATCGCCGGGTGCGCTTCTTCTCGACCGTGGAGTTGGTCAACGCGCTGGAACTGGAGCAGTCGACTGGCAAGCCGGGACATCTGGCTACGCGGCTCATGTATGCCGATCTAGTGATTCTGGATGAACTCGGCTATCTGCCGTTCAGCCAGACCGGTGGCGTCTTGCTGTCTCATCTGATCAGCAAGCTGTACGAGCGCACCAGCCTGATCATCAGCACCAACCTGAGCTTCGCCGAATGGGCCACGCCAAGACGACCACGGCGCTACTCGACCGCCTCCTCATCACTGCCACATTGTAGAGACCGGCAACGATAGCTATCGTTTCAAGAACAGCACGACCCAACCCAAGAAGGAGAAACGCATCAGCAAACACCCATCACCAAGCGACACCTAAACAGCCTCTCGGGTGGGTCAATATTCAGTGCAAATCCCAGGTCAGGATTCCGTGCAAGTCAACAGTATGTTGCCATGGATCGACCGAACGCAGCTACGGTCGTGCTGCTCCTAACGCGCGTAGTGTTGCCAAAGGACGCTTGGCTTGCACGCCGGGATACGAATTTAGACTGGCCAATGCATGGGCTGCCTAATTAGGGAGACCATTCAGCATTGAATGGCTGCAACCCACTCCGATCATCCTCCTATGAGATCCCGATCAGTATCACCCAGATGGAGTCGTTTCTATATCCTGGATGCGGAGAACCGGCCTGTCCAGGTGTTGGACCAGGACGAGTGGTCGCGCTGGATGGCTGAAAACGAACTGATCTTCCGCCGCACGCTGATGGAAGACTGCGGCGTCGTGGTCACTACCCGTTTCCGCGGGGTGTCAGAGCCAGCACCTAAGGACACACCGTTGTTCGTGACTCGTGTTGTTGGGAAGGTGGCGGAAGAAAACGAGAGCTACGGAGCCTGCACGCTTGAAGAGGCGCTGGAGCAACATGAACAGCTAGTGCAGAAGCTCATTCGCGCATTGCGTGCCGCTCATCGCTAGATTGAGCCAGGATGTGAACCGGCGCGAAGGTATTCGGAATCCGTCTCCGCTTGCCTCAACGCATTCCTGCCGCCCATGGCAAAACGGCGCACCTGAGCGGTACGCCGTTGGAAAATTCACAATCTCGTTGGAAATTCCGCGTCATGAAACGGGATGTTCCGTAAGCTCTTGCCCCCGGCGGAAATAAGAGGAAGGCCAGCAGGGGAGCTAGCCCTAACGCGTCCACCCAATCCGGTGACGTTCCTGCGTGGCCTCATGCCGCGCATCGTCTTCGGTGTGCAGGTAGGCACTCGTGGTGGCAATGGACGCATGCCCGAAATTGTCCCTCACAAACCGCAGATCCACCTGCTGGTCGGTCATGTGTGACCCCGCGGTATGGCGCAGCCAGTGCGCCGAGGCGCTGGCGAGCACCGCGGCCCGGCTTTCCCACTCGGGGCCGCGCGCGCGCAGGCGCGCGGC